>NZ_JBALPG010000045.1:0-27118 GCF_036965245.1 Neobacillus drentensis
TTTCAATAGCTATCCTACGAAGATTTGTCCTTCATCAGCAAAATGAAGGACATTCCTTTCGCTTACCAACACAGATTTTTCCTTCAACGGCATAAAAAAGGACAAATCGCCAGCTACTTTACAGAGATTTGTCCTTTAAAAGGTACATGATTAACCAAGCATTACTGTTTTTTACTTAAATTCTCTTGTGCCATTTTAACGAGCTCGCGAACCATGCTGCCGCCAAGTCTTCCACCGACTTTTCCGGCCTGTTCGGATGTGAGCTGGCCGTTATAGCCTTTTTTCAAGGGAACACCGACCTCTTCGGCAGCTTCAAATTTCGCATTCTCAGGGTTCGCAGATTGAACGACCTTCGCTTTAAGCGCATCCAATCCTTTACGCGCTTCCGGGACAAGTATTTTATTTCTTCTGGCCATAGGAAATCCCTCCTTCCATAGTAGGATTTCCTTAATAAAAAAAATTCATCAACATGACTGGATAAATCCTAATGTTTCCAGTATAATAACTGGTAATCAAGTTGGAAAAATCAATGAAAAAGAGAGTAGTTATCTAGGAAGTGAAAGCGAGTCAGGGGCGGTGTGAGCCTGATACGGAGCAGATAATGAAGCGCACTTTGGAGATGCTGACCCGAACCAAGTAGGGTAAGCCGGAGAATCCTCCGTTACAAAGTAAAGCCGGTTCTTTTTGAACAATTAGAGTGGTACCGCGGGATTATCAAACTCTCGTCTCTTTATATAAGAGGCGGGGGTTTTTTGTTTTTTTAAATAAAAGGAGGTCAATAAAAAATGAATTTTAAAAAGGAGCTTGCAGCCATCCTATTCGAACTGCTAGACCAGGAAATTACTGCAGCGGAACTAGAACTAATGATTGAAAAACCAAAAAACTCTGCACATGGGGATTTAGCCTTTCCGTGTTTCACATTAGCCAAGCTAAAAAGAAAATCGCCCAATCTGATTGCGCAAGAACTAAGTGAAAAGATTCAATCGCCTACATTTGAAAAGGTTGAAGTTGTGGGCGCATACCTTAATATCTTTCTAAATAAAAAGCTGGTTTCGGAACAGCTCATAAGCAGCATTTTCGAGCAAAAAGGTCATTTCGGTGCCCAGGAATTTGGGAATGGTGGCAATGTACCGATCGACATGTCGTCACCGAATATTGCCAAGCCATTTTCGATGGGACATTTGCGTTCCACTGTAATTGGAAACTCTATAGCGCTTATTTTAGAGAAATGCGGCTATAAGCCTATCAGAATAAACCATCTTGGTGACTGGGGCACACAGTTTGGGAAGTTAATTACCGCCTATAAACTATGGGGTGATTCCGAAAAGGTAAAACAAAACCCGATCAAGGAGCTACTCGCGCTATATATTAAGTTTCATGATATGGTGGAATCAGACCCATCACTTGAAGATCAGGGGCGCAGCTGGTTCAAACGATTAGAAGATGGTGATGAGGAAGCCTTAACACTGTGGCAATGGTTCCGAGATGAATCGCTTAAAGAGTTTTCAAGAATTTATGAGTTGATGAACGTCCAATTTGACTCCTATGCGGGCGAAGCATTTTATAATGACAAAATGGATCGGATCGTCAAACTGCTTGAGGAAAAACAGCTGCTGGTAGAATCCGATCAGGCCATGGTAGTCGAGTTAGCCGAAGAGCAGCTGCCTCCGTGCTTAATTAAAAAATCCGATGGCGCTACACTCTACGCCACCCGTGATTTAGCAGCCGCTCACTACAGAAAAGAGAACTACGACTTTGTCCAGTCCTTATATGTGGTCGGTCATGAACAAAGCCTTCATTTTAAACAGTTGATTGCCGTGTTAGGAAAAATGGGCTATGAATGGGCAGAGAAAATGGTTCATGTTCCATTTGGAATGATGTTAAAAGACGGTAAAAAGATGTCGACACGTAAAGGCAAGGTTGTTTTATTAGAAGAGGTATTAAATGAATCAATTTCGATGGCACGGCACAATATCGAGGAGAAGAATCCAAACCTGGCAAACAAAGATGCAGTATCGAAACAGGTGGGAGTGGGTGCGGTTATTTTCCACGACTTAAAAAATAACCGGATGAATGATATTGAATTTTCCTTAGAGGAAATGCTTCGGTTTGAAGGGGAAACAGGTCCATATGTCCAATACACCTTTGCCCGGGCATGTTCGATTTTACGAAAAGCGAATTGGCAAGCGGATTTACATCCTAAAAACTACACGAATTCTTGGGAAAAAGAATGGAAGGTGGCAAGCCTGCTAATGGAATTTGCACCTGCCATTAAAAGATCTTGTGAGAACTTTGATCCTTCGCAGGTGGCCAAATATATTGTTGACCTTGCCCAAGCCTTCAATAAATATTATGCCGAAGTAAAAATCCTCGAGGAGAGCAGTGAGCGGGAAGCGCGCTTGGCCCTTGTTTATTCGGTAACAGTTGTTCTAAAAGAAGGCTTACGACTGTTAGGAATTGAAGCACCGCAAGAAATGTAAGAGCGTTTTACTTTAAAAATTACCTGATTTTGGTATAGAATAAAGCTATGAAATGAGAGGGAGGCTAAAATGAATGAGTGAACTATTATTTAAGAGCTTTGAGTTAACCAGGAGTTATTTTATTAAAAATGTTGAGGCTTTAGACGAGGCGATTCTTGATGTGCAGCCACACGGTTTTAACAATACGATTCACTGGCATGTTGGTCATGTTTTGACAGTTGCTGAACAATTTATGTTTGGCTTTCCGAAAAAATCAACGAGTCTCCCAGCAAACTATATGGAAATTTTTGCAACAGGCACGAAACCAGCCGACTGGCAAGGTGACGTTCCATCCATTCAGGAATTATCGGCACAGTTAAAAGAGCAAATGAAAAGAATCAAGGAAATTCCGGTTGAAAGCTTTAACGAAAAGCTGAAAACTCCGTTTCTAGGTCAAGAAACCTTTGGTGAGCTTGCCAACTTTGCCATTTTTCATGAGTCCCTTCATTTAGGTCAAATGCATTCAATGAAAAGCGTCATTGAAGCTGCTAATGCAAAGTAATACATTTTTGACATGAAATTTCGTTTCTACTAGTGTAGAAACGTTTTTTCATTGATAAAAAAAGAGAGGAAACTTCACTATATATGGAAAAACAGCTGAGAAAAGAAAAGATATGGACAAAAGACTTTGTTCTTATCTGTTTAGCTAACTTCTTTATCTTTCTTGGATTTCAAATGACGCTTCCAACCATTCCTCTGTTTGTGGAAGATTTAGGCGGCAATGATCAATTAATCGGGTTTGTCGTAGGAATCTTTACCTTCTCTGCCTTATTGCTGCGCCCATATGCGGGAAAATCACTTGAAACAAAGGGCAGGGGATTTGTTTATCTCATTGGTTTAGCCATTTTTGTCCTATCGGTTGGATCCTTTGGATTTTCAACAAGTATCGTCTTATTATTTGCGATGCGGGTTGTTCAAGGGGCTGGCTGGGGATTTTCCACCACTGCCTCCGGAACGATTGCCTCAGATTTAATTCCTGCTTCTAGAAGAGGAGAGGGAATGGGGTATTATGGGTTGTCTGGCAATTTAGCACTAGCAATCGGTCCTTCCCTAGGACTGATTTTAACCGGTATCATTTCGTTCAAACAATTTTTCTTAATTTGTGCGGGATTAGGCTTGGTGGCTCTTTTGTTGTCTTCAAGAATTACCTACAAAAAGGTTGAACCAAAGCATAATAGGACAAAAGCAAAGCTTGATCTTTATGAGAAAAATGCCTTGAAGCCGTCGATGCTGATGTTCTTTATCACGGTAACATTTGGTGGGATTGCTGCCTTTCTACCATTATATACGGCTGAAAAGGATATTTCCGGCATTCAATTGTACTTTCTCTTATATGCACTTGCATTAATGGCCACAAGGACTTTCGCGGGACAGCTATATGACCGAAAAGGACATCAGGCTGTCTTTATCCCCGGAACATTGTTAATATTGACAGCGATGATTTTATTAGGGTGGCTTCCAAACAGCATGGTTCTTTTTGTGGCGGCTGTTTTGTATGGTCTAGGTTTTGGGATGGTACAACCTGCCCTGCAGGCGTGGGCTATTGAAAAAGTTCCAATAAATCGAAGAGGAATGGCGAATGCTACTTTCTATTCCTTTTTTGATTTAGGTGTGGGTTTAGGGGCGATGGCGTTCGGTCAAATTAGCCATCTGCTCGGATATAGCAGTATTTATATAACATCTGCTGTTTCCATTTTCATTTCGATGCTTCTTTATTTCTATTTTTTATATAAAGGCCGGGTAAGTGTAGCCCAGCAAGGGTCATAAAATAAGGTAGAATGAGCACAATAGTAGGTTGACCGAAGGTATGGAGAGAATTCTCCATGCCTTTTTATATTCCCTTTGAGCAGAAAAGAATGGATGATTCGATGGTAAAAAGGAAAAAGTAAAAATTAGATGATAATGAATAACCTGAATTTTATTACTTCCTTGCAAAGAGTTGACACCTATTATAAGCAAATCTTATAATCAGGTTTATGTGTTTGAAAACGTTGTCGTTTTTTGTCGAAAAATATAGTTGATTTATACTTTTACAGCTCAGAGATACCATCATCAGAAAAGGGAGAGAGCGTTTTGAAATTTGTTATGTTTTTGGTGGCATTAGTCGTTATTTTTTTGCTTGCCTTTATCGTAAGCAACAATAAAAAAGGGATCAAATTCAAGTCGATTGGCATTATGGTCGTTTTACAGCTTCTATTTGCTTATTTTCTGCTTAATACAGAAATAGGGCTTGTGCTTATTAGAGGAATTTCAGGAGTATTTGAACATCTTCTAGCATATGCTGCAGATGGGATTAATTTTGTTTTCGGCGGAATCGCAAATAAAGGGGAAGCACCTTTCTTCTTGAACGTTCTAATGCCGATTGTCTTTATTTCCGTATTAATTGGAATTGCTCAGTACATAAGAGTCCTTCCGATTATCATCCGTTTCCTAGGCATGGTTTTAAGTAAGGTGAATGGGCTTGGGAAATTAGAGTCTTATAATGCGGTGGCATCTGCTGTTTTTGGCCAATCTGAGGTGTTTATTTCAGTAAAAAAACAGCTTCCATACCTTCCTGAACATCGCATGTATACATTATGTACCTCGGCAATGTCGACGGTGTCGGCATCGATATTAGGGGCGTACATGACAATGATCGAACCAAAATATGTGATCACCGCACTGGTATTAAACTTATTTGGCGGATTTATCATTGCCAATATCATTAATCCTTATGAAGTAACAGAACAAGAGGATATTATTGATATTCAAGATGAAGAGAAGCAAACTTTTTTTGAAATGCTTGGGGAATATATTTTAGATGGTTTCAAAGTGGCCATCATCGTCGGCGCAATGCTAATTGGTTTTGTTGCCCTAATAAGTATTATTAATCATGTGTTTGCTGCGATTTTCGGCATTAGCTTCCAAATGGCTCTTGGTTATTTGTTCGCACCACTGGCCTTTATCGTTGGGGTACCTTCATCCGAAATAGTCGATGCTGGAACCATCATGGCGACAAAATTATTATCGAATGAGTTCGTTGCGATGATAGATTTAGGAAAAATCACAGAGTCATTGTCAAGTAGAACTGTTGGAATCATTTCTGTCTTCCTTGTTTCCTTTGCTAACTTTTCATCGATTGGAATTATCACTGGTGCTGTAAAGGGCTTAAACGAAAAGAAGGGAAATCTTGTCGCAAAATTTGGCCTTAAATTGCTATTTGGCGCAACACTTGTAAGTCTACTAACCGCTGCGATTACGGGTGTTATGCTTTAATATTGATTTTTTATGTACGGATTATTTTTCTTGCATTATGACTTTTTAACATATAATGGAATAAAAAACCACCGAATCATCAGATTAATCGGTGGTTTTTTTCGTTTTCTTGACTAAAAAATAGATAGTGCCCAAAACAACAGCGGCAATAATGATTGGCAGGACATATGGCTGGGCAAATTCTTTCACATGAGACCAATTCTTGCCCAACACTTTCCCCAAGTAAAGGAAGAGAATCGACCACGGCAAAACGGCTGCCACGGTGTAAAGGGTAAATTTAGTTGCTGACATTTTGGCAATCCCAGCAGGAATGGAAATGGCATGTCTGACAACAGGTATGAACCTTGCAGAGAAAATCACACCGGCCCCATATTTTTCAAACCAACGTTCCGCAATATCAATATGACTCTTTTTAATAAGAACATATTTTCCGTATTTTTCTAAAAAAGGCCTGCCGCCATAATAGCCCGCCCAATATAAAAATAGCTGGGCAAGCGTGCCGCCGATCGTACCGGCAATAACAGCACCGACAAAATTGAGATGTCCTTGTGAAATCATGTAACCGCCATAGCCTAAGACAATTTCACTTGGAATGATTTCTATCATTAATCCTAAGGCAATACCGAAGTAGCCTAGCTGGGATAAAAATTCCAAAACAGAGTTAATAAACTGTGCCATAGTTCACCTTCGCTTATGTAAATAATAAAGAACCAACAATAATTAGTTTATACCAGTTTGTCTTATATTCAAATTAATATGGTACTTTTCTTTAAGAAATTCCTATATTTATAGAAAAAGGCAGCAGAGCCTTGCAGTTTTTCAGAAAATGTCTAGGACCAGCTCCTGAACAAGCACTTCAACTTGTCTTATTGTCTTGCTCCAACCCCTGTACAAAGAGCTTCCGCTTTTCTATTAAGCATTCAACGAGTTTTCGGATGAGAACATATACGTTTTATGGTGGTAGCGAATGCTGTATACAAGACCCATCGCAAACATATTCCCCATGAGCGAGCTGCCGCCATAGCTGATGAATGGCAGCGGAATTCCAGTAATCGGCAGTACTTGAATTGTCATGCCGATATTTTGGAAGACATGAAAGGTAATCATACTAATAATTCCAGTACAGATATAGGTATTAAACGGGTCATTGGTATCTAAAGCAGTCTTGACTAAATGAAAGATAAGCAGAAAAAAGAGACCAATGACGATACTGCCGCCAACGAAGCCATACTCCTCACCAATAACACTAAAAATGAAATCAGTATGGGCTTCCGGGATATAAACCTCGCGATTGCCTAACCCTTTTCCGGATATTAATCCTGAACCAATCGCAGTTAACGATCTTAACAAATGGAAGCTCGAGCTTGTTGCATGACTATAGGGATCAAGCCAGGCATAAATTCGGTTAAACTGATAGGTTTGCACATGGAGGTATTTTTCCAGAAATTCAGGCTTGATTAATACAAGATAGAATATAAGGGCTGCAAGGGATGCCCCCGCACTATATATCGGGATAATGATTTTCCATGAAATACCAGAAATCAAGATAATTCCTGTTAAAATGGATAGAATGACGAGTGCTGTCCCAAGGTCGGGCTGGAGCATGATCAATCCAAGCGGCACAGCTGTTGTAATGCCTAATTTTAAAAGTAAAAGAAAGTCTGTTTTTAGTGATTTTTCCAGATGCTTTTCGTGGTGGGTTGTAATTAGACGGCTTAAAGCCAAAATCAAAAAAACTTTTACGAATTCTGATGGCTGAATCTGCCCGATTCCTCTAATGACAAACCAGCTTTTTGCCCCGTTTCTTACAGGGGCAATGGATTCTGGTGCAACGTAAACGCCAATAAGTAAAATCAGTCCGAAGCCATATAAATACCAGGAAAGTCGCTTATATTGATAGCCGTCGATAAAGATGGAAACGGAGATAATGGCGGCCCCTATTCCATACCAAAAAACCTGCATAACTAAAAAATTCTTCCCGCCATATTGCCCCGATGCTTGTGCACTATAAATAGCCGCACAGCTGACTAAGAAAAAAAGAAATAATAATAATGTTAAAGTCCAATCAAATCGATCGGCTTTTTTTCTGTATATATCCATCGGACACACCCATTTTTTTCTATAATGATCTACCTCATATCAGCAGAGAAAAAGTTCGCTAACAAAGCTTATTCGGAAAAATATTACATCCTCTTATATATAACGATTCCATACGCGAAAGGTTTCATTTAATTTTTATATCTCTTTGGACTTCGGAACTGTCCAGCTCCGGCAGCCCGCCGCTACTTCCGCTTTTCTTACATTAAATATTTTAAAAACATAGTGGCAATGCCAAAGTAGGTGAGTAACGAAAAAATATCGTTTAAAGTGGTAATCAGCGGCCCTGACGCCACCGCAGGGTCAATCTTCAAGCGGTAAAGGATTAGCGGTATAATCGTACCCGCAAGTGTCCCGATAATAAGAGTGAAAAATAAGGAGCAGCCGACAACAGCGCCCAATATCAAACTTCCCTGCCAGATATAAGCAATAATAGCAATTAGGACGGCACAGGTGATGCCGATGGTGATGCCGACACCGAGTTCCCTTGTTATTAAACGGGTAATCACGCGCTTATTAATATCAAATGAGATCAGCCCTCTGACAACGACCGCAAGTGATTGCGTGCCGGTGTTTCCCGTCATCCCGGCAATCATCGGCATAAAAAAAGCAAGGGCCACTACCTGTTGGAGGGTTTCTTCAAAACTACTGATGATTCTTCCTGAAATAACGCCAATGAATAATAGTAAAATCAGCCATGGAAGTCTTCTTGCTGCAGCGACCAATGTTTTCGTTTCAAAGTCAATTGCTTTTCCTGATGCCGATAACTTTTCAATATCTTCATTTGCTTCCTTTATGACGATATCAATAATGTCATCTACGGTGACAATCCCGACAAGGACATTGTTTTCATTGACAACGGGAATCGCTAAGAAATCATATCGTTCCGCAGTACGCGCCACGACCTCTTGGTCAGTTGTAACCGAAACCGAAATGACCCGTTCATACATTATCGTCCTAATTTTTTCCTCCGGTTCCGCTAACAGTAAATCCCGGTAAGAGACGACCCCAACAAGCTTTCGTGCTTCATCAATGACATACAGATAGTTAATCGACTCTGCAAACTCAGCAAATATTTTAAACTTATCGACTGCTTCTCTAACGGTAAAATAATCTCGGATCCAGACAAAGCGGTTTGTCATAATTCTTCCGGCTGTTTCCGGAGGGTAATTCATAATGCCTTTAACTGCTTTGGACTCTTCTATGTTCATACCTGAAAGAAGTGAATCTTTTTTCTCAGGGGACAGTTCATTTAATAATAATGCAAGGTCGTCATTGTCCATTAAATCTAGAACTTTACTGGATTTTTCGATGCCAAGAATGTTTAATAAACTAAGCTGTTCTGACTTTGGAAGCTCCTCCATCAAGTCAGCGAGGACGTCAAATTTTAAAAATAATAGAAACCTTCCTTTATGTTTTTCCGGTAATTCTTCATAAATTTTCGCTACATCATAGGGTTGGAGTTCATCTAAAATGATTTCAAATTCCGCTTTTTTGTTTTCTTTTAAGGTTTTTATAATATAAAGACTGATTTCATCGGGAGTCATATCTTTAATCATGCTTTATATACACTCCTTTCATTAGGTACATGGATGACAATTTGTCTACAATTAGACAAAAGAACTAATAATATTATAGTGGATGTAAAAATAGTATGTGTAACACTTGATAGTTTTTTGTAAAAGAATTGAAATATGCTAATTGACCTATTATTTGATAAAATAAGGAAGTATTTACAAAGAGCATTTGGAAGTTTCATGGAAACTGCCGTTAAATATTATTAAAATGTAGTTGAACGGGGGAGTTTGGCTTTGAAAAAGCATCATCAAGACATACGGGATCTCATCTATATTCATTTAAATCAAACAGACCAGTATGTACTGTCCTATGGTATCGAATTCGCTGAATTTACTGCTGCTTTTTCAGGTTCATTAAATCATCTTCTTTTACTGGCGCACCGCTTTGATGATGCTGATTTTAATATGCATACGCTGCTCGAATATTGTCCCGAAGAACGAATTAACAAGTTAGCTGCGGAAGATGTATATAGTTACGGAAATTTCTGTTGGATCGACTTTATTGAAGAAGAAGTATTGAATGAACTTTCAGGTCAGGAATTAGCTGAATTATTATACTTAGGCCATCAAAAGCAACATTTAAAATTGCCTTTTTATAATAAACTGGGAAACCGTTTTGTTTATTTGGCCCATGATGATGGCTGGTATAACAAGACCTATTATCGCAGCTTCAAGGACTTTTTTCATTTACTTAGTGAAGTAATTGCCGGCAAACTTGGGGAGATGAAGCTGGAAAAATCAATCTTTGGGATTCGAAAGAAACGCGAATATCCGCAGGTTAATAAAGAAATTCTTCTTTCGTTAACCCCCTTCATCAAGGAAGGAATTTGCATCTCTTTAAGAGATGCAGACCATCAGCGCGGCCGGATTGAAATTCCTATCTGGGTGATTGGCGATTTCGCAAATATGGATGATATGGTGGAAGAATATGAACAAATCTCCAATAAACCATACCATGCGAAAATCATCTTTGATAAAAAAACAAAAGAATGGAAACTAAATGTCATTTAAAATCTCTCCATTTTGGAGAGATTTTCTATATAGATAGTATAAAAATCGACTTTGAGATTTGTCCAGCTTCAGCGCCCGGCGGCAAGTGGACTTACGCCGCTAGACGGGCGTTTTCGCTTTTTTTGGCTAATAGGAAAGTATAAGTGCAACTACGCCTCTGTCTTCGCCCTTAGGGGCTCGCCAATCGGCGAGTTTTCTTTATAGTAGAACAATTGATTGTTTTGAAGCAAGCTATAGGAATCATAAAATATAGCTAGGAAAAAACATTAAAAAACACGTCTGCCACATTTCCTTTCTTATTAAATAAAGTGTTAAAATATAACCGTGAAAGAGAATATGGAGGTTTTGGTATGAAAACAAAACTAGGTTTGTTATATGGAGGAAAATCCGCCGAGCATAAAGTATCCTTACAGACAGCACTTGCAGTAATTCGAGCGTTAGACCTTGAGAAATTTGAAATTCAACCTATTTACATAAATGTTGAAGGCGAATGGATTAAAGGTCCGCAGCTAAGTGGGCCAGTAGAAAATGTTAAAGCACTTGAATTTTCTAACGACAATTCATTATCACCATTATCGCTTGCTCCATCACTTTTCCAATCGGAACAGGAGGAAGCGGCATCCCTTGATGTTATTTTCCCATTGCTGCATGGACCAAATGGCGAAGACGGAACTGTTCAAGGGCTATTGGAATTAATTAACTTGCCGTACGTCGGGAACGGAGTACTTGCTTCAGCTGCTGGAATGGATAAAGTAATGATGAAGAATGTCTTTGCACAGGCTGGTCTCTCACAGGTAAACTATGTTGCTTTTATTAAAAGCGAATGGGAGAATACGAAGGAAGAGGCTTATGTAAAGGTAGAAGCTGAACTGGGGTATCCGTGCTTTGTAAAACCGGCGAATCTTGGTTCTAGTGTAGGAATCAGCAAGTGTACCAATCGTGCTGAATTAGATAAAGCGTTTGTGGAAGCTTTCCAATTTGACCGCAAAGTCATTGTTGAAGAAGGTGTCACAGCCCGTGAAATAGAAATAGCTGTCCTCGGAAACGATGATCCGGAATGTTCCGTAGCTGGTGAGATTGTTCCGAAAACGGATTTTTATGATTACAAAGCGAAATATGAAGATGGCGATACAGCGCTGATGATTCCTGCCGACATAACAGAAGAAGAGTATGAGCAGCTGAAGGAAATGGCGATTCGAGCGTTTAAAGCATTAGATTGCTCCGGACTTGTTCGGGCTGATTTCTTCTTAACGAAAGATGGCAAGGCGTTAATTAATGAGGTTAATACAATGCCTGGCTTTACGCCGTTTAGCATGTTCCCGCTTTTGTGGAAGCACACCGGGATAGAGTATCCACAATTAATTGAGCGACTGGTGAATCTAGCAAAAGAAAGACATGCGGAGAAACAAAATATTAAATACACTTTTTAATTTACTAAGACAACGGAGACACGGCTGAAGCGCCGTGTCCATTTAATTTAAAAAATTGGTAAAGGAGGATATCAATTTGATAAAACGCTCTGTGAAACAAATTTTAGAAATGGTTTCTGCCACCAATGATATCACCCCGTTTGAAGACTTGATTATTGAGGGAGTGACGATTGATTCCCGAAAGATAAAAGCGGGAAACTTGTTTATTCCATTTAAAGGAGAATACTCGGACGGCCATAAATATGTAGAGGAATCGATCCGAAAAGGCGCGGCGGCTGCCCTATGGCAAAAGGATGTCCCAAATCCACCCACCCATTTGCCAATCGTTATGGTCGATGACTGTCTTGTCGCCTTACAGGAATTAGCACGTCAATATCGGAAGGAATTACCTGTTAAAGTGGTCGGAATTACCGGAAGTAATGGAAAAACGACAACAAAGGATATGACTGCTGGTCTATTATCGACCCAGTATAAAGTGCAAAAAACGGAGGGAAATTATAATAACCATATCGGTCTGCCATTAACGGTTTTAGGCTTGAATGAAGACACTGAAATTGCTGTCCTCGAGATGGGGATGAGCGGCAGAGGTGAAATTGAATTCCTGACAAAACTTGCCTGTCCTGATGCTGTTGTGATTACCAATATTGGGGAAGCACATCTTCTTGACCTTGGCTCAAGGGAAGGAATTGCGGAAGCAAAACTGGAAATCCTTCAAGGGCTTCGTGATGGAGGACTTGCGGTCCTCCATGGTGATGAGCCGCTGCTAATGGAGCGAATCCACCACTATAAAGGAAATGTCAACATTCAGACCTTTGGCAGAAATGAAACCAATGATCTATATCCAACGGAAATCACCCAAATCGAGCAAGGGAGCACTTTTAAAATCAATACTGAAGACCTTGTTTTTGAACTCCCTGTTCTTGGCACGCATAACATATTAAACGCGCTTGCATCGATGTTAATTGCTCATTATTTTTCTATTCCATTTGAAAAAATGAATGCAGGCTTAGCAAGTATTAAGCTGACAAATATGCGTATGGAGTTAGTTGAAGGGCAGCATGGAGAAAAAATTATTAACGATGCCTATAACGCAAGCCCTACCTCGATGATGGCAGCTATTGAATTGGTGTCAAATCTCCAAGGATATAAGCGGAAAATCCTTGTTCTTGGTGACATGCTAGAGCTTGGCCCGCAGGAGGCGCAATACCACCTGCAAATTGGAGAAGGTTTAAGTACTGATAAACTTGATTATCTCTTTACTTTTGGTGCGCTTGGCGAGGAGATTGCGAAAGGTGCAAGAAAGGCCTTGGGGGAACAGAGAGTGTTTGCTTTTACAGATAAGGCGGAACTCATTCAGAAATTAAAAACGTTCATTGATGAACATACACTCGTACTTGTGAAGGCTTCACGTGGCATGAGGTTAGAGGAAATCGTTTCAGCCTTACAAAAAAAATAAAGTAATCATTTTGCGATAATTGGCAGGTGTGATAAAGATGATTGGCTGCTTACTTATTCATGGCTTTACGGGTGCTCCCTATGAAGTAGAGCCCTTGGCCGAGTATTTGCAGGAACACACAGATTGGTTATTTAGCGTTCCTACGCTGCCGGGACACGGTGAACCAGGCTCTTTAAAAGGAGTCCGCTATCAAGAGTGGATTGATCATGCCGAAGCAGAATTGAAAAAGCTCATTGAAACCTGTGAAATCGTGTACGTGATTGGTTTTTCAATGGGGGGCTTGATTGCCAGTTATCTTGCTGCCAATTATCCTGTGGACAAGCTGGTTCTTTTAAGTGCGGCTGCATACTATATTAGTCCTAGGCAGCTCGGAGCTGACATAAAACAGATGATACTCGATTCCTTTCGAGGAAACTTACAAGAGAATGAATTATTTCACCGTTATAAACGAAAAATAACAGAAACCCCTTTAGCGGCGACATTGCAATTCCGCAGGCTTGTTTCTTTTATTAAGCCTCTCCTAAATCAGGTGAAAGTGCCGACATTGATTGCACAAGGGGATTGTGACGGGATTGTGCCGCCCAAAAGTGCTGAATACTTATACCAAACCATTGGTGCGAAACAGAAAAAACTCACCTATATAAAGGATTCAAAACATCATATTTGCCACTGTGAGGAACGTACTGCCCTATTTTCTCAAGTGCTGGACTTTTTAATGGACCGATAAGGCCGGTTTAAGAAGTATTAAACTTGTCTTTATTGCAAAATGCTGGCGAAAGTGGTATGATAATCATCAACGTGTCTAAAGAACGATTGAAAAGGGCATACTCCTTTGGGGAATGTTCTTTTTGTATGGAAAAGGGGCCGAGCGCCGCAAAACGATTCAGAATATCCTATCGTAGAGTAAAATAAATTTTCTACTTTAAATTAGGATGGATCTAAGCTCTGCTCACACCGCCTTTATTATGTGGTGTATAACTCATAACCTTGCTCAGTTCTATGATTGGGTTTGAAGTTGAAAGTCATATTCGTTTTTTATAGTAAAATAAAGCAGCAACTATTACCGCATTTGATGCGTGTGTGAGAATATATTCAGCACTTTAGCAAAAACATTTTCAAATAGAAGAAGGAGAATGAAAACATTGACAAAGTTTCAAGACTTAGGCATAAGCCAGGCTACGTTAAAAGCTGTTCTCAAAATGGGTTTTGAGGAAGCGACACCAATCCAAGCAGAAACGATTCCATTGAGCCTAGAAAATAAAGATTTGATCGGTCAGGCGCAAACTGGAACAGGTAAAACAGCTGCATTTGGGATTCCGTTGGTGGAGAAAATTGACACGAAAATGGATGCCATCCAAGGGATTATCATTGCCCCAACACGTGAGTTAGCGATTCAAGTATCAGAAGAGCTATACAAAATTGGTGCCGGAAAAAGAGTACGCGTGCTCCCTATTTACGGCGGTCAGGATATAAGCCGTCAAATCCGCTCGTTAAAGAAAGCCCCTCATATTATTGTCGGTACACCAGGACGTGTATTAGACCATATTAACAGAAAGACCATGCGTCTTGACACGGTTAATACGGTGATCCTTGATGAAGCTGATGAAATGTTAAATATGGGCTTTATAGAAGACATTGAGTCAATCCTTGCTTCAACACCTGTAGAGCGCCAAACATTACTATTCTCAGCAACCATGCCAGGACCAATTCAAAGAATGGCAGAAAAGTTCATGAAGGATCCACAAATTGTTCGTGTTAAAACGAAAGAAATGACTGTTCCTTTGATTGACCAATATTACCTTGAAGTTCAAGAAAGAAATAAATTTGATGTGTTAACAAGACTTTTGGATATTCAATCACCGGAATTGGCCATTGTTTTTGGCCGTACGAAGCGCCGTGTTGATGAGCTAGCAGAAGCATTGAATTTAAGAGGATATACGGCTGAAGGTATTCATGGTGATTTGAGCCAGGCAAAACGTTTATCTGTCCTTCGCAAATTTAAAGAGGGAACGATTGATGTCCTAGTTGCTACAGATGTTGCAGCAAGGGGTCTTGATATTTCCGGCGTTACACATGTATACAATTTTGATATCCCACAAGATCCAGAAAGCTATGTACACCGAATCGGCCGTACAGGACGTGCTGGTAAAGCGGGTGTAGCGCTGACCTTCATTACTCCGCGTGAAAAGTCTTATCTTGCTGTCGTTGAAAAAACAACTAAACGGAAGATGGAAAGAATGCAGGCTCCAACACTTGATGAAGCTTTAGAAGGCCAGCAACGCGCTGTTGTCGATAAGATTCTTCAAACGATTGAGTCCAACAATCTTCATTATTACAAAGCAGCTGCAGAGGAATTGCTAGAGGCAAATGATGCCTCAACGGTAGTAGCAGCTGTGTTGAAGATGTTAACGAAAGAGCCGGATACCACTCCTGTTAAATTAACGGATGAATCACCACTTCCACAAAAAAGAGAAAGAAAACAGTTTGATCGTGGTGACCGTGATCGTAGAAGAAGAGACGATTCTCGCGGCGGCTACAACGACCGTCGAAAAAAGGCTCCAGTAAAGCCAAGAAGCGGTGAAAAAAGAACCGGCGGTAAATCATCAAAACCGAGAAGCTATAATCATCAATAGAAAAGCACGCTTCCTTTGCGCTACGTATGGCTAGGGATTAGAAGAGTATGGACAATAGCGTCCATGCTCTTTTTTGTTGGTTTCATAACGAATTTATGGGTTTTACTTTTTGGAAAAAATATTATCAGATGACGAAATTTGTAAAAAAACATTGTATACTAAAAACAATGGGAGTTAGGAGGGAATTGGATGTATTCAGAGCCGAAAAAAAGAATTTCTAGAAAAGCTTTGAATGTTTGGCGGATTTCGGGCGTCATAAAGTCGGTGATTGGCTGGTCAATAACTGCTTTAGCTATTTTTCTATTACATATTTTTGATGGACCCTTTTGGATTTCGATTATCCTGATTGCACTGGGCGTCATTTTTCCTTGTTTACATATTTTTGTTTTTCCTGTCTTAAAATGGAGACGCTGGAGATATGATGTACGCGAAGAGGAATTGGAACTTCAAGAGGGAATTTTTATTGTCAGCCGGACACTGGTTCCGATGGTTCGTGTTCAACATGTCGATACTGTGCAAGGGCCTATTTTGCGAAAATATAATCTAGCCTCGGTCGTTGTTCATACAGCGGCTACTGCTCATGAAATTCCAGCGTTAAAAGAGACGGAAGCTGAAGAATTGCGCTTCTATATTTCTAAATTGGCAAGGGTGGCTGAAGAAGATGTCTAAACCTAAACGGCTTCACCCGATTGTCAGTATCCTTCATACCGGTAAAAGAATACGAAACCTGCTGATACCGCTACTTGCACTTAATTTTTCCGGGGCAAAGGACGGTAAAGAACAGTTATGGATTTCGCTTGCCGGCTCATTCATTGCTATCATCATTACTTTCTTTACCGGCATCCTATCTTGGCTGAGATTTACATACCGTTTTGAAAATGATGAACTCAGGATTGAATATGGAGTTTTTGTTCGTAAAAAAAGATATATCCCGTTTGATCGGATTCAAAGCATTGATCTTTCTGAAGGTGTTTTACAGCGACTGTTTGGTTTAGTAAAAGTACAGATTGAAACCGCAGGCGGCGGTGGCGGCGAGGAGGCTGAAGCTGTCCTTTCAGCAATCACGAAAGAAGAGGCCCGGGTTATCCAGGAATTTGTCGCAGCAGCTAAAGATCCTGAAATAAATACAACTGAGGCTGTGCAAGAGAAAGAAGAGATCTATAAAATTACAACAAACCAATTAATGCTGCTCTCGTTAACATCCGGGGGTGTCGGGGTGGTGATTTCCGCTGTTTTTGCATTACTTTCACAATTGGATGACTTTATACCTTATAAAAGATTATTTGGCAGCGGTATAGAAAAATGGGCGCTCCATAATCTCATCTTAATTTGCATTTTTGTTTTTATTGGCTTTTTCATTGCCTGGATTATTGCTCTTGTTATGACCACAATGAAATATGCCGATTTTTCGGTGGTGAAAACGGAAAAGGATATCGTTATTTCTCGAGGCCTCCTGGAAAAAAGACAAATAACGATTCCTTTAAATCGGATTCAAGCGATCCGTATTAGTGAGAATAATATCCGGCAAATCCTTGGCTATGGCACTGTTTATGTAGAAAGTGCGGGCGGATCTGCTGCAAATCAGGAGGGAGCGAATGTTACACTGCTGCCGATTGTAAAGATGCAACAAGTTCGTTCGATTTTAGAACCATATTTGCCGGAATATCACTTTACTTACTCCTTTACTCCTGTACCAAAACGGGCACTGCTGCGATATATCATCAGAAGCTCGTTTGTAGTCGTCCCAATCGTCATTGTTGCACTTATCTTTTTAAAGGTATGGGGATTGCTTTCATTGCTTATTCTAGCAGTTGTGATAGGAAACGCAGTATTAAAATATAAAGCTGCCGGCTGGAGTCTCGATCACCAGCAGTTAAGCTTAAGGTTTCGAACGGTGAATAGGATAACGGTTTTGATGAAGAAAAATCGGATTCAAAGCTTAGAAATGCGGGAAAGTCACTTTCAACGGAAACGGGAGCTCGGAACAATAGAAGCGAATGTAAAATCGGGGGTTAGCGGTGCAGGGGGCACTGTCATTGATATAGAAAGAAGCGACCTGCTTAAGATTTATGATTGGTATTCTCGGAAAAAGAAAAACAGGGATACAGCCGATTGTTAAATTCGGCTGGAATCCCTGTTATTTTTGTGCTAATAACCCTACGATGGCGATGATGATGATCGCGGCCCAGATCAGCACTTTTAAGGGAGATTGCCTGGCTGCGCTCTTCCTTTTACTGCTGGCCCAGTTTGCCGTGCTTATAATCGATTTAGAAAAGTCCTTTTTGTTAAAATAAGGAATGGCCCCAAGTAAAAAGCCGCCAAGTAAGCCAAACAGATGGGCGGTAATATTTATATTTGGCTGTAAAAAGGTCATAATCAAGCTGACAACACAAAGAGTAAGGATAATTTGTGAGTTTTGCTTGGATAGCATATGTTTCTGAAACATAATAATCGCAATATAATAGCCAAAAAGTCCAAATATTGCTCCGCTTGACCCAACATGGGTATAGGTTAATGGCTCAAGCAATAAGGTTGCGACATTAGCTATCAGTCCTGACAGGAGATAAACGAATAAAAACCTGCCGCTTCCAAGCATACGCTCTAATGCCGGACCGAATAAAACCAGGGAAAAACTATTAAACAGCATATGAGAAAAACCGCTGTGCATAAAAATTGGGGTAATCAGCCGCCAAACTTCCCCTTCCATAATATAAAGATTGACTCCAGAAAAGGTTTCAAAGAACCAATAGTTTGGGAATATTGGTAAAATGGTTAAAAGATATAATACTAAGTGAATGGCAACAATAATAGAAACCATTGGATAAAAGCGGATAAATTCACGAAAGCTTTCGGTTCTCGTAAACAAGGTAGAAACCTCCTTTCACTTACCATCATATACAGAATTTCTGTCTTGTACACTATTATGCAGCCAATATTTTAAATAGAAGGAAGATGAATGATGATTAAAGGGATTGGTATTGATATTATTGAGCTTTCAAGAGTTCGCAATCTCATCACAAGACAAAGTAAATTTGTCGACCGGATCTTAACGATGAATGAAAAGAATAAGTTTGAAGACCTTTCTGAAGCGAGAAAGGTGGAATTTTTAGCAGGAAGATTTGCCGCAAAAGAAGCCTTTTCAAAAGCAGCGGGAACAGGAATTGGGCATGAACTTTCCTTTTTAGATATTGAAATTGGAACTGACGCACTCGGGAAGCCTTTTATTGTAAAGCCGGAGGTTCAGGCACACCTGTCTATCTCCCACAGCAGGGAGTATGCAGTCGCGCAGGTCATTATTGAACTATGATAAAAATCTTTGTTCCAGCGTCCAACGGCAAGTGAATGGCTCTCTTCTCCTTGCAATGAGTCAACAGCCATTCGACTATAGCTCTGTATTGTCTAGCTACAGCGCCTAGGGGCTCAGGGTCATAAGCACTAAGGAAAGCTCCTTAGAATATTCCTCGCAGGAACAAGCTGTGCTTGTTCCGAAGGTGCTTCCACTTTTCTGCTTTACTTTTTCTCATACGGATCTGTCCAATCCATATGCAGCTAAACTGGCGATTCCACTTTTTTTAATAGCTTGGCAACCTTTTTCGCATATTCCCTCAGGTTGTCTCATATATTCATAGGGAAATAGGAGAGACAAGGTCAGCTATGGTTAATTGAAGCCTGATTCCTGCCTTTCTCTTCTCTGATTATCATATGAAACGAGACAAGAAGGGGTTGAAGGAATGAGGAAAAAGTGGTTGCTCCTTATGATGGGGTTGGTGATCATCTTAATGCTTGCTGCCTGTGGCTCTAAGTCGCAGGATGATGTGGTGAAAGAATTAAAGAGTAAACAGGAAGACTTAACCAGCTATAAGGTAAATGCAAAAATGACGTTGAAAATGGGCTCTGATTCACAGGTGTATAAAGTAGAAATCTGGCATAAGGATCCTACTTTCTACCGCGTGAATTTGAAAAATGCTGAAAAAGACCAAAGCCAAATGATTTTACGAAATAACCAAGGGGTTTTTGTTCTTACACCAGCATTGAATAAGAGCTTCCGTTTCCAAAGCGATTGGCCGCAAAACAGCAGCCAAGCCTATTTGTATGAATCGTTGATTAAAGATATTGTTGCTGATAAAGATGCCAAGTTCTCCTCGACAAAAGACCATTATATATTTGAAACGAAAACTCGATATCAAAATAATAGCATGCTCCCATTTCAAGAAATTAAGCTCAATAAAAGGGATTTATCACCTGCTGTTGTAAAAGTGATGGATCCTGACCGAAATGCCCTTGTGACGGTCGAGTTCTCGAAGGTAACGTTTAAAGCGAATTTTGACAAGGACGCTTTCGATATGAAAAAGAACATGACACGTGCTCAGATTAATTTACCGGCAATGTCAGATGGAAGCGATAAATCCTTTACCGTTATGTATCCGACTTATGAGCTTAAAGGGACAAAGCTAGTGGAAGAAAAAGCAGTCAAGATAGAAGATGGCAAGAGGGTTGTCCTCACGTATGACGGCAAAAAATCTTTTACACTTATCCAGGAAAAAGTAACGGCAAAAGCTGCTTCCGCCACTCCGACTTATGTGGAAGGTGATATCGTTGATTTGGGTGTGACAATTGGTGCGGTGTCCGATCATTCCCTTTCATGGTCACATGGCGGCGTTGATTACATGATAGCATCGAAAAACCTAACCAGGGCAGAAATGATGGAGGTAGCAAAATCAGTTCAAGGCGATGCAGTAAAATAAAAAATTTTAGCACGAGGCGGGCTCTTCTTGAGGGGGCCTGTTTTTGTTTTTGGTAAAAAATACATAAAAGCAGTGTATATATTTTTTATGGTAAAATATATTATGTTTCAATTCGAATTAGGAAGTGGAAATATGGAAGAGCATGGATATTTCTATCGGGATACTTGGGCAGAGATCGATTTAGATTGTATTGCTGAAAATGTAATCTCTGTTAAAAAACAATTACCGCAAGAAGTCGATATTTTTGCTGTTGTAAAAGCAAATGCCTATGGACACGGGGATGTTCAAGTGGCGAAAACAGCACTTGCTGCAGGGGCAGTGTATCTGGCGGTCGCCTTTATGGATGAAGCCATTGCTTTAAGAAATAAAGGAATCAATGCACCGATACTTGTGTTGGGTGCGACACGTCCTGAAGATATCTGTATGGCAGCACGCTTTTCGATTACCCTTACTGTTTTTCAGAAGGAGTGGTTGGAGGAAGCGCAAAAACACTTATTGGCTGATGAACGTGTTTCATTGCACATCAAAGTAGATACCGGTATGGGCAGGCTTGGTGTTCGGAGCAGTGAGGAATTAAAGGTTGTTGAGCAAATGATCTTAGGGGATGGTCGATTTCAGTTAGAAGGGATCTATACGCATTTTGCCACGGCGGATGAACTGGACGATACCTATTTTCAAGAACAATTAGCATTATTTGAGACTATCATTAGTGCACTAACAAAACGGCCAAAGTATATTCATTCCGGCAATAGTGCGGCAGCCATCCGTTTCCCTAAAGCCTATTTTAATGCGGTTCGGCTGGGGATTGTCATGTACGGTTTGACGCCATCCGTCGAAATGGAAAAAGATATTCCTTTCCCATTAAAGGAGGCATTCTCATTACAATCCCGGCTTGTCCATGTGAAAAAGCTCCAGAAGGGCGATAAAGTAAGTTACGGGGCAACCTATGAAAGTGATCAAGAAGAGTGGATTGGTACGATTCCAATTGGCTACGCAGACGGATGGATCCGTAAGCTGCAAGGTCAGGAAGTGCTAGTGGGCGGAAAGCGTTCGATGATTGTCGGCAGAATTTGTATGGATCAATGCATGGTGCGTCTTTCTTCTTATATGCCGATTGGGACCACTGTAACATTAATTGGCAGGCAGGAGGACCAGTTCATATCGGTTAATGAAATTGCCGATAAACTTGATACCATCAATTATGAGGTTCCATGTATCATTGCGAATCGTGTTCCCCGTCTTTATAAAAAAGGCGGAAAAATTGTCGATATAAAAAATTACCACCTTAACAATTAACAGGCGTAAATAAAGAAATTGGAACATATTTATGATATTGCGGTAATTTGTGCATAAAAGCATCTTTTATTGGCTTATAATACAATAGAATTATATTTAGTCTATGAATTGGGCTTAATAAGTGTTAATATAAAATATGGTACAGATAAAACTCGTCGAATGACAGGCTTAAGTGCCGCTTCATGAGGCGTTGTTTTTATGCGTCAGAATGCATTTCTGGTTAGCTAAAAAATGGTGTGTAGTGATGGTGGAGGTGTATGTTTGTGTCTGAATCCGGCGCAACTACGGAAATCTTAGTAAAGTTACCGCAACATCTTTTAACTGAGTTAGATGGTTTCGTTAAACAAGAAAATGTAAACCGCAGCGAGTTTATTTACCAAGCAACAAAAATGTATTTGCGCGAACGAAAAAAGAGACAAATTCGCGAGTCGATGAGACGTGGATACATGGAAATGGCAAAGATAAATCTTAGAATTGCATCAGAAGCATTTCAAGCAGAATATGAGGCAGAACATACTGTAGAACGTCTAGTAAGCGGAGGATAAACCTTTGATTGTCAAACGTGGTGACGTATATTTCGCGGACCTATCCCCAGTTGTTGGTTCTGAACAAGGCGGTGTCCGACCTGTACTTGTCATCCAAAACGACATCGGGAATCGGTTTAGTCCCACAGTAATTGTTGCAGCGATCACAGCTCAAATTCAGAAAGCGAAGCTTCCTACTCATGTAGAAATTGATGCTAAACGCTACGGATTTGAACGAGACTCGGTCATTTTGTTAGAGCAAATTCGTACAATTGATAAGCAGCGGTTAACCGATAAAATTACCCATCTCGATGACGAAATGATGGAGAAAGTGGATGAAGCCTTGCAGGTAAGCTTGGGTCTCATCGAATTTTAGCTTTTAGTACGCTCTTTTTAAAAAGAGCGTTTTTTTGTACATATCCTGCCTTGATACTTCTGCCTATGAGCAAGCTATATAGCTTGCTTTTCTTTTTGTTAAGAGACCTGATTTATGTCCATTAATGAAACGCCTATGGTAATTTGATACAATATAAAAAAAGAATGGAGGATTATTTTGTGAATGATACAACCGTAAAAGATGATCAGCTAATAGGTAAAATAGCCGCTGAACTAGCGATTTCTTATAAACAAGTGAAAAGTGTTATTTCGTTATTGGATGAAGGCAATACAGTTCCCTTTATTGCCCGTTACCGTAAGGAAATGACGGGTGCCCTTGATGAAGTGCAGATTCGTACTATTTTAGAACGAAGGCAGTACATGCAAAACCTTGAGCAAAGAAAAGAAGAGGTACTAAGAATTATTGCTGAGCAGGGCAAATTAACGGACGAGCTAAGTCAAAGTATTACGAAGGCGGAAAAACTTCAAGAGGTTGAAGATTTATATCGGCCTTATAAGCAAAAAAGGCGAACAAAAGCGACTGTTGCCAAAGAAAAAGGGCTGGAACCATTTGCTGAGTGGCTGATGACTTTTCCTAAGGACAGCATCGATGAAAAAGCCAAGCAATTTTTAACAGAAGAAAAAGAAGTTCTTACGGTTGAAGATGCAATTGGCGGTGCCAAAGACATCATCGCTGAATGGGTTTCTGATGATGCAGAAAGCCGTAAATGGATTCGCAAAGAAACGCTTAAATCTGGTATGGTGTCATCTGTTGTAAAAGAGGCGGAAAAAGACGAGAAAAACGTTTATGAAATGTACTATGAATATGAAGAACCGGTAAGTAAAATTGTTCCCCACCGGACACTAGCCTTGAATCGCGGTGAAAAAGAAGACATTTTACGTGTCGCGATTAAAATGAATGCAGATATCATCATATCATATTTGTCGAGAAAATGGATCCGTAATCAGCATTCACCGGTAGCTCCCATAGTATTAGAGGCCATGGAAGATAGCTATAAAAGATTGATTCAGCCATCGATTGAACGTGAAATCCGCAGTGAATTAACCGAAAAGGGCGAGGAACAAGCGATACATATATTCTCTGAGAATCTCCGTAATTTGCTGTTGCAGCCGCCGTTAAAAGGAAAAGTGGTCATTGGTGTTGACCCTGCCTACCGTACAGGGTGCAAATTAGCAGTTGTAGATGAAACAGGTAAGGTGTTGAAAATTGATGTGATCTATCCGCACCCGCCGGTTTCCAAAACAAAAGAAGCTCGTGAAAAGTTTATGGCAATCCTGCGTGAATATAAAGTGGAAATGGCGGCAATCGGAAATGGTACAGCGTCAAGGGAAACTGAGCAGTTTGTAGCAGATATTTTAAAAGAAATAGATGAAGAAACTTTCTATTTGATCGTCAATGAAGCGGGTGCTAGTGTTTATTCCGCCTCTGACCTTGCGAGAGAAGAGTTTCCTAATTTCCACGTCGAGGAAAGAAGCGCAGTTTCAATTGCCCGTCGTTTGCAGGACCCGCTAGCTGAATTGGTAAAAATAGACCCTAAATCAGTGGGTGTCGGCCAATACCAGCATGATGTTTCTCAAAAACGCCTTTCTGAATCATTGCATTTTGTCGTCGAGACAGCAGTTAACCGGGTTGGTGTCAATGTGAATACGGCTTCTTCCTCGCTTTTGCAGTATGTAGCCGGGCTGAACAAAACGGCCGCCAATAATATTGTGAAAAAGCGTGAAGAAGAAGGGAAATTTACGAGCAGGGTTCAATTAAAGAAAGTACCCCGCCTAGGTGCCAAAACCTATGAGCAAGCAATCGGTTTTTTACGTGTTTTAGATGGTAAGCAGCCGCTTGACCGGACAGGGATTCATCCGGAGAACTACGATGAAGTGAAGAAGCTATTGGCTAGTCTTGGCTTTACTAGCAAAGACTTGGGATCGGAAGAGCTAAAGATGGCGCTTAACGGTCTTGATTTAACAGTCGTTTCTGAAGAGCTTTCAATCGGTGAACTAACCTTAAAGGATATTATTGACGCCTTAGTAAGACCGGAACGAGATCCGCGCGATGATTTGCCGCGTCCTCTTCTGAAAAAGGATGTCTTAAAGTTAGAGGACTTAAAATCAGGAATGGAGCTTCAAGGAACTGTAAGAAATGTCGTTGACTTTGGTGCGTTTGTTGATATTGGTGTAAAACAAGATGGGCTTGTTCATATTTCCAAACTTAGCAATAGATTTGTGAAACATCCGTTAGACATTGTCTCCGTTGGTGATGTCGTCACAGTTTGGGTGGATTCGGTTGATATGAAAAAAGGCCGCGTTGCCTTAACCATGCTGCAGCCATCATAGAATAAAGGAATGCGCCGTTGTCTTGTAGAAATATCATATTTGCGCATTAGTAAATGGAAACACTGCTTCTAGGAGCAGTGTTTTTTTTTGTAAAAAAACCAGCATTGATTTAACAATTTGATCTGATAGCGGTCCTTCTCATAAAAAGCCCTTTTCATTTGGTTTTGAAACCAAATTGGCATAAGGAAAACCTCCCGAAAAGTTCATCATTCTAAAGGTATATACAATATATGCTATAATAGGTTGTCACGTTCGCATGGAAGGTGAGGGATTCATAAAATGGAACAGAAAGAACTTCAATTATTGGTTGAAAAGATATCTGTTGAGTTATTTGGAATACCGTTTAAGCATAAAGCATCGTTTAATCCAAGATTAAGATCGACAGGTGGAAGATACCTTCTTGGCACACATAATATTGAAATCAATAAAAAGTATCTAGAGCAGCTCGGTGAAAAAGAACTTGTGGGAATTATAAAGCACGAGCTTTGCCATTATCACCTTCACTTAGAAGGAAAGGGCTATCAGCATCGAGACCAAGAGTTTAAGATGTTATTGAAAAAAGTAGGGGCACCACGATTTTGCACACAGCTGCCTGAGAGAAAAGTGAAACGCTCAGCAAAAAAGATTCTTCTTTATCAGTGTGCGAAATGCAAGCTTTCCTATAAGAGAAAAAGAAGCATTGATACCAGTAGATATGTTTGCGGAAGCTGCAGGGGGAAATTGACAAAAATGAAAGAAATAATCTTGGAATAGCGTAAGATTTTGGCAGAGATTTTTATCAAAAAACCGTATTGACTTTCTATTATTTCGTCATTATAATGGTAAGAGTCGATAGGGCGAATGTCTTATTGGAGCAATATGATAATCATTATTCCGCAGTAGCTCAGTGGTAGAGCTATCGGCTGTTAACCGATCGGTCGTAGGTTCGAGTCCTACCTGCGGAGCCATAATGGGGAAGTACTCAAGAGGCTGAAGAGGCGCCCCTGCTAAGGGTGTAGGTCGGGTAACCGGCGCGAGGGTTCAAATCCCTCCTTCTCCGCCATAAAAATTTTGGCCCCTTGGTCAAGCGGTTAAGACACCGCCCTTTCACGGCGGTAACACGGGTTCGAATCCCGTAGGGGTCATCAGGGACGGGGAGTGACTTTGATTCATTTCCTGTTTCTTATTCTTAATAACATTATTGGGCTATAGCCAAGCGGTAAGGCAACGGACTTTGACTCCGTCACTCGTAGGTTCAAATCCTGCTAGCCCAGCCACTTATTTTATTTTATATGCGGGTGTGGCGGAATTGGCAGACGCACCAGACTTAGGATCTGGCGCCGCAAGGCGTGGGGGTTCGACTCCCTTCACCCGCACCAAATATTACCTCTTGAATAAAGCTGGTAAACATGTTATGATTGTTTTCGTCGCTAATTAATATGCGGTCGTGGCGGAATGGCAGACGCGCTAGGTTGAGGGCCTAGTGGGGGCAACCCCGTGGAGGTTCAAGTCCTCTCGGCCGCACCAAAAAAACTTATTGACAAACCAAACTGAGTATGATAAACTTTAAAAGTTGGTTTCACAAGATGCGCCCGTAGCTCAATTGGATAGAGCGTCTGACTACGGATCAGAAGGTTATGGGTTCGACTCCTTTCGGGCGCGCCATTATTTTACGGGAAGTAGCTCAGCTTGGTAGAGCACTTGGTTTGGGACCAAGGGGTCGCAGGTTCGAATCCTGTCTTCCCGACCATTTGAAATTTATATGCGGGTGTAGTTTAGTGGTAAAACCTCAGCCTTCCAAGCTGATGTTGTGAGTTCGATTCTCATCACCCGCTCCAAACATACCTTATATTGTTCTTTGAAAACTAA
>NZ_JBALPG010000046.1:0-10446 GCF_036965245.1 Neobacillus drentensis
TTCTAATTTGATTTAGTTTGCTCAAATTTTCTTTTTGATAATAGCTGATTAACATCAAAAACATCCTCTCCATATTATATACTTCTTATATTCTTTCCCACTGTTTGAGTATGCCTTTTGTTAGGTACATTTTTTTATGATTTTAACAAAAAGGGAGCTCAATGCACATTTAGAATTTTTTTCAACCATTATTTAAAAATAATTTTGACAATTTTGTGAACAAGAGGAATAATATAAAAGAGGAGTTGAGAAATATGGATTTAAATGCAAAAATCTTGAATACGGTAAAGGTCTCCGGCGGCATTTTACTAACAATTGGAATTTTAACTTTTTTCTACAGTTACTTCGTAAACGGTTACAGTAATTTAACTGGCATTTCCATTGGGATTATTATGGGGGCCGTTTTCATCTTTCTCATGGGAGTATTTTTCGTCGCAACTGAAGAAATGCTGAAAACAGCAGAAAAAGGAGTTCAATTAGTACCGACTAAAAAAAAATAGGAGCGTCATGACAATTGACGCTCCTTTTCGTTTCCCTATTAAATGTAACCCCAAATCATACTTAATAATGTACCGAATACTGTAACCAAAGCGATAATGAGTCCGTAATAGATGTTCGTGTAGATAGCTCCCCTGTCCTCTGTTTCACCTGCGTGCATGAAAATTACCAGCTGTACGGCTGCTTGAATGAAGGCAGTGACTAGGAGAATGGTCATGCCAGTTGCAATAGACATGTCTAAAAAATAAACGGCCAGTGCAATGGTAGTAAGGAGTAATGAAAAGACAAAACCCATTACCTGCTTCATCGGGAATAACTCTTTCATGTTTACATCATTCCTTTCAGGTAGACGAAGCTGAAAATAAAGATCCAAACTACATCTAAGAAATGCCAGTAAAGCGAGAAAATAAATGATTTATTGGCTGTTTCAGGGGTCAACCCGCGCTTTTTTACTTGCAAAATGATAAATAATCCCCAAAATAAGCCAAATGTTACGTGCGCTCCATGCGTGCCTAATGTAGTTAAAAGAATCGCTGTAAATGCACTGGTTTGCAGTCCTGCACCAATGTGTACATAATGAACAAACTCAAATATTTCAAAACCCAAGAACCCAAGACCTAAGATGAGTGTAATAGTAAAGAATGTTAGCATCGCTTTCTTATTGCCTAACCGCATCGCGTGGATGCCAAGACCTATGGTAAAACTACTAGTTAATAGCAGAATGGTTTCAATTAAGACCGGAGTGATTTCGAAAATCTCTGCGCCAGTCGGGCCGCTTCCCGTACGGTCCACTAATATAAAATAGGCTGAAAAAAGCGTTGCAAAAAGCATAATTTCCGCACCAAGGAAAATCCAAAAGCCCAATATTTTATTACTATTTTCTTCCGTACTATATTCAAGCGGCAGCGAGTTATCAATTTTCATTTCTTAAGCACCTCGCAAATTATTTTCTGTCTCTTCGATTTCTGCTACGGTAATGTAATGGCCATGATCTTTCTCAAATGAACGGTAAGCCATACAAACGAAAATTCCGATGGTTGTTAGAATAAGCGGAATCCATAGGCTGAATACAAAGGAGAATCCCCAAACGAAAAAGATACAACTCAAAATGAACGGTACACCACTGTTATTTGGCATATGAATTTTTTCATATTCACCTTGGAATAACTCATGACCATGTTTCTTCGCATCCCAGAATGCTTCAGATGATTTCACTTGCGGCAAAATGGCGAAATTATATTCTGGTACCGGAGTATGTGTTGCCCATTCTAAAGAACGTGCATCCCATGGATCAGAAGCAATATCCCTTGAAGCGTAGCGTGTGCTGTAGTAGATGTTGTATACGATTAACGCAAAACCTACAGCTAGTCCAGCAGCTCCGATAAACGAAACCATATTCCATGGTCCAAATCCAGTTGATTCAGAGTAAGTGTACATCCGACGTGCCTGCCCATCTAAGCCTGAGAAAAACATTGGGACGAATGCTAAAAGAGTGCTTGTGGCAATGATCCATGCCGACAATTTCCCGATTTTTTCATTCAACATGTATCCAAACATTTTTGGCCAATAGAACGTAAGTCCGGCAAGCATGGCAAATACAACACCAGGAATAATAACCATATGGAAGTGAGCGACTAAGAACATTGTGTTATGGTACTGATAGTCCGCAGCAGACATTCCAAGCATAACCCCTGTTACTCCGCCAATCGTGAAGGTTGGAATAAATAATAAAGAATACAGCATTGGTGTCGTAATCTCTATTTTTCCTTTCCAAAGCGTGAACAACCAGTTAAACAGTTTCACCCCTGTCGGTACAGCAATTGCCATAGTGGTAATGGAGAAAATACTGTTCGTCAGTGCACCTTGACCCATTGTAAAGAAATGGTGTGTCCAGACTAAGAATGAGAGAAGTGAAATAATCACCATAGAGCCAACCATTGATTTATACCCATAGAGATTTCTACGAGCAAACGTCGAGATGACTTCACTATAAATCCCGAATGCCGGTAAAATTAAGATATATACCTCAGGATGTCCCCAAACCCAGAAGAAGTTTGCCCAAAGCATATCCATACCGCCATTAGTTGTTGTAAAGAAGTGAGTTCCAAACAAACGATCCATTGTTCCCATTGCCAGTAAAACTGTTAATACTGGGAATGCGAAAACGATGATCGCATTTGTTACTAAGGAAGCCCAAGTAAACATTGGCATTTTCATCAATTTCATCCCAGGTGCTCTCATTTTAAGTATGGTTGTGATAAAATTTATCCCTGTCATTAATGTCCCAAGGCCAGCAATCTGAATTGCAATCATGTAATAATTCGATCCTACTGATTCACTAAATTCGGTTCCTGCCAGAGGGAAATACGATGTCCAGCCTGCATCAGGTGACCCGCCGATAACGAAAGAAATATTAAAAAGCATTGCGCCCATGAAGAATAACCAGAAACTAAGGGCATTTAAGCGTGGGAACGCTACATCACGTGCCCCTATTTGTAATGGCACAACAAAGTTCATTAAGGCCATAATGAATGGCATCGCCATAAAGATGATCATAACAATTCCGTGTGTTGTGAAAATTTCATTATAATGCTGGGCATCAAGCAGCTTGTTATCAGGTACAGCCAGCTGCGCCCGCATCATTATCGCGTCTACCCCACCGCGGAATAACATTAAAAGAGCAGATATTAAATACATAATTCCGATCCGTTTATGATCAACGGTCGTTAACCATTCCCGCCATAGATAACCCCATTTTTTAAAATAGGTTAAGCCGGCAATAATGGCGATAACAGTTAGTCCAATGGCAACCATCGATGCGTAAATTGCAGGACTTGCATGTGGTATGGCAAAACGATCAAAGAAATCCATCTAATTATAACTCCTTTCCAGAGATATATTACTTATCAGCAATAACTAGTAATTATTAAACTCGAAAATATTATTGGTGATGATGTTCTGATTCAGAACTAGTTTCACTAGAATTATCATGCTTTTCCGTTTTAGAAGAATGGCTTGACCCATGGTTGTGTCCACCATTTTCCCCTTCTGGCGGCGGCAAAAATTCTAAATGCGTCCCAGTGTATGTGGACTGCCCCAGGTGGCCTGGTTCCAAAAGTTTAGCAAATTTTTCTTCTGTAAGTGGTTTAGCAGTTTTCTTAACCTCTTTGACCCAATCATCATATTTATCTTCAGACATAGCTTTGACATTGAATGTATTTTCAGCAAAGCCCTTTCCACTAAAGTTTGCATTTCGGCCCATGTATTCACCTGGAACATCTGCCGCTAAGTGAAGTGTGTTGACCATGTCAGACATTGCGTATTTTTGTCCTCCAAGCTGTGGAATCCAGAAACTGGTGATTGGTCCATAAGAATAAAGTTTAAATTCAATTGGACGATCTGTTGGAATATACAAATAATTAACCGTTTCTATATTTTCTTCAGGATAACTAAAATGCCATTTCCAATTTGAAGAGGAAGCGTAAATAATTAATGGTTCTTTATCTCCGTATCCCTTCGGTGTGGCCTCAACTATATTGTTACTTTGAACAGACACAATTGAAAGAAAAATTACAATTAATACTGGAATTCCAACACAAATCGTTTCAACCCAAATATTTCCTTCAATGTGGGGAGGTTCATAATCTTTACTTTGTTTAGAAGCACGGTATTTTGTTAACATAAATATCAGAATAGCAAAAACAACAAGGACTATGAACGACATGATTCCGATAGACAACATGATGTCCTTGGCTTGTGTTTCAGCTTGCGGCCCTTTTGGATCCAAGACCATTAATGGTTCGCAACCTGTTAGCACAGTGGCTATAGTAAAAATAAGCGTCAATAAAACCCATTTCATTATTTTTTTATTCCCCTTTCTATTATTCTAGAAAACCAATAGCATTTTTTATTTAGCAACCCTGTGATTAAAATCACACCTTTGCTATATCTTAATATCTAATCAGAGGAAAAGACACACATTCGTAGAATATGTCACCGAATGTTCATAATCCCTTTTTCAATAGAAAAATATAGAGCAAATCATTGGCTTTTTGGATGAGGATTTACTATTATATATGGTTTCGGTGTACAGTTACACCTCGAATATGGTTGAAATTAACAATCTATAGAAAGAAATAGGAATATAATTTTATATACATATGGGATCATAGCTTTAGAATAACGACGAATCAAAGTTTGGATTTTAAGTAATCAAATGATAATTTTTTAATATATCAGAATAACAAAAGGTACTTCACATTCGAGGGTACCTGTTTGATAGTGTTTATAATAATACTTAGAAATCAGGTAAAAAGGAGTAGATGAAATTCTCTAGTTCAGTTAATCTTTTTAAAAGTAAAATGATTAACCCCTGATAGAGTCCATTTGCAGCCAACCTTCAAAAATAATGGTGATATTCTTTTTCGAAAATATTTGTTATAATAAAGTGTCTTTAACATTATTGAGGGGGAACTATATTTCAATGTCAGTCGAAGTAGGCAGTAAAGTACAAGGTAAAGTAACAGGTATCACTAATTTTGGAGCATTCGTAGAATTACCGGATGGCTCAACAGGCCTAGTGCATATTAGTGAGGTTGCAGACAGCTATGTAAAAGATGTGAATGATCATCTCAAAATAGGCGACCAAGTCGAAGTAAAAGTAATTAGTGAGAAGGACGGAAAAACTGCCTTATCCATCAAAAAAGCGATCGAAAGACCTGAGGGACAAACCTCTTCTTATTCACAACGCCCACCACGTCAAGGAAGGTCGGATAACCGTTCTAAAGACTTTCGTTCAAAGGGAAATTTCAAACCGAAGGAAAGTTTTGAAGATAAAATGAATAAGTTTTTGAAGTCAAGTGAAGAGAATTTATCAAGCCTTAAGCGTAACACCGAGTCAAAACGTGGCGGCCGAGGCGGAAGACGCGGATAACTACTGCGTTTTATAGATCTCAATATAAATTTAGGCAAGCCTATATAAACAGGCTTGCCTTTTACGTTAGGATTAAACGTTTTAAAAAAATTTTACCATGTGAATCAATGCTGTACGGAACTCATTCATCATAATTTTGGCAGACCTCTAAGCAGATAAATCTGATATAGTAGTCAATAAGATTGTATGGAAAGGAATTATCACAAACCATGAAATGTTTATCTATTGATTTAGATGGTACGTTATTAAACTCAGAGCATGAAATTTCTGAAGAGAATGTAAAAGCCTTAAACGAACTTCAAAATCACGGTCATTGCCTAATTTTGAACACTGGTAGAGCGTACGCAGATGTAATTAAATTAAAGGCGGTTCAAAATATGGAGGTTCCTATTTTTTGTATCAATGGTTCTGTCTTATACTCAAAAACTAGAGAACTACTGTATGAAGCGACTTTATCTATTACAACTTATAAGGAAATATTCTCAATTTTAAAAGGATTGGGTGTGGGAATTCTCGTTTATACAAATCATGGCGGCTTTCCTTCCACCTTGCCCCCATTACATGGGAAAACGAATCAAGAACTTGAACGCCTTTTTCAAAAATTCAATTATGATGAAATTCTTGAAAAAGACAATCTAAAAATCTATAAACTAATTGCTTTGGTTCACCATGACAACCAAGAAAAAATAGCAGAAGTGAAAGCCGCATTATCAGGTAAATTTGCTATTTCAATGGCTTCCTCTTTCCCAAATAATGTGGAAATTACTTCAAGCGAAGCCCATAAAGGTAAGGCTTTATTACGTTTTCAGGATATGATGAATCTAACCTTTGATGAAATTATTGCTTTTGGAGACGGCGGCAACGACCTTGCCCAATTTGAAGTAGCGACTACTTCAGTAGCGATGGAAAACGCACCGCTCCATGTCAAGCAAAAAGCCGATATCATCACGAAGAGCAATGATGAAGATGGTTTTGCCTATGCAGTACGTCACCTATTATCATTACTAAAAAATGAAGAGGTTTCTGCCAATTAACAAATGAGCCGTTTGCATCAGATACCTGATAATAGGCAAACTAGATTTGCGGAAATGAATAAGTTGATGATGAAAGCTTCCATAATAGTGTGGAGGCTTTTTCTTTTCTAAATAGAATCATTTTCCTTCTTCTCAACTGTTTAAACTATTAAAAAAAAATCTTCACAATGAATAAAAATTCATATAGAATAATTTTCATGCTACATAGAGGAGGAATTTTCGGTGGAGTCATCACGAGGTACTTTAAAACGATCGCTTGGGGTAGTTCCAATAGTATTTCTGGGTTTGGCCTATATGTCACCATTTGCGGTTTTCGATACATTTGGGGTTGTATCAAATGAAACACATGGGCATGTCCCGGCCTCATACATTTTAATTACAATTGCGATATTATTTACTGCATTGAGCTATGGAAAAATGGTAAAAATTTTTCCTGAAGCAGGATCCGCCTATACATACACAAAGAAAACGATGAACCCGCAACTGGGTTTCTTGGTCGGCTGGTCGGCATTGCTAGATTACTTGTTTTTACCGATGATCAATGCTTTGTTAGCAGGAATCTATTTATCAGCAAGCTTTCCAAGTGTTCCTGCCTGGGTTTGGATCCTTGGGTTAATTTTAACCATCACCATAATGAATATTTCCGGAGTCAAAATTGCTGTGAATGCCAATATGCTGTTTGTTTTATTTCAATTACTCGTTGCCATATTATTTGTTGTTTTAACCATTCGTACGATCAACGGAGATGTAAATTCAGGATTCACATTAAATCCTTTCTATTCAGAAGATATCAAACTAAGTCTATTATTTTCGGGTGGTTCGATTTTAGCACTTTCCTTTCTTGGCTTTGATGCAGTCACCACTTTAGCTGAGGAGACCATCAGCCCTGAGAAGAATATTCCAAAAGGCATCTTTTTGATTGCCTTGATTGGCGGTATTTTTTTCATCATGGTGACGTATTTCATGCAAAGTCTATATCCAGACGTCTCTGTATTCAATGATATCGAAGGTGCCTCACCTGAAATTGCGAAGCATATTGGAGGCATCCTCTTTCAATCTATTTTTACCAGTGGTGCGCTTGTGTCCGTTCTAGCATCTGGGCTTGCTTCTCAAATGAGTGCATCGAGGTTAATGTTTGCGATGGGAAGAGATGGTGTTCTACCAAGAAAATGGTTCGGCTACCTTGATAAAAAAACGCAAACACCAATTTTCAATCTGATCTTTATCGGTCTATTGTCACTAAGTGCACTATTTTTGGATTTGGTTGTTGCGACATCGCTAATTAATTTTGGTGCGTTTACCGCTTTTTCGTTTGTGAACCTTTCCGTTATTATGTATTATGTTAAAAATAAACAAATGATGAAACGAACCAGCTTCATTGGCTATGTTATTTTTCCTATTATCGGACTTGCCTTCTTGGTTTATCTATGGTTCAGTCTCGATCAATTAGCAATAATAATTGGACTTTCCTGGTTTGCCATTGGGTTTGGCCTGCTTCTTTGGATTACAAAAGGATTTAAGGTTAAGCCGCCTGAATATCAATTTGTCGAGAATAATTAAATCTTTTTCACAGAAAAACGAGCCCCCAAAATTGGTTAGGCTCGTTTTTATTATGTAAACATTAGATATGGGATTGTGCACTCAGCTAATACTTTGTTAACAGCTTCATGATTTCTTTTTTTCGATGTTTATCTTTTATTCTCGTTAAATCAAGAGCAACTTCAAAACCTTTATGCTTAGACCTTAAAACTTCCCTAATCGCATTTTTGATACTTGCCTCATCGTCTGTAACGACGATTACATTCCGCAGCATCGTCTTTCTCCCCCTAATAGCTTGGTTAAAAATTTGAACAATGAATTTGCTTCCCATTTATCTCATAACATGCCTATTCTAATAGATTCATAGTATTCTCTAACCTATTTATTTTTTAGCTTGATTATTTGCTTTGCTTTGAAAATATGCTTTCACAGAATCGTTGATGAGTGCCACACTAATGGCTGTTAACACAAAAAAGATAATAGGAACCAAAATTATCCATTGATCTGAAAATAGATAACTAATACTGTCACCTATGACTCCAGACCATTCATATGAAATCGACCGTGGCGGATCATTCGAATCGCCATAGGCAATGAATGAACCACCAAAGAAAAGTTTCATAAAACCAAGATGAGCCAAAAGCTGCAGGGCTTGAATAAATTGTTGCCCAAAAAGCAAAATCCACTTTTCATAAACATGTGGAACGATATGTTTGAAGAAGATGCTTATCTTACTAGCCCCAAGTATTTTTGCGGCCTCAATAAATGGTTCTCTTTCTACCTGTCTCATTTCATCCGAAAGCTGAATCGTGAGGTTCGGAATGGCAATAATTACTAAAATGGCCGTTTCAAATAATGCCCGCTGCCAAAAAGGATTTGGAAACCCATCAATCGGCATCCATAACACACTGACAAGGATAAAAAACGCAATAATTGTTTGCGGAACGACTGAAAATGGTTCAAAAATGCTTTTCATAACGGAGTATATTCTTGGTTTTAATGAATAGATGAAGGCGCTCAATATGATCGATAAAACCATCCTTAGAATGGCTACAATAAGGGTAATACCAATGGTGTATTTCGCCCCTGCTATCATCATCTGCCCGAGATCATATCCTAATTTATCAGACCCAAGTAGAAATACCGTAAATGGTGGGTATGGAGGTGCATCCAAGAGATTTCCACTTTTATCTGTAATAAACCTTATCTGCTCTATTTCCCCGTTATTAATGATACTCCAGGAAAAAAGGGTAACCAGAAATAGTACACTAACAACAAATCTTTTTCTCTTTAATAAAAAAATAGCCATCTACCCAATATCCTTTCTGTTGTCAAAGCTGATCCATTCATATATTCGGTAGAGAATAAAAAATGGAACAAAGATCAAAATGCAGCCGATAATAAATGGATCCCTGCCGGTTAACATCACACGGAGCAAGCCATTCATATTAAACAAGTAATCAACCACCAATAATGTTGAAAGCATCGACCAGAAAATAGTTTTTGAGGTTCCAAACATGCCATCAGCGATATTTCTGAGGACATGGAGATTTAAAATATAGGGGAAAGTTAAGCCTTTTGCTTTAGCTAAAGTAATATACTGTTTCTCCAATTCTTCCTCAATATAATGAATAAAGACTTTTGTAATGTAAAAGCTAATTGGAATACTTACGCTAATCACCGGTAACAAAAAAGCCTTTTCCCTAACAGAAACAACTTGAGCAAGCTTGATTCCGGTTTTTTGATAAATCAGAATGACTACCATTTGTAATAACAGAATAAGCATTAAATCCGGGATAGATTCTAGTAACTCAAGTAGATATTTAATTGCTTTTAATCTTTTTCGGAAAACGATAAGTGATAAATATGTAATGAGAAAAGCAATCAAACAAGCTGTTACAATGCCTAAACCAAGTATTTTCATAGACTCAAAGTACCGATCGAAAATAAACGGAAATAACGAATTTTTGCCATCTGCTGTAAAAAAATCTCCTAAAGTAAAGACCTTTACATTTAACTCAAGGATGGCATGAAAATATTCCTTTATATGAATAGTTAAATTCGCAAATAAAACAGGAAAGGCAGCGATCAGGATAAGCACTTCCACACCGATGATACACTGCAAAAATAGGGAAACAAGTTTTTTTACCACGGTCATAGGTACGTCCTCTTCATAATAATAATTGTTTTTTTAATAAAATAAATAGTCAGTAAATTTATTATACCTATTTCTCTCTCATTTGGCTATTGTTTCCTGCAAATGTCCTATTTACGTGCTTCTACATTGAATACCTTTCATTCGCTTTTTTTATTGAAACAGGCTCCCATAACCTCTATTGGTACCTTTTCTCTCATTCTTTCATAGAAACGGGCTCTTATAACCTCTATTAGAACCCTTTCTCTCGCTTTTTTCATAGAAACAGGTTCCAATAACCTCTATTG
>NZ_JBALPG010000046.1:10583-19350 GCF_036965245.1 Neobacillus drentensis
ACCTCTATTGGAACCCTTTCTCTCGCTTTTTTCATAGAAACTGGTTCCAATAACCTCTATTGGAACCCTTTCTCTCAATTTTTTCATAGAAACAGGCTCTTATAATCTCTATTGGAGCCCTTTCTCTAATTTTTTACATAGAAACAGGCTCCAATATCCTCTATTGGAGCCCTTTCTCTCAATTTTTTCATAGAAACAGGCTCTTATAATCTCTATTGGAATCCTTTCTCTCATTTTTTTCATAGAAAAAGGCTCCAATTACCTCTATTGGAACCCTTGCTCTTATTTTTTACATAGAAACAGGCTTTAATAACCATCTAAAGTACCTTTTCTAAAAGAGATGATGAATATTCAAATTCATTAATGAAGGAATCAGAAAAGCACCCCAGATTAAGGTAATCAAAGCCGCAAAAATCATGGCTAGAGATGAAAATGTAGCTTCTGCTTTTCCATATTCCATCGCTTTATTTGTCCCAACACCATGAGCGCCCATTCCAAGAGCGAGCCCTTTGGCAATGGGTGTTTTAATAGACAGTGATTTAATCACAGTTGGGCCGACGACACCGCCAACAATACCTGTGATAATCACGAAAACAGTCGTCAATGTAGGCAGACCGCCGATTTCTTTCGAAACCTCAATTGCAATCGGGGTTGTAATGGACCTTGGTAGGATAGAAATAATGAAGTCATATTTCAAGTGGAGCAATTTTGACAAACCATAGGATGAAAAAATCGCTACCAACGTACCAAATGTGATACTGATAATGATGGTACCTATATATTTCTTTATAATCGCCAAATTCTTATAGATCGGTACTGCAAAAGCAACCGTAGCCGGTCCCAGCAAATTGGTCAGCCATTTGGTATCGTTTAGGTATTGATTAGCTGAAACATTCGTAACTGAAATCAGGACAATTAAAAGGATTGGAGCAAGCAATAATGGATGAAAAAGTGAAATGCTCCATTTTCCATATGCCATTTTTGAAAAACGGTAAATGAGATACGTTACAATGCAAAATACTATCATCATCAATGCAATTCACTCCTTTTCCTTCCGGTTATTTTTTCCGCAATCAGCGCCGTCATCCCCATAACAATGACAGTGCTAATCCCAATTAACACAACAATCTCGGCTCCCTGGATGCTAAGAATTTCATCATAATTCACAATCCCTACTGCTGAAGGGATAAAGAAAAGCAACAATTCTGCCAACAGCCAATTGGCACCCTTCTCCACCCACTCTAGCTTTATGATTTTAAAGCAAAGTGCCATAAAAAGCAGAAATAATCCGAACATAGATGCAGGTATTGGGAGAGGAAATACTTCTTTTAGCGCCGCTCCTAAAAATAAAAACACATGTAAAAATAATACTTGTATAATAATTACTCCAAGTTTCATCGAAAATAATCCTTTCTTTTTGCAAAAAAGGAGTAAATGTCCACTCTTTTGCCTCACGAAATTAACTATAGAGTAATGGTACGCTGATTTTTGTCATTCGTAAAATACATATTCAGAATGATTTACATAACTAAAAGTTATAATGGCTCTTTCAAGATAAAATCTATAAAGGTCCTTCCTGCATTGGAAATATAACGATCTTTCTTTGTAAGGACTGCCAGCCTCCAAAGGATCTCTTGCTTGAGATTGATGACCTTAATATCCGTGTTTACCACCCTGTTGCATATAGATTGAGGAAGAATCGTGATGCCAAGGTTTGCTGCAACCATTTCAGTCATCAAATCCCATTGAGAGCTTTTAAACAAGATTTTGGGCACAAAACCAGCGGAAATGAAATGGTTTCTCATAATTTGATACAGTGCGAATTCTTCATGATAAAAAATAAACTCCTCATTCATTAATTCCTTTATATCAACTACTTTCCTTCTGGCTAAGTGATGTTCCTTGTAGACTAACAGCTTCATATCCTCCTCAACAATGGGATATACATTAAATTGCTGTTCATCAAGTGGCAGTACCGCTACACCAAGCTCAAATTCACCTTCCTCAACACTCTTTACGACCCTTGCACCACCATACTCGGTAATATTCAGTTCGATATTAGGGTAAGCATGATGAAACTTAGCCATTACCTTTGGGAAAAATAAACTTCCGATAAAAGGAGGAAGCCCAATATTGATCTGCCCCCTTGCTAGATTTGTCATGTCATTTAAAGTAGTTTTCATTTCATCAAGCAGGCCGATTATCTTCTGAGCATAATCCACTACCACCTCGCCTGCATCTGTTAAATCACTCGTCTTATTGGTGCGTATAATCAGAGTCATGCCAAGCTCTTCCTCTAATGCCATGATGGACTTGCTCAAAGCCGGCTGAGAAATATGCATATTTTCTGCAGCTTTTGTAATGCTTTTATGCTTGGCAGCCTCTATGAGAAATTGTAATTGTCTTAATTCCAAATCAATACACCTCTAAAAATTCATTTTTAGTTTACATAACATTTTTATAATATACTACATTTGTAAATGAAGAAAAAACATCCCCACCAATGTAGAGATGTTAAATGGTCCCTTCTGTTTTGTCCTTTAGTCGAAGGGCATTAAAATTTTGCACACGAACGATCAGTCCGGTAATCAAAATGGTAAGCAATACTGGAAGTAGCCATCCAAGCCCATCATTATAAAGTGGCAAGGTTTTTTCATAAAATGAAATAATCGATTTTAACCACCCAAAATATTCGATTTCAAGCTGCTGGCAGAATGTTTTTAAGCCATCGATCAGACTAATCATAAATGTAACGGTGGTGGCTGCTACATATACGAGCCGCGAATGGTTAAATAGCTTTGATAAAAATGTCAGCAGCATTAATGCCACTGCCAATGGATATAGCAACATTAACACTGGAATCGAGAAATGAATGATATTCGATAATCCAAAGTTCGCAACCACAAAAGATACTAATGAAAAGAAAACAACCCACATTTTGTAACTTAATTTAGGAAGTAGAGTATGGAAGTATTCTCCGCAAGCCGTCATCAATCCGATACTCGTCGTCAAACAGGCAAGAATGATAATAATCGATAACATAACTGTTCCTAACAATCCAAAATAATAAGATGCTGCCTTTCCGAGGACTGGTCCCCCTGTTTCAAACAGACCAAACGCTGCTGTGCTTGTTGCCCCTAAATAGGCAATGCCAACATAAATAACTCCTAGAAAGATAATTGCGACAATTCCGGATTTAGCTGATGCCGAAAGGATTCCGCGAGTAGAGGTTACACCCATCGAACGAATCGCATTTATGACAATAATCCCAAATACAAGTGACGCGAGGGCGTCCATCGTGTTATAGCCTTCGAGTAACCCCTTCATGAACGCCCCGTTTGCATAAGACTCTTGTGGTGCTCCAATTGATCCAATTGGTTTTACAATTACCATAACTAATAAAACAAAAAGGAGAATAATAATTCCAGGAGATAGTATTTTTCCTACATTGTCAACGATCTTAGCTGGATTTAAAGAAAACCACAATGTGACGAGAAAGAAAACACTTGTAAAAAGAATTAATCCAATTTGTCCAAAGGAATCACCAACAAACGGTGCAATCCCAATTTCATAGGCAACGGCTCCCGTTCTAGGTGCTGCAAAAAATGGGCCAATTGTTAAATAAAGCAATGATGTAAAGATCACTCCATATATTGGATGAATCCGGCTTGCAAGCTCTTGTAAATTCTTACTTCCTGAAAAACCTATTGCCAAAATCCCAAGGAATGGCAGACCAATACCAGTTATCAAGAATCCTCCAATCGCCATCCAAATGTTCGATCCTGCGTTTTGACCCAATCCTGCAGGAAAAATTAAGTTCCCTGCACCAAAAAATAAAGCAAACAACATAATTCCTATAATGAAATACCTTGAAAAAGGTAATTTTTTTTGCATATAAGCTGTCCCACCCTGAATTAATTTTTATGATAGTAGAAATGTACCATCCTTAATTGAACTTTTCCGTGACTAATAATACTATTCTTACGAAAGAAATTCAACCTATTTTAGGGATTATTTAGACAATTTCGAAATGACAAATGTTTACTGTTTTTTTCATAAAAAACAAGGATTGTCATAAATGAGAAAGAAAATGTAGATATTACCATAACATTATTTTAGAAAAATAAAAAAGCCAGTCCCACAAAACTATGCAGAACTGACCAAAGATAATCTACGTAGGAGGAAGTGGAGCCCATAAAATGGCCCCACTTTTGTATCCAGTAATGAATAAGACAAAACTATTTTTGAACCAATAATACAAACTTGTATCACCTTTTGGTCCATATCATTTTCACTAAATAAGAATGTAACTGCATCTGTTTTTTTCTTTCGAGTATTTAAAAACCATCCGACAGTTTCTCTAAGATCGGAAACAGTTCTTCTAAATGGCTAATTTCGTATGTAGGGATGACTTCATTTCGCTCTTTGTTGTGGCGGTTGAGCCATACGGTTTTGATACCTGTACGATTTGCACCAAGAATATCTGTCATGAGGTTATCCCCAACCATAATAACTTCCTCTTTGTTTAATGAAATGAGCGACAAGGCGTGTTCAAAAATGGAGGGATCGGGCTTTCCCCTTCCAAAATCTCCGGAAATTACAATTTGGTCAAAATATGGAACAAGTTCTGGAGTAATCTCTAATTTCGTTTTTTGTAAATCAGGTGAACCATTTGTCAAAAGAAGTAGGTGATAATGACCTTTTAATGCATCAAGTGTTTTAAAGGTTTCCTCGTATACAAACGGTACCTTTCTACGTTCCTGCGGAAAACGTTCCGCTAACTCATAGCCAAAGTCATCGTCATCTACACCCATCTTCTTTAACCCATTTGTCCAGGCATCTTTTCGATAAGAAGGAACAGTTTCTTTCATTTTTATAAAATGATCATGATTTTCATCTAAAAAATTGCCCCATAATCCTTCGAATGGGTTGATCCCAATCATTTGTGTAAAAGGGTAAAATTCATAGGAGGCGTAAAGATTTCTCGCAGTATCGCGAACTGCTTCTTCTAGTTGATTGGCATCCATTCCGTACCTGTCTTCAGCTGCTTTACACGTGGCCGAAAAGGCTTCCTTCACACTCTTTTGATCCCAAAGCAAGGTATCATCTAAATCGAAAAAAATCGCTTTAACCATTTTGTCAGTCTCCCCCTTAAGAATTTATTTTTAATAGTTTACCATTTTTGAAATTGAAAGAATAATAAATTTTTAATTGTACACTGTTATAAATTGAAATCACTCCTTATAAGGATTCTCATTCACTGTTGTAACATACTTGTGAAGTATTCATTTAAACTTATCACTTTAAAGTATTTTTGCTTGTAATGAACATCATTAGTATGCTTTTAATTGTGAAAACTGTAATAACTAAAAGTCCACCCTGAAGGTAAAGAAAACACGGAAAAAGGGCAGTGACTATAAAATACCACTGCCCTTTTCATTTAATACCGCTGTTAATTGACCCTCTTCGGGCCTGTCCAATACAGTTCCCGTAAACGGTATTTTTGTAGTTTACCTGTAGCTGTTTTTGGTAAAGCATCCACAAACTCAACAGCTTTTGGTGCCTTAAAGTGGGCCATATTCGATCGGCAAAATTGAATAATCTCCTCTTTAGTAACTTTTGCACCAGGCTGTAATACAATAATCGCCTTCGGAACCTCGCCCCATTTTTCATTAGGAATGGCAATTACCGCCGTTTCCAAGACATCAGGGTGTTTATACAAAACACCTTCGACCTCGGTGGAAGAAATATTTTCCCCTCCAGAAATAATCAAATCCTTGGCACGATCTTGTATTTCGATGAAACCATCCGGGTGGGTAACAGCCAAATCACCTGTATGAAACCATCCATCCCTGATAGCAGCCGCAGTGGTCTGTGGATCTTTGTAATACCCAGCCATCACAACATTGCCGCGTGTAACGATTTCTCCCAACTCTCTCCCATTCCATGCAACTTCTTCTCCATCTTGATGAACGACCTTTGTTTCTCCATTAAAGGCTAGTTCAATTCCTTGTCTTGCTTTAATGGTTGCTTGTTCATCCGTAGATTTTGATTCAAATTCTTTTTTCCACTCGCAATATAGAATGAAAGGTGAGGTTTCAGTCAATCCATAGACGTGGATCATATTCAATCCAAGGATTTCTTGAGCTTTATGAATAAGAGCTGCTGCTGGTGGTGCACCAGCTGTTGCCATACGTGGGCTTGTATTGATTTCAATATCCTTCGCTTTTGGATCATTAACAAGCATATTAACAACAGTCGGGGCACCACATAGTAGTGAAATATGTTTCTTCTCAAATAATTCGAGAATTATTGGTGGGTCTACTTTTCGCAAACATACATGCGTACCGCCGGCCGCTGTTATTGCCCATACACCGCCCCAGCCGTTTGCATGGAACATCGGTAATGTATGAAGATACACATCATCATGTTTTACATTTAGATGATACAGAAAATTGGCCGCATTAAGGTAATTACCACGATGTGTTAACATGACACCTTTTGGTTTTGACGTTGTTCCACTTGTGTAATTTAACGTGAGAAGCTGGTTTTCATCGATTTCCACTTCCGGTAAATCAGCATTTTGAGAAGCATGCTGAAGAAAATCCTCATAATACACACCATTTAAAGGTGTTTTATACCCCGAAACATGGACGATAATGATTTGTTCTAAGGATAGGTTGTTGATGATTTTCTCAATCGGAGCGCAAAATTCCTCATCTACAATTAACATTTTCGAGTCACTGTGACGAATAATATACTCTAAATCCTCGGCAGATAGCCGATAATTCAATGGCACCATTACCGCCCCAAGCTGACATATACCATAGAAGCATTCCAACATATAATGGGTGTTGGGCATCATCACTGCTACATGATCCCCTTTTACTATTCCAGCTTGATGTAAAGCAGTAGAAAGCTGATCAACACGCTGTCCAAATGCTTCATATGTAAACTCCTTCTCGCCATCTATCACAGCTGTTTTTTGCGGATAATATTTAACTGCTCTCCGTTTCCAGTCTAGTGGGGTTAAAGGGGAAAACATTATCATCAACTCCTTTATTTTTTTGAAAATTCACTTTATAACTTCACCGCTGTTTTGACAAAATCCTTTAAACTTAGTAAATTTTCTTAAAAATAGAAAGACAAGACTACTTTGGATGGAGCTAAACCCCAAATAATTACTTTGAATTGGAAGGATATATTTTGGTTTGTAACATATGGAGACCTATTAGTTAATAATTTTGTTACTCAGAAATAAAGATGCCAATCGGCATCTTTATCTATTATTTCCACTCCAATTTTGTTAATTTTCTTTGTAAATATTTTCTTCTTTCCTTGATATACTGGGAAATCACTTCTGATTCCTTATCAAACATATTTATATCTTGTTTTTTATAAGGATCCTGCAGCACATACGGACGGATCAGTTGGAGCATTTTTTCAACCTTGGGCATCATAAATTCGGTGGTAAATTGATGGTTCATTATTTCTCCGAGCAGGTTACGATAGCGTTTTCGATAATGATCAACGTCTAATAACCTCGCTGTTAATGTATTAAAACCACTAATCGGAACATAATTTGCTTCCATTATCTTTCCGTTTACATCTCGTCCCCATGTTGCATCATAATCCCAGGGAATGACTTGGAATAAACCAGTATTATCATTCCGGTAAAGGGCGTAGTTATGAACGAACCCATCATAGTTTGATGTAAAAATAATCCCGGCCATCCAGCTGAGATATTTTTCGATGTCAACGTATTTCGGTATTTCCTTTTCAAAATCATTCTGTGGAATTGTATTAATGTTAAAGATGAATTCCTGTAAGTAATAATCATTTGCAGGTGTACCGTACTTTCGTTCATAGCCTAGATCTAGTGATTTTTTTGTTACTTTGTCTAAATCACTCATCAGTGAAAAGTTGGCATCACCATCGACAGCATAAAAAATACTTCCGTTTGAAAGGTTTCTTCTTTTTAAAAAATTCTCATCCACCGATTCGATTTCTAAATAAACACCTTTTGCTTTACCATTTTCCGTTAAAAAAATATGACTTGATTGCGGGGATAAAACGCCAATCTCTGAAAAGAAATCAAAGGATAATTTGTTTCGGATAAGCGAAGGGTCCTTGAATTCAGCGTTTAGATGTATTAGTTTAGAACCTTTAAATTTTCTTGGATTATAAAACTTAATTTGATATGATTTTTTCGGAAAATCACGAATATGAGATCCTCGATAACTTAAATCAATCTCCAATTTTCTCCCGCCTATCGTTAATTGAGCAGGAACCGGATCATCAATCCAAATGTCTCTTCTTAGTTCCCTAAGATCGATTGGATTAATAAAAATCTTATATTGCGGTATGCTTGTAACCTCGTCCATGTTCTATTTCCTCCTTCCCTTATTCCTATGAAGGAAAACGAATGCAGGTCACGACTAGATGTCATTTTTTCATATTATAGGCGTTTGTCCCATTCAAAGAGAGCTTTTCAAACGTAAATTGGTAAAAGAAGGGTGAGTTTTATGGACATAAATGTCAATCAGTTTTCGTACTCCCTTTTCTAGATTTAAAGGAGGTGCAATTATGAGTGAATTTTCACAAGAGGATATTCAAAGGGCAGCAGATGATGTTAGACGCGGTGGTTTTGGGGACTTTATGTTCAGAGACCCAGGCCATAATCGCCGATCTTCACGTCGAAGAACTTCTAGGCGCCAGATGACATCCCGCAGAAGAATTTCTCAGCGCCGGATGACATCTCGTAGAA
>NZ_JBALPG010000047.1:0-4075 GCF_036965245.1 Neobacillus drentensis
CAACTTGCTTCCACACTCATTCTAACTTTTAAGTCCTCAGATTTGTCTAGATAAATTGTAATAATCACAAAACCAACTACAAGTACACCCACTGATATTAAAATCCATTTTTTCATAAATACTTACTCCTATTCTGACCAGGATATTTTTGCCGGGATGCAATTTTGAATAAGCCTATTAGATTTGTTCCTTAAATTTTCATTAAAGGAAAATATTGACGTTAAATTCCATATGTTTTATAGTTAAACAAGTGAATAGTTAAACAGTTTAACTAATTTTAAGAGGTGTAAGATTTCATGGATAAGCATACCATTCAGGAGTTAATCGACCGTTATACGACAGTTTCTTTTCAGGTTCATAAAAAAGCAGAGTCATTAATCAAGGGGCAAATTGGTGACGATTTAACCAATGATCAGCACTACGTATTAAGATACATTTTTCATTCCGGAGAATGCACTTCTTCTGAATTGGCCGATGCATTTGAAGTAAATAAAAGTGCAATCACGGCTATTATTAACAGGATGGCCGACAAAGGACTTATTAAAAGAACACGTGATGAAAACGACAGAAGAGTAGTTTATTTAACATTAACAGAGGAAGGAAATACGCTTTATCAAAATTGCCAAGAAAAAATTCAATTTCTCGTTGAATCAATCATTACACAATTCGAAGAGTCAGAAATTAAGAATTTTATCATTACGTTTGAGAAATTAGCCGAAATATTAGCCAATAAAGAAAAACTGTCGATTGGCGAACCTTTTAGGGTGAATACACAGGCATAGTTGCACTTATGCCTAATAGGAAAGTTTTACTTTCCTAATCAGCTAAGAAAAAGGAAGAACTGGGGGAATAAAATAGTGAGAGCAATAATAAAGGGAAAGTGGTTCATCATAATCGCCTGGATTGCTGTTATTACTTCACTTTTTATCGTGGCACCAAATATGGAAGGTCTTGTTCGAGAAAAAGGGCAAATTACCGTTCCTGAAGGCTATTCGTCAACCATTGCCGAAAAAATTCTCAGAGATGTTCAATCAAGTGAAAATAAAGGTAGTCATTTACAAACTGCTCTCGTCTTCCATAGTGATAAAAAGTTAACGAAAGAAGATTTTTCGAATGCTGAAAAAGCTGTTAATCAGCTTGAAAAAAATAAAAAGAAACTTGGCATTACTGATATCCTCACCCATTTCAATCAGGAGGAATTAAAGGATCAGCTAGTTTCAGAAGACGAAAAAACCATCCTCGTCTCACTTAAAGTGTCAGCAAATGGCCGGGAAGCAAAAGATATTACCGAAGATTTATATCATGCGATTAATAATGGCAATCTCGATCATTACTATACCGGAAGCTGGGTCATTAACGAGGACCTTGTCACTAACTCACAGGAAGGCTTGAAAAAAACAGAAGGTATTACCGTAGGTTTTATTTTAATTGTGCTGCTTCTTGTATTTAGATCCGCGGTTGCACCGATTATTCCATTGGTAACAGTAGGGTTCAGTTATCTTACTGCCCAATCTATTGTCGGGTTGTTAGTGGATCAAGTCAACTTCCCCTTATCAACCTTTACCCAGATCTTTTTAGTTGCGGTTCTTTTCGGGATTGGAACAGACTATTGTATCTTGCTCCTTAGCCGTTTTAAAGAAGAATTATCAATGAATGGAGATGTAACTGAAGCGATTATTACAACCTATCGCACTGCCGGGAAAACGGTAATATATAGCGGTATCGCAGTATTAATTGGGTTTGCATCAATCGGTTTCTCTACCTTTCAGCTTTACAAATCTGCTTCAGCCGTTGCTGTTGGCGTTGCGATTTTGTTACTTGCACTTTTCACCGTTGTTCCATTTTTCATGGCTGTGCTTGGAAAAAAGCTATTTTGGCCATCCAAAGGAAAGCTGGAACATGGTGACAGCAAAATCTGGGGTATGATGGGCAAATTTGCCCTAAAGCGCCCGTTGATTGCCTTTATCCTTGTTTCCCTCGTTTCTGTACCATTCTTATTCACCTATAAGGATCAATTATCCTTTAACTCACTTGAAGAAATAAGTGATGATTATCCTTCCATAAAAGGATTCAATATCATCGCAGATTCATTCGGTCCCGGTGAATCAATGCCAACACAAATTGTGATTAAAAACGATGATAAAATGAACACATCAGATTATATTGCTCTAACGGAAAAAATCAGTCAGGAACTGGAAAAAGTTAATAATGTTGACACCGTCCGTTCCGTGACCCGCCCTACCGGTACACCAATTGATGATTTTTATCTGTCACAACAAGTAGTAAGCGTTGGTGATGGTCTCGGTCAGGGAAATGACGGGATTAAAAAAATCAGCGATAGCCTTGCTGAAGCAGGCAGCCAGATGGCAGCTAATCAGCCGAAGATGCAGGAAGCTACAAATGGAATCAACCAATTAATTTTGGGGACAAACAAGATCAAATCAGGAGTCGACACAGTACAAGGTCACCTTACTGAAATTGAAAAAGGACTGAAGGATAGTTCCATCGGTTCCACCGACTTAAAGAATGGTTTGGAAAAAATCCAAGCTGAGTCAGTAAAAATTTTTGCCTACAATAAACAACTGCTGGCCGGCTACAAAAAAGCTGGTGCAGGATTAGGAGAACTTAAGGCAGGCAACGATAAAATTGCAGAAGGTTTAGATTCCCTTAATGGAATATTAGCATCAACAGATCAATATTTTGCTAACCTTAAAACGGATTATCCTGATATCGAACAAAATCAAAGCTATCAAGCTATTAAAGCCACTATCAAAGGCTCACAAATAGCAATCAAGCAATTGTCAGAAAGTATGCAGCAATTAAACAATGGTCTAAAAGGTGCTCAAGACGGAATTAATACTGCTAATAATACATTTGCTGAATTAACTGCAGGTCAAGAAAAACTAGTTAACAGTATGGAACCACTTTTAATTGGAATTAAAAAGCTAGAGGCAGGTCTTTATAAGATGGAAGATGGTCAAGGAAATATCATTGATCAAGGTCTTCCTCAAGTTTCCAGTGGTTTAGAGGGTCTGAAAGATGGCCAACAGCAGTTTTTAACGGGTTTTCAAGACATGAGTGGCCAAATCACCCAGCTTTCTGATGGTTTGACTCAAAGCGTGGATGGTTTAAACCAAGTCTCTAATGGACTAAACTCTGCCCAAAATTATCTTGCAGATGTATCGAAGCAAAAACAAAATGGTTTTTATATTCCACAGGACGTCTTAGACAGTAAGGATTTCGAGCAGGCTCTCAATGCTTATTTGTCAAAGGAGCGTAAAGTGATGATGATTGATGTGGTCTTTAATAAAAATCCGTATTCAAATGAAGCCATTGATCGGATCCCGGAAATTAAACAGGCGGTAAAACGAGCAGTTAGGGAAACAAAGCTTGAAAATGCGACAGTGGCTGTTGGTGGTGTATCCAGCATGCATAACGATCTTGACACCATTTCTAAGGCCGATTATTCACGTACTGTTATATTAATGCTTGCGGGTATTACTATTATACTAATAATTTTACTTCGCTCGTTCATCATGCCGCTCTATCTAATTGGTTCCTTAATCCTTACCTACTTTACTTCGATGTCCATTTCAGAAGCCATTTTTGTTAATGTGTTAGGATACACAGGGATCAGCTGGGCCGTTCCATTCTTTTCGTTCGTTATATTAGTGGCACTTGGAATCGACTACAGCATATTCTTAATGGATCGTTTCAACGAATACCGGAACATGCCAGTTCAACAAGCAATCTTACTCTCTATGAAAAAAATGGGAACAGTCATCATCTCAGCAGCCGTGATTCTTGGCGGCACATTTGCAGCGATGATGCCATCCGGCGTTTTATCTTTGCTGGAAATTGCTACGATTCTCCTTATTGGTTTAGCTTTATACGCGCTTGTCGTCCTTCCGTTGTTTGTGCCAGTAATGGTAAAAACATTTGGTGAAGCCAACTGGTGGCCATTTAGAAAAAATAATGATGTCAATCATACAAATTGATTTTAAGATGCACGCTGATAAATTGGTCAGTGTGCATCTTTTTTTATATTTGAATAATTTTCTTTACTATTTTATCA
>NZ_JBALPG010000048.1:0-23186 GCF_036965245.1 Neobacillus drentensis
GAATAAAATATTTAGGGTCATTCATACCACCTCCTTAAAAAAGATTATTTAGTCATTCGGTTCAGCAACATTTCCAATTTATGCAATACATATCAAAATTGCGCGAAAAAAGGGCACAAAAAGGCCGCAAGAAGAAAAGAGTCCCCCTACGGCCAGCATTTTTTAGACACAAAAATACCGCAAGGCGTCATTCTCCCTGCGGCATGGATATGTATTGTAACAAATTGTTAAGCAACCCATTCCAATCTGGTCGAATGCGTGATATTCAAATATACAGTTTTCATGCCAGTGCCAGCTGCAATTGCCCATAACATCATTTTCTTCGACCTCCTTTGGAATTTTTTACTTACTACGGTAATTATATCCACGCATTTGTACTTTGTAAACCTTTTTGAATAAATTTTAAAAAAAATAATTAAAAAGCCTTCAAGACAGGCAAAAAAAATAAGCGACCCAAATGTTAAGGGATCGCCAATTATTTCATAAAGTAATCATCAAAGTCTTCCATTTCTGTCAGCTTCAGTTGACATTGCGTTGATTGAATAAACATTAAGATAGATACTGCTAAGAAAGACATGGAGGAAAGAAGCATAATATTTAAATCCATTTCGCTTTTCGCATCTAATGGAATAATAATACCTAGAAAGAAAAATACACCGCAAGCCAATAAGACAATACCAAACCGTTTAAAATCCACCATTTTTTCATAAAGATTCTTCATTTCTTGTTTCATTTCTTATCACCTGCTTTTCTTAAAATCTACTAACATACCATACCATAGAAAATAAGGGTAAATATGATGTAAATTTTAGAAAAACCTAATTTATTTGCGTTTCCAGGCGATTTATTTGCGAATCTGAGTGATTTATTTGCGAAAGTTGGCGGTTTATTTGCGAAACGAGCTATTTTATTTGCGAAACCATATAAAAAGGGGTAAGGACCATGGCCAAACCCCTCTTTTCTTATACTAATGCCTGGGTGAGATCCTCAATTAGATCTTCAATATCTTCTAGCCCGACGGAGATGCGTACTAAGCCGTCTGTGATGCCTAGTTCTGCTCTTCGCTCTGTTGGAATAGAGGCATGGGTCATTCTTGCTGGAACGGAGATTAAGCTTTCTACAGCTCCAAGGCTTTCAGCTAATGTAAAATATTTCACCTTGCTGAGTAATAGGTCAGCATTTTCTGCACTGCCAACATCAAATGAAACCATGCCGCCAAAACCTCTTGCCTGTTTCTTAGCAATGTCATGATTTGGATGTGTTTCGATACCCGGATAGAATACTTTTTTAACCTTCGAGTGACCTTGTAAAAACTCAACTATTGCCTTCGTATTCGCTTCGGTTTCCTCCATACGTATACCTAATGTTTTGATCCCCCTGATTAACAGCCATGAATCCTGAGGCCCCAAAACACCGCCAGTAGAGTTTTGCACAAAGTGAAGATCTTCTTCAAGCTTTTCACTATTTACAACCACTAATCCAGCCACTACATCGCTATGGCCGCCAATGTATTTCGTTGCACTATGCAGAACAATATCAGCACCAAGCTCCAGCGGATTTTGCCAATATGGAGTCGAGAATGTATTATCAACAATTGTTAATAGCCCATGTTCTTTTGCAAGCTTTGCAACTGCTTCGATATCTGTAACCTTTAAAAGTGGATTTGTCGGTGTTTCTAGATAAACAGCCCGGGTGTTTGGTTTAATTTCACTTTTAATTTTCTCTAAATCACTAGTATCAACAAATGTTGAATCAATTCCGAAACGATTCAATACCTTAGTCATGACGCGGAATGTTCCGCCATAAACATCATCAGTTAAGATGACGTGATCGCCGCTGTTAAATAGCATAATGACAGCCGTAATCGCCGCCATCCCGGAGCCAAAAGCAAATCCTGCTTTACCGCCTTCGATATCCTTTATCAGCTCTTCAAGGGCATGTCTCGTCGGATTTCCAGTACGGGAATATTCGAAACCCTTATGCCCGCCGACACCCTCCTGTTTATAAGTACTAACTTGATAAATCGGGAATGAGACAGCACCGGTTGCTGGATCTTCACTGATGCCGCCATGAATCAATTTCGTCTTTCTTCTCACCCTAAATCCCCCCTTCAAAGATTTTTTTGCTTAAATATCGTTCACTTCCGTCTGGAAAAATAACCACGATGTTCGTATTTGCCTCTGCTTTTTCAGCTTCTTTTAGAGCTGCATAAAAGGCTGCACCGGAAGAGCTGCCCACAAGCAGTCCCTCTTTTGCGGCCAACTCTTTAACAAAGTAAAAGGCATCATCATCAGCAACGGTATGAATGGCATCAAAATAGGCGGGTTCCATAAATGGAGGCAAGAATTCCATGCCTATACCCTCCGTTTTATGAGGGCCGGATTCACCACCATTCAATATTGACCCTTCTGGCTCGACGATGACCGTTTTTATTTGATTCTGTTGTTCTTTCAAATAACGGGCAGTTCCCATGAACGTACCGCCAGAACCTGCTCCAGCAATAAAAACATCAATCTTACCATCGAGTTGATCCCAGAGCTCAGGCCCTAATGTTTTATAATAGGTAGCAGGATTAGCAGGATTGGCAAATTGCTGCGGACAATAGGAATCAGGAATTTCTTTAAGCAGCTCCTCTGCTTTAGCAATCGCCCCCTTAATGCCTTGCTCCGTTGGAGTATGAACGATATTAGCACCAAGTGCTTTCATGATTGCCTGCTTTTCCATACTGAATTTTTCAGGCACACAAAAAATAACTTGAACCCCTTTATTAATCGCAGCAAGTGCTAAACCAATTCCAGTATTTCCGGCAGTCGGCTCAATAACCGTTCCACCCTCTCTGAGTTTCCCGCTCGAAAACGCCTCACTTAACAGCTCTATTCCAAGCCGGTCTTTGACACTTCCCCCAGGGTTCAGGAACTCAAGTTTGGCAAATATACGAACCCCTTCTAGCAAAGGAAATTGGGTAATTTCCACGATTGGTGTATGCCCAATTAACTCATGAACATTTTTGTAGACCTGCATTTCTCCACCCCTGTAAACCTATCGTATAGCTGCCACCATTTTCATCACCAATGTAGCAGAATTAGTTGCTGCCTTATCAATAAATTGATCAAACGAAATTTCTGATTCTTTTCCGGCGATATCCGAAAGAGAACGGATAATTACAAAAGGTACAGCGAAGCGATGAGCCACTTGTGCAATCGCAGCAGCCTCCATTTCAACTGCCTGTAAAGCCTCAAATTTTGACCGTACAAAATCGACACGTACCGGATCTTCCATAAAAGAATCACCCGTCACAATTAAGCCCTTCACAATTTGGAAATTTTCTAATTCCTTTGCAGCTGCTTCTGCGACAGAAATTAATTTTTCATCAGCTAAAAACGCTGCCGGAAGCTGTGGAACCTGACCATATTCATAACCAAAAGCAGTTACATCGACATCATGATGGCGGACTTCCGTTGAAATAACAGCATCCCCAACATTAAGTGAAGGATTAAAGCCCCCTGCTGAACCGGTATTGATAATACAATCAGGCTTATATTTTTCAAGCAGGATGGTTGTTGACATAGCCGCGTTTACCTTCCCAATCCCGGACCGCAGCAGGATGACATCCGCACCGTGCATTTTTCCAAATGTAAATTCACAACCTGCGACTGTTTCTTGTGTTTGTTCCTCAATATTGTCTCGTAGTAAAGTTACTTCTTCTTCCATTGCTCCGATGATGGCGATTTTCATTGATTAACCTCTTTCTTATTGTTTTACACCTTCCATTAACCAGACAAAATCGTTTATCCTTGTGAACGTGGCGCTAAAACTATTTTTTTCTAAAATAGATTTTAAAAACGGAATCGTTGTATAATATTCAGTTTCCAGATCTTTTGCCAGGTTATGAAAGCCTTCATTTTTTGCTTTTACGATCGCATTATAATGATCTTCCTCGGATTCATACATCGTATCCGCAAACACTATTCTACCATCTTTTGAGAGCAGCTTGCCATAGTGAGCGACAGCTTCTGCTTTTTCGTTATCGGTAAGATGATGGAAGGCATACGAACTGACAAATGTGTCAATTTTCTTCACTTCCGGAAAATGAAGAAAATCACCATCGAGAATTACCGCATTACCAGCAAGTTTTTGCTCAGCAATTTTCCTCATTGATGGTGATGGCTCTATTCCCGTCACCCTAAGCCCTACAGCCAATAGCTTTTGTGTTAGGTTCCCCGTACCGACACCAAATTCCACTACATGACCAATTGAACGAGCAGCAACAGCATCTAAAATTTGTTCATAATGTGAAAAAACTTCTTTATATTCTAAATCATGACCAACGACTGTATCATCGTATGAATCTGCCCATTGCTCAAAAATTTCAAGAAACTCTCTCCCCATATTTTCCACTCTCCAAAATAGCATATAATTCCTATGAGTATACTATGAATTTGTCTGAAATTATGTTATCATACTTCAAACATTTATTCAAATGCATTGCCAGTATGGTAAGAAATAACTAAAATGGACGTATAGAAAGGATGATATCTAGGTGAATTTTCAGCTTGATTTGATTGAGGATAAAATTGAATTTTTCGAGGCCAATAATCTTAAAACACTGCAAAAAAAGATTGAATCACAGGTTGATGAGAATAGAGCAATCCTACTGGGGGTCCATTCCGTATCCCACCAAATGCATGTGAACGAAAATGGACAAACATACTTTACGGCGGTTGTTCATTTTAAAAAGAAATAGGATGGTGCCCCTTACAGGGCCCATCCTTTTTCCTTTATTTCTCAAGTTCAGTTAGTTCTTCGACCTTTGTCGGTACCCATCCTTCACCATCAACCCATTTAATAAAAACTCTATATTTTTCTTGTTTATCATTTGAGTATACTGTACCGATTGATGCATTGGAGGTAGACTTATCACTACCTAGCCAATAAACCTTCATATTGCTCTGGTCAAGTCCTGTTGCATAGGAGATGGCATTCAGCATTTCATCCCAATCTACACCACTATAAGTTGGCTTGTGTTCTCCTGATTGGGTGGTACCAACAGGCTTCCAACTCGGATTCTGGATTGTTTTAAGAACATTCGCAGAACTGCCCCCGTCTGAAGCTACCGCCTGTGATTCATCTGCCTTTTCAGGAGTGGAGGCTTCCTCACTTTCTTGATCATCATCTGTTGTATTGTCAGTAGAACGATCATCCTTATTGACCTTTTTATCCACTTTGGCCTTTTTCTCTTTAGTTGCTGTTTCTTTATGAGTTGTTTCTTTTTGTTCTGTTTTTGGTTCTTGTTTCTTTGGTGCTGCTTTATCATCACTGCCTGAGGCAAAAATATTATAAGCAACAAAAATAATCAATAGCAGGACAATGACGATTAAACTATTTAAGACGAGATTCGTTTTTTTTCTTTTCGCACGATATCCTGAACGCGAATTAGAATTGAAATCATTACTCAAAATTATCCCTCCGTAAAAATAAGGCTCTCAATATTCTAACATGATTTAAAGAGAACTTGAAGGAAAAACCATTTCACTCCCCATTGCTATGATTTTTTTCATACAACATTTTTACTATATCAGCAAATAACAAATTAACTCCACCCTCCGAATCCACCACATCCAAATTCACAGCTACAAGGACGTATTTTGGATTTTGATAGGGGAAATAACCAGCAAACCATTTATTATGCAGCTGCTTCCCATCTTCATATTTTCCTGTTTCGGCTGTCCCGGATTTACCTGCCACCTCATACGGCAAGTCTTTAAACCACCTTCCCGTACCATTAGGGTTTAGTACCACTTCCCGAAGCAGTTTTTGCAGCTTCATCGCGGTGTAAGGAGAAATGGTGTCCCCTTTTATGCTTTGTTTTGGAAAATCAACCATCGTCGTTCCGTTTTTATACTCAATTTTTGAAACAGCTCTTACTGATTCCTTTTTACCGCCTCTTGCAATCGTTGCCATCATATTGGCTACAGCTATTGGGGTGACGCGGACTTCATGCTGGCCAATTCCAGACATTGCAGCAAAGTTAGCATCCTTTCTTGCCTCATCAGACAAAAATACCCTGCCTTTATCTTCATCTGCAAATTGTTTGAAGTCACTTGTATGATAAACATCCCCCTTCCAGCCTACAGAGCCAGCAAGTGATAATTTAGCCGCATAGTCTTCAAGAATATGCGGATTTGTCTTTTGTAATTCCTTTGCCAGCTCTCCAAATGTACGATTACAGCTTCTGGAAAAGCTAGTCGCAAAATCCAACATTCCATAATTGTACTTTAGTTCCTGTTTGCCATTAATTTTTTTACTGCAGTCAAAAAGGCGGGTTGGATCATCAAGATTTTCATCGATTGCGGCTGCAGCAACAACAGTTTTAAATACAGAGCCGACAATCTGCTGCTTCACCATCATATTGGTAACCCCCCCACCGCTATAGGGATCCTTTTTATTAATCGTTGGCCGAGATACCATTGCGAGTACACTATTGTCCTCAATATCGAGAAGAACCAGACCGCCTTTTTTTATTTGATACTGATCAACAAGACTGTCTGCTTTTTGCTGAAGGTTTTTATCAAGGGTTGTCCGCACATTAACAGGATAAAATGGATTTGCGGGATCAACATATTTAACGTTGATCCCGAACAGCGGTCCTCCAGAGCCATCTACGTGGTATACAAGCTTTGATTTCCCTTCGGGGAGGAGGAATTCATCAAAACTTTCCTCAAGCCCTGATACACCAAGCAAGGTTTTCTCCGATAGTTCCTTGTTCGGATAACGGTTCTTTAATTCCTTTGGATTTTCGCCTGTCAGACCAATTAACTGTTCCGCCGGTACTTCAGAGCGCTCAAACTTCTTTTCAATTGCAAAAACTCCAGGAATTTTTAAGCCATTAATTCTTTCCATTTGGGAGGTGGTCAGTTCAACTGGCTGTGGTTCACCAAAGGCAAAAGGCTTTTTCGCCCCTTCTACAGCGATTTTCAGCACATCTTCCGAGATTCCAGAAATCTCAGAAACCTTTTTAGCCTTCCAATCCAGCTTTTTTAAAAATGGAAAAAGGACTAGAACAGCAACCTTTTTGTGCGTCAGCATGGCCCCATTTCGGTCAAGGAAATTGCCTCTGCCATTATCAATCACCAGCTCCTGTGTTCTTTGTTTGACACTTTCTTCAAGTAAATTCACATTATGTTTCGAAAAAGTCTTTGTCTCGATCAATTGAATTTGCATTAAGCGCACCAGAAGCAGTACCAAACTTGTTATACAAATGAAAAGCCATCCAAGTGCCCGTCTTCTCCACATAAAAAACACCTCGTCAAAAGTTTTGACGAGGTTTCTAAATTTCAAACAATTATCTTAAATATATAATTTCAATTATTTGATGCTGACAATGCGGACGCTCATTTCACCGCCTGGTGTTTGTACAGATACTTGATCGCCAACCTTTTTACCTAAAAGGCTTTTAGCAATTGGCGAGTCGTTCGAAATTTTCCCTTCAAACGGATCTGCCTCAGCACTACCCACAATAGAATAGGTTTCTTCTTCCCCATCCGGAAGCTCAATAAATGTAACAGACCTGCCTAATGTTACAGAATCGCCGGCCATTTCTCCTTCAGCAATAATCTTAGCATTGCGAATCATATTTTCTAACGTTGTAATTCGGCCCTCAACAAATGCCTGCTCTTCTTTCGCAGAATCGTACTCAGAGTTTTCTGATAAATCACCAAAACTTCTCGCGATTTTAATTCTTTCTACCACTTCTTTACGTTTCACTGATTTTAAATATTCAAGTTCTTGTTCAAGTTTGTCTTTTCCTGCTTGTGTCATTGGAAATACTTTCTCTGTAGCCAAAGCCTTCACTCCTTCTAGTCTTCACAACCCCCATTAGAATTGTGTATGTAGTATATGTAGATTGTTTGCCTATGACAAATACATAGGAGCGCGTCCTTGTATAAGGGCGCGCACTTTAAATATTTATTAAATCCTTATCTTTTGATATTGTGTCATAAAAATGACTTTTGTTCAAGAATTGTTTGAATTTTTGTGACCATTAAATCAATTGCAACATGGTTATGTCCGCCTTCTGGGATGATGACATCCGCATAACGCTTAGTAGGTTCAATAAACTGATTATGCATTGGGCGAACCACATTTAAATATTGATCAATTACGGAATCAAACGTCCGTCCGCGTTCTCTAATGTCACGAGTTAACCGGCGGATGATTCTCAAATCTGCATCTGTATCTACGTACAATTTAATGTCCATTAAATTACGCAGACGCTCATCTTCAAGTACTAAAATTCCCTCTAATATAATAACATCTTGCGGTTCGACGGGAATAATCTTGTCTGAACGAGTATGGATGGAGTAATCATAAACAGGTTTTTCAATCGCTTCATAGCGTAACAGCTTTTGGATATGTTCTATGAGTAAATCATTATCAAAGGCAAGTGGGTGATCATAATTTGTTTTTAATCGTTCTTCATACGGCACATAAGTTTGATCCTTATAATAATAATCCTGTTCTAGTACCAAAATGGAATGATCTTTTAAACTTTCATAAATGGCTTTTGTTACACTGGTTTTTCCGGAGCCAGAGCCGCCGGTTACACCAATAACAACCGGTTTGCGCATCATACTAGTTCTCCTTTCGCATCATGTTGTTAGGGTATACCGGTTTGTCCAATTTAAATTGTACAATCTGAAGCGGGTGCCTAGCTGCATCCAATTCATTACCTTTATCATCCCAAATTTTATCAACCACATGTGTAAAGTTCTGAATTTCCGGTCCGAAGAATTCGACTTCGTCCCCTGGTTTAAAATGGTTTCGCTGCTGCAATGTAACCATTTGTGTTTCTTCGTTATAATCCAGCACAAGACCGACAAATTCAAACTTTGTCTTCTTGCTATGATTACCAAACATTTGCTCTTTATACCCCGGCACCCCTTCAAAAAACGCAGGTGCAGTCTCACGGTTAGCGCATTTATCAAGTTCCTCTAACCATTCACGCTTAATTACAAAATTCTCTGGATCAGCGCAATAATCGTCAATAACTTTACGATAAACACTTACGACTGTTGCAATGTAATGAATCGATTTCATCCGGCCTTCAATTTTCAAACTATCAATTCCTAGTTCAATCATCTGTGGAATAGCTTGAATTAAATTAAGGTCCTTCGGGCTCATCGCAAACGGGTCATCCCCATCCTCAAAAAGAGCTACTTCATGATTACTGCCCTCGAGCTTGTAAAGATCATAATCCCAGCGGCACGACTGGCAGCAACCACCGCGGTTAGAATCCCGTGCTGTCATATGGTTGCTCAATGTACAGCGTCCCGAGTAAGCAATGCACATTGCTCCATGAATAAAGGTTTCAATCTCAACATCGACCTTTTCCTTCATTTCTCTAATTTCTTCCGCACTTACCTCACGTGCTAATACGACACGTTCTGCACCTGACTCTTTCCAAAACTGGGCGGCTTTCCAGTTGGAAAGTGATTGCTGTGTACTAATATGGATTTCAATCTCTGGAGCAAGACGCTGGCATGTTTCAATAATGAGCGGATCCGCGACAATAATCCCAGAAATTCCTGTCTCCTTTAAGCCAAGTATATATTCCTCTAAACCGTCAATATTTTCGTTATGAGCAAAAATATTTGTAGTTACGTAAATCTTTGCACCAAATTTTTTGGCGAACTCGACGCCTTCTTTCATTTCTTCAAATGTAAAATTATCCGCGTTTGAACGAAGCCCATATTCTTGACCGCCGATAAACACAGCATCGGCACCATATTGAACTGCAATTTTTAATTTTTCCAGATTGCCTGCTGGAGCAAGGAGTTCCGGCTTCTTCACAATGACACGTTTCCCATCGATCATCTCAGAAATTTTATCTATAACTGTATTCACGATTGAACCCCTCCTGTAATAAGTGTTTAGCTGCAGCGCATAAAGGCTCTTGAACTTAAGCCCCTGAGCATGGCGCTTCCGCTTTTAAAGTTAGTAAACTGTCTCTTTGAAAAAGAATCCTGTATCTAACGAACGATTCTCTGGTTGAATTTTCTCGATTGCCGCAAGCAGCTCGTCCTTTTTGTCATCATAAGCCTCTGGATCTTCCAAACATAAATCAATTGCTTCACGATAAATTCTTGTCACAGCCAAAATATATTCCGGACTCTTTAAGATTCCTTCAATTTTAAAAGAATCAACACCGGCTTCTAGCATTTCTTGCAGCTCATCAATGATACAAATATCATTTGGACTCATGATATGCGTACCGTTCTCATCTTCAAAAATCGGATATTTATTCTCACGTTCTTTATCGTGCAAAAACATATTTTTTTCCATCTTACGATTTTCGATCTCCATGACTTTCCCTTGGTACTCATAATAGTTACCCAGGAGCGAGCGTTTAGATTGGAACATACAGCTCATTCCATGAACCTGTACTTCAATTTCCACTTCTGCATTTTCCTTTATTTCGACAATGGCATCCATGTTGATTTCACGGGCAAGAACCGCCCTTTTCGCACCTTTTCTACCCCAATAATTACATGTGTACCAGTTCGTGCCTGTTGTCTCTGTACTCCAATGAAGCTTCATTTCCGGAGCCACTTCTTTTGCAGTCATTAATACAGCTGGGTCACCGAAAATAATTGCGTCTGCCTTTGCAGCTGCGACAAATTGAATATAGCCAGCAAGTTCGTCAATTTTTTCATTGTGAAAAATGGCATTCATCGCAACATAAACTTTTTTCCCCTTGCTATGAGCTAGTTCAATGGCTCTTTGAATATCCTCACGGTTGAATTCTCCAGCGAGTCGTAATCCATATCGCTGCTCACCGACAACAAAGGCATCTGCCCCTGCTTCTGCTAGTGGCAAAATATCGTCAACTGTTAATGGAGTGACAAGTAATTCTGTTTTCTTCATTTTCTCTCACCTCTCCTTTTACTAATTGCAACCCCATCCCCAACAGGCAGAATCACGGTGTTATAATCCGGATGATTCATTAACCAATGGTTAAATTCATCAATTTTCTTTACAAGATTACGGGTTCTTTTTGATTCAATCTCTTGTTCGGCAACAAGACCTTTAAACAGCACATTATCAGTAATAATCATTCCGTCGTGACTAAGATATTTTTCATATATTTCAAAGAACTTTTTGTATTGTCCTTTTGCAGCATCAATAAAAATGGCATCGAATGGAGCCTGTCCCTGAACAAGATCTTCAACCTCCAATGCATCACCTTCAATTAAGGTAATTTGCTCACCATTCTCAGATCTTCCGATAAATTCTTTGGCAGCATGAAGCCGTTCCTTATCCCGTTCAATTGTAACAATTTGTGCCTTTGAGAGCGTATTTGCCATTCTTAACGCCGAATAACCAATCGCTGTTCCCACCTCAAGAATCTTTTTCGATTGATGAATTCGCAATAATTGCAGCATGGTTTCGATCCCAGCTAGCTCCATAATAGGGACATTATGTTTTTTTGCATAACTTTCCATTTCAGTAAACAACGGGATGCGTGCTGAAATTAGACCTTCAATATAAAAATGCAGCTTCTCATTCAACAAGCTGCCGTCACCTCAATTCTATAAAAGCATTCTTGATAGAAAAACGAAAGCAACCGTTTAGAAACGTATGGCCAGAAGCCCACTCCGACTAAGATAAAGTAATCCGATGTTGACTTATCGGAGGGAAGAGTGATGACCACTAATCGCTGGGCACTGTATCTGGACAATTCTAAAAGTCAAATACTTTAAAATTATCTACCATCATTTTGCTCTTTAGACATGAAAAAATAGCGTTCACAGGAAATAGCGAGCTGAAGGATTCAACTCAGTACGTTTTTAGGCAGATACACCCGCAAATTACCTTACTGTGAGGTACGCTATAAAATACTTATTAAAACACCTGAACTATTTTACCATAAAAAGAAGGGGAATGCTAATCTTTCCCCATGAAATAATTATTTTTTATTGGAAATATGCTTAGCTTTTTCCTGATTATGTTCATCTAATGTTTTTGTAAAAATAACCTCTCCCTCAGCGGTTGCCAGGAAGTAATAAAAATCTGTTTCCGCTGGTTCTAGTGCCGCTTCAATCGACATCTTTCCAGAATTTGCTATTGGACCTGGTGGAAGACCTTTATTTTTATACGTATTAAAAGGTGAATCCACTTCTAAATCCTCATATAAAACCTTGTCTTTATGTTTCCCTTGGGCATATAAAACAGTTGGATCTGTTTGCAAGGGCATTCCCTTTTTCATACGATTGTAGAAAACACTTGCAATCATTTTACGGTCGGCTTTTTCGGTAGCTTCTTCCTCCACTAATGAGGCCATCGTTAATAATTGATGAATTGACAGCTTTTTTTTGTTACTTTCTTCTGTGTAATCAGATAAAACATTCCTTGTTTTATCTAACATTGCCGTGACCATTTCTTCAACAGATGGATTTGGCTTATAAAATGGGTAGGTTGCCGGATATAAGTAGCCTTCGAGTGGATATTTCACTGTCGAATGCATAATTTCATCTGTTAAAATATCTGGGTATTTGGCCATTAGTGTTTTAATAAATTCTTTATCATTTAATTTATTAAACACATCATCTTCCTTTTGATTTGTAGCTTTTGCCATAATAGCGGCAATTTCCTTAAGCTGCTGTCCTTCTGGAACCGTAATTTTAAAACTAGCTTTCGCCAGCACTTTGCCCGTTTTTAGACGGCTGACAATTTCAGGGACATCCATCGATGGGCTTAGCTGATAATCCCCAGCCATAAATCCGCCTTCATTTTTCAGTTTCACATAATACTTAAATACTTTTGCATTTTTTATTATTCCGTTTGCTTCTAATTTTTCAGCAATCCCTGTAACAGATGACCCTAATGGAATTTCGACTGTTTTCTGTTTCTTACTAGAAGAGTCAAGAGGTTTAAGTGCTGATTGTATATAGAAATATCCTCCGCCGCCAATTAAGACTATGAATAATAGCATTAAGATAGATATGATCAAAACAATCTTGCGGACAATTTTTGCTTCATGGTGCTGCTCAAGCATTTTTTGCCGAATAACATCTTTTTTTGTGCCCTTTTCGTCTGTCGTCATCTTTTTCCCCCTTCCCCTGACCTATCAAACATATCGCATAAATTTTTGTAAAATATTAAAAAAGGTATGTATCAATTTCAGCATATAGTGAGAAAAATGTCAATTTATCAATGGATTTGTCAAATTTATATTATTTTTCCAAAAAAAAGAATCGGCCAACAAGCAGCCGATTCCCGAATATTATTGTTCCTCTTGTTCCTCGTTAAAGGTATTAAAAACCTCTTCCACCATGTCCCATTCTTCGTCAGTTTCGATTTCCATTAATTCGCCGAAACCACCATCTTCAGTTGGAATGTATGCATATGTGAGAATGTCAATTTCTTCTTCATCTTCATTTGCACCAACTGGATAAAAGAATACATAGGACTTTTCAAATTCATCTGAATCAAATGTGAAAAGTATTTCAAATAATTGTTCATCGCCATTTTCATCGATAAGTGTGATGTAGCGATCCTCATGATCATGTTCGTGTGTCATTTCTTCACCTCATTAATTTTTACTGTCAAGATAGCCTTGAAGAATCATCACTGCTGCCATTTTATCGATGACCTTCTTTCGCTTTTTACGGCTGATATCAGCCTCAAGTAGAACACGTTCAGCAGCCATTGTTGTCAGCCGCTCGTCCCATAAAACAGTTGGCACATCAAATCTTTCCGTAATTTCAGCAGCAAATTGCTGACTGGCTTCACCGCGTGGTCCAACCGTCCCGTTCATATTTTTAGGAAAACCGACGACCACAGTATCGACTTGATACTCTTTTATTAATTGACCAATTTCCTCAAAACCAAACTCTTGTCTTTCTTCATTGATTTTGAGGGTTTTGAGACCCTGTGCCGTCCACCCCAGTTCATCACTAAGGGCAACACCGACGGTTTTTGAGCCCACGTCTAAACCCATTGCACGCATTACTTAACCCTCTCGTTGTTGTTTTAGATAGGATTTGACTAATTCCTCGATAATTTCGTCCCGTTCCAGCTTGCGAATAATGTTACGGGCATCGCGATGACGAGGAATATAGGCAGGATCACCGGATAACAGGTAGCCGACGATTTGATTTATAGGGTTATACCCTTTTTCCTGTAAAGCCTCATAGACTTGAAAAAGAACATCCTTCACGTCATGTTCAAATGGCTCTTCAGGAAAATTAAATCGCATCGTTTTGTCAAATGAACTCATTTCATGCACCTCGCCTTTCTAAATAGAGGAGAGAATTGTAAAGTCTAACTACAGCTCCTAGGGCTATTACCAATCTGTCAAGGAGGTTAAAGAACAACCTCGTAGCTTGCAGTTTTATGCCTGGCTACTATCGTTCGCATTAAGGAAGACTAATCTCTGGCTTTGCTCCTCTGGCAAATAGATAAGTCTTCCTATATCGCCCCTGGTTAAGTCGCTTCCGCATTCTAGAATTGTTACTTACATTTTACACTACTTTGTTCCATTATCAAATGGATTTTACCCATTCATCTACGAATTGAAGTGCAGACTCCAGTTTTTCAGGATCTTTACCGCCTGCTTGAGCCATATCTGGACGTCCTCCACCACCTCCGCCGCAGCGAGAAGCTACTTCCTTAATCAATTTCCCTGCATGGTAGCCTTTTTCAATTAAATCCTTCGTTACAGCGGAAATTAAATTAACTTTTCCTTCATGGACACTACCGAGGACGATGACAACAGATCCAAGCTTTTGCTTCAGGTCATCAGCCATATTTCTCAAGTTATTCATATCAGCTGCCTGAACCTTCGCTGCTAAAACCGTTACACCGTCAATTTCTTTTGCCTTTGATACGAGGCTGCCAGCTTCAATATTTCCAAGCTTTGTTGCGAGTGATTCGTTTTCCCGCTGCAGCTGTTTAATTTCAACCATTAAACTATCAATACGGTTAACAATATCTTTTGGATTTGTTTTTAGTTTTTCAGCAGCATCCTTTAACAAACCTACTTGATCATTTAGCAATTTGTAAGCAGATTCACCAGTTACAGCCTCAATTCTTCTTGTTCCAGCACCAATTCCGCCTTCTGACACAATTTTAAATAATCCAATGACAGATGTATTTGGAACATGACAGCCGCCACAAAGCTCAAGACTATAATCCCCAACTCTAACGACGCGGACAATATCACCATATTTTTCACCAAACAGTGCCATTGCTCCCATTGCTTTTGCTTCGGCAATTGGTTTTAGGCTGATGTCTACTTCGATGCTTTGCCAAATCTTTTCATTCACGATTCTTTCAATTTGTTCCAATTCTTCCGGATTAATTTGACCAAAGTGCGAAAAATCAAAACGAAGACGGTCAGGCTCTACTAAGGAACCGGCTTGATTTACGTGCTCACCGAGTATATCTTTTAATGCCTGATGAAGTAAATGGGTAGCAGTATGGTTTTTAATAATTTTTACACGATTTTCATCATCCACTTTTGCCGTTACCTGATGATTAGTTTTTAACATACCGCTCTTCACTATGACTTGATGAAGATTTTGACCATTCGGTGCTTTTTGAACATCCTTAACAGCAATGGTTACGTCTGCACCTTTAATCAAACCTCGGTCAGCTATCTGTCCGCCACTTTCCGCATAAAATGGTGTTCCATCCAGAATTAGCTGTACTTCTTCACCGTTTGATGCTTCCTCAACTAGTTCACCATTTTTAATAATTGCCAAAACAGTTGAGTTAGTCTCTAGCACATCATACCCAACAAATTTACTTTCAACGGTAACGTCGCGAAGCACACCGCCTTGAACCTGCATCGAATCGACATCATGACGAGCTGCCCGGGCACGCTCACGCTGCTGTTCCATTTCTACCTCGAAGCCTTTTTGGTCAACCTTCATACCCTCTTCTTCCGCATATTCTTCGGTTAGTTCTACCGGGAAACCATAAGTATCGTATAGACGGAACACATCAGCACCAGTGATGGTATCGCTGCCTTTTTCTTTTTCCTTTTTCATGACACTAGCTAAAATAGCTAAACCTTCATGAAGGGTTTCATGGAAACGCTCTTCTTCATTTTTGATGACCTTTTGAATGAATTCCGTCTTTTCTTTTACTTCCGGATAGAAATCATGCATAATTTCGCCTACGACAGGAACAAGTTCAAACATAAATGGACGGTTAATATTGATTTGTTTTGCATAGCGGACAGCTCGACGCAGCAACCTGCGCAACACATAGCCGCGGCCTTCGTTTGATGGCAATGCCCCGTCTCCGACAGCAAAAGCAACGGTACGAATATGGTCAGCAATTACTTTGAAGGCAACATCGCTCTCTTTATCAACGCCATATTTTTCACCGGAGATTTCCTCTGTTGCCCGAATAATTGGGATAAATAAATCAGTATCAAAGTTAGTTGGAACATTTTGAACGACAGATGCCATTCGTTCAAGTCCCATTCCGGTATCAATATTTTTCTTTGGCAGCGGTGTATAAGTGCCATCTGGATTATGGTTAAATTGTGAAAACACAAGGTTCCAAACTTCAAGGTAGCGTTCATTTTCACCGCCTGGATATAACTCAGGGTCGCTCGGGTCATTTCCGTAGGCAGGCCCTCGGTCATAGAAAATTTCTGTATTCGGACCGCTTGGACCTTCACCAATGTCCCAGAAATTCCCCTCAAGACGAATGATTCGTTCTTCTGGTATACCAATTGTCTTATGCCAAATTTCATATGCTTCATGATCCTCTGGGTGAACAGTAACAGATAGAAGCTCTGGGTCCCAGCCAATCCATTTTTCATCGGTTAAAAACTCCCATGCCCATTCAATGGCTTCTTGTTTGAAATATTCACCGATGGAAAAATTGCCAAGCATCTCAAAGAACGTATGGTGACGTGCCGTTTTTCCGACATTTTCAATGTCATTTGTTCTAATTGATTTTTGTGCATTTGTAATCCTTGGATTCTCAGGTACAACACGTCCATCAAAATATTTCTTTAAGGTTGCAACACCGCTATTAATCCATAACAATGATGGGTCATCATGTGGAACCAGCGATGCACTTGGTTCAATAGTGTGTCTTTTTTCTTCGTTAAAAAACTGTAAAAACATTGAGCGGATTTGTGATCCTGTTAAGTTTTTCATACCTTTAGACCTCCTATTTTTTAAAAAGCATACAAAAAAGCCCTCATCCCCAAAACAGGGACGAGAGCTTGTCTCGCGGTACCACCCTGATTATGAATACAAAAAAGCCGTATTCATCTCTCAATAATGCCTTAACGCGGCATTGACGGCAGTGGTTAGCTGCACTCCGGACTAGCTTTCTGTTATCCTTCATCTAGAGCTTCTTTCAGCCAAGGAAGCTCCTCTCTTCTGCGCTTAAACGCGTTACAGATGGACTACAACATACTCGATCCTTCTACATTTTCCAACAAATATTCTATATGACGAATTATAGCCACCACATTATTGTTTGTCAATTTGAATCAGTGATAAAGTGAAACATCCAAGCAGTGGGACGATTTTTTCCCACTGTTGAACAAATAGGACATTTACTGGCAGTTATTTTACAAAATATTATTTACCTTAAATCCAAGGTGCATTGCCTGTTAATGCAGGGTAAAATGATTTTTTGCATGAATAATCCCGACTTTTAGCACAGCAAGTATCGGGACAGCTAAGATCAACCCTAAAATCCCGCCAATTTCTCCTCCGGCAGTTAACGCGAACATAATGACTAATGGGTGCATATGCAGGCTTTTTCCAACAATAAAGGGAGACAAGATATTCCCTTCAAGAAATTGCAGACCGAAAACAATTACTAAGGTAATAATCACTAATTTTACAGAAGTAGTGGCTGCAATTATGACTGCCGGTACAGCTCCGATAATTGGACCGAAATAAGGAATCACATTTGTCGCACCAACAATCAAACCTAATAATAAGGAGTATTTTAAATGAAAAACCCAAAATAACAGGGCTGAGATACTGCCAATAATGACACAAACAAGGAGCTGCCCCCTAATATAGCTTCCGAGGGACTCATCGACATCCTTTAGAAAAAGAGAGCCCTTCTTGCGCCATTTTTTTGGGGTAATATACCACACCGCCCGTTTAATCAAGACAAAATCCTTTAACATATAAAAAGCAACAAATGGGATAATCAGCATGATGAGCGCTGAATTTAAAAAGTTCATTAAGATGCTCACGATGATGGTCAGTAACGAGTCCATCTTTTTTTCAAAGATACCGATGCCATCATTAATGCGTGTCTGCAGTCCATCAGGCCAGGCCCTTGTTTGTGATTGGAGTTGATCAATCCAGCCTCGGTATTGCTCTGCAAAAGCAGGTGCACTTTCAGATAGGTCCTTTAATTGATCAATAATGGCTGGAATTCCTTTATAGAGACCTACGCCGATTCCGCCAAAAAAAATAAAATAAATTAAAATGATCGCAAGCCCACGATGAAACCCTTTTTCATGTAATTTTTCGACGATTGGGTGAAGTAAATAAGTAATAAACGCGCCAATAATAAAGGGGAGAATGATGATAGCTGCCATCCTTACAATCGGCATCCATACAAAACTAATTTTTAGAAAAACAAAAATGGCAATTAATAAAAGGAGCAAAAAACCAATTCGGTAATACCATTTCATACGAATATCCACTGCCATGCCTCCTTTTGGTTAGTTTTCGAGACAATTGGTGGAAATATACAACAAAAAACCCCCTCGACTACTTGAGGGGGTTTGACCTTAAAAGATTGCACGTCTTACTTTTCTTTGCATTCGTTTCATATTGCGGGCTGACATCATATTGTTTCTTTGGACAATATTATATGCTGCCATACCAGCACCAAAAGCAATCATTGTCGTCATCATTTTATTCATCCGTCTCACCTCTTCTAGGTATTGTCCAGCTCCAGCGCCCACCAGCTACTGTACTTCGCCCTTCTTCCTACGATAAGTCAACATCGAATAGCCATTGCTATCCATGCTGCCTAGCTGCAGAGCTCCAGTCCATACGCTTCTATACGTGCGCTTCCGCTTTTCTTTTAAAGGGTGTAACGACGTTCTTCTTCTTCAAACAAGTCATCTAATGAACTTAGTGATCCGTCTTCTTCGACTTGATGGGTGTTGATTATACCTTGGGAAACTGAAAGCTCAATAAAACAGTTCCAACAATAATATTGGTTGATACCAATTTTACCGATATCCTTACTTTGACAATTCGGACACTTAAACATGGAAAGACACCTCACGTATCATTTAGCTAATCAGAATTTATTTCCCTAAATTCTGAATGCATAAAATCAACTATGCCTCTGTCTTCGCCCTCTCAGGCTTGCCAGTCGGCAAGTTTTCATTTACATCTACGATAATGGCATCCTTTCCGATCGCTAAGGGCTTCCTGGATTGAATGACCTGTTTACCTTCGGTGATATCCGAAAAGAAGCCATCCGTGATTTCATACCCTACGATTGTGCCCACTTCTTCTTGAAAATATACATCTTTCAACAATCCGAGTGACTCACCGCTCTTTGAGAGCATCAACATTCCGTCTATTGAATGTTGGTGGTTAAACGTATATTCAGGAGTCTCTTTCAGTTTTTGCAATTGCTCGGTATCCTCAACCATAACGCCATCCCAGCCAAAGGAGGCTACTTTTTGGATGTCCAGAAAAAAAGTTTGTTTGAAGAACACGCCTTTTTTTACTAGCAGGCCATTAACTTTTCCGGTACCTGAAATACATAGGTCACTAATCTCACCGACTTTTGTTCCACTTCTTGTTTCAAATACGGGCTGCCCTTTTAATAAAGAAAATGTCCGCAAAAAGTGTCCCACCTCCTGTGAACATTTATAGTTTCAGTCATTTACCATAAAATCATAAGGCGAAACGTTTTCCATCCCTACCATGGGATTTACCTGCATTAATTCTTCCTCATACGACAATCCATTGGCAGGAATCACTTCTTGTGGCCGAACATTTTTTACGGAAATAGTTTCTTGCAGCTTTTGGCAGAGCGTCGTTTGCCTTAAAAGCTCGTCCGCTCTTTCTACGCCCATTCTGAGGGCGTCCTCTTCTCCGCATATAATCAACGATTGTTTACTTCTCGTAATCGCTGTATAAATTAAATTTCTCCGCAGCATCCGGTAATAACTTCTTGTTATAGGAAGAATAACAATTGGAAATTCACTTCCTTGTGACTTATGTACCGAACAGCAGTACGCATGAGTGATTTGATTCAAGTCCTGCCTTGTATATTCGACCTCGTTGCCCTCAAAGGAAATATAGATCATGTCCTGTTTTTCGGTGTTTTCCTTTGCATAAATAATCGAGATAATTTCCCCAATATCGCCGTTAAAGACATTGCTTTCCGGCTGGTTCACAAGCTGGAGCACCTTATCACCGATGCGGTATTTTACCTCACCAAAAGTAATTTCCTTCCGCTTGCCGTCAGAATTCGGATTAAAAATTTCCTGCAGCAGCACATTTAACCGGTCAATTCCGGCAGGACCTTTATACATCGGTGCCAACACCTGGATATCTTTTGCTGAATACCCTTTGTTTTTTGCATTAAGTGCTACTTTTTCGACCACTTGAGCAACTTGTGCCGTTGTACATTTAATAAATGAACGATCTGCTTGCTTGGCGGTAACATTTGCGGGCAGGTACCCATTTTTAATATCATGTGCAAGTTCAATGATGGAAGACCCTTCTGCTTGCCGGTAAATATCGGTAAGGCGGACAGTCGGAATCTGCCCAGATAGCAGCAAATCCTTTAAAACTTGTCCTGGTCCGACAGAAGGCAGTTGATCTTCATCGCCAACCATTATGACTTGAATATTCTCAGGCAGTGCCTTAAACAATTGATTGGCAAGCCAAATATCAAGCATCGACGTCTCGTCAACAATAAGGATTTTTCCCTCTAAGGGACTTGCATCATCACGATCAAAGCCTTCGGACCCGTTAAAGCCAAGTAATCGGTGGATCGTTACAGCAGGAAGTCCCGTCGACTCTGTCATTCGTTTGGCAGCTCGTCCGGTCGGTGCTGCAAGTAAAAACGGAAACGGCTCATCCTTTTTATGATAATCCTTCAGCTCTAAGGAACAGCCATGCAGTTCTGCATATAGTTCAACAATTCCTTTGATAACAGTCGTTTTACCCGTACCAGGCCCACCCGTTAAGATAAGCATCGGGGACATAAGTGCTGTTTGAATCGCTTCTCGCTGGGTAGGCGCATATTGTACCCCAAGACGTTCCTCTAAACCGCCTAATGCCAGGAGGAATTCCGATTCTGGGAATTGGTCCTTGTATTCCGTTTGCTGCAAAATTCGGTTTATGCTTGTTACAAGGCCTTTTTCTGCAAAAAATAAGGAAGGGAGATAAATTCGTTTTTCTTCTCCAATTAATTTTCCCTCTTCCTCTAGCTTAATGACCTCATTTGAAATATCTATGTATTCAATTTGATCGCGCTTGTTGTCCTCAAGGAGTGCCTTTACCTGTTCAAGCATATCTTGAGCATGCATGTATACATGGCCTGTTTGCATACTTTCACTTTCAAGTATGTAAAGACAGGCAGCTTTTATCCGATCTGGATGGTTACCGGAGATCCCCAGCTGATAGCCAAGTTCATCCGCACGGCCAAAACCGACGCCCTCGATATCTTCAACTAGTTTATATGGATTTTTTTGAATAATATCAAGCGTTTCCTCTTTATAAGCTTGATAAATTCGCATCGAAATCTGTGGACCAAACCCATATTGATTTAAGGCGACCATGACTTGCTCAAGCCCTTGATGCTCCATCAGCGTATCGTACAGCATCTTTGCCTTTTCTGGAGGGAGTTTTGGAATAGAATCAAGTAAGGATGGCTGATTGAGTATCTTGGAGATGGCATTTTCTCCTAATGTTTCAACGATGTTCTGGGCCGTTTTCTTCCCAATCCCTTTAAACATTTCGCCTGACAAATAATTGATCACTCCTTGTTTTGTCTGCGGCATGTCCTTCCGAAAATGATTAGTATGAAATTGGACCCCGAATTTTGGATGCTCCTTAAATTCCCCGAAAAAAATATAAGTTTCCTGTTCATGGATTTTTGGGAAATAGCCGGTAATCACCGCTTCTTTGTCTTCATATTGCTCATTTGTTTCATCGACACGGATTCTTAAAACGGTATAAAGATTTTGTTCGTTGTGAAAAATCGTTACAATCGGACGACCTTTGACGAACTTTCCCTGCTCCGCGAACAAATCGAGTGAGTCTTGTTTTTCCATTATGGCTCCCTCCTTTCAATTAAAAGCTAGCTTTTATCGGTTATTTTCGATCAGTTTTTTTGCATGACCTGCAAGTAGATGGTCTGGTTGAATATCGAGTGCCTTATTTAACATTTCCAGTGCTCGTACGGCATTTTCTTTAAAGGCATATGAAACGCCTAAATTGTAAAATGCATCTGAATGGTTTGGATCTAGCTCAATACATTTTTCGAATTGAATGATGGCCTCGTCAATCATTTCTAGCTGAGCCAAACATAATCCATATTGAAACCGTGCTTCTGCATCATTTTCATTAAGTTCAACACTTCTTTGTAAATATGGGAGAGCGAATCGGCCTTGATTAAGCTGGATGAGTGTCAATCCTAACATAAAGTAATTGTCACTTGATTGCAGACCTTTTTTCATCGCCGTTTCAAACATATTTTTAGCCTCGTTGAAAAGGTCTTTTGTAAATAATAAGTTACCGGTACTATAGTAAGCAGCTGCTGAGTTTTCATCTAGTTCAAGCGCTTTTTGATAAAAATTAAGCGCCTTTTCATCATCTCCAACAGCCGAAAGAACGTTTCCAAAATTTATATATGAAACAGGGTCAGTTGGGGTTTCTTGTATGGCCTCATTAAAGGCCTTTGCTGCCTCCTCCCAGTTTCCTTCCTGCATGTATTTAACACCTAATTGGTTTTTATCCATGTTTTCAACTCCAATCCTAAGAGAAAGTATATCATATTTTATTTAAAAATTACTTTAAGAGCTGGAATGGGTTACGACAGTGTTTTTAGTTTCAGAAATGCTAGGGATTCCGCGGATTTTGGATTTATTTCGCCAAACTAAGCGTTGATTCCGCCAAACTTTCTATTTATTCCGCCAAACCATTCAT
>NZ_JBALPG010000048.1:23373-57246 GCF_036965245.1 Neobacillus drentensis
ATTTATTCCGCCAAACTTCGAAGGAATTCCGCCAACTTTCCGATCAATTCCGCCAAACTGAAATTTTGAGCACAAAGAAACCCCGACTCCAAAATAGGAATCAGGGTCAAATATTAGCCAACATATGTTAAACGTTCACCATTTTTATACACTTCATCGATTGTTCCGCCGCCAAGGCATTCGTCGCCATTATAAAAAACAGCTGCTTGCCCTGGGGTAATAGCCCGAATCGGTTCGTGGAATAAAACTTGGACCTTATCTCCTTCTAAGAGACGAACGGTCACTTTATGATCTTCCTGGCGATAACGGAATTTGGCCGTACAGTCAAACTCTGCTGACTTTTCACGATTTGATACCCAGCTTACATTTACAGCGGTAATCGCATCAGAATACAATTTTTCATGATGGAAGCCTTGTCCAACATAAAGGATATTTCTTTTTAAATCCTTGCCAATGGCAAACCATGGCTCGCCAGAACCGCCAATCCCTAATCCATGGCGCTGACCAATCGTATGGTACATAAGACCTTCATGCTTTCCCTTAACTTCACCGACAAATGTTTCCATATTTCCTGGCTGAGCAGGTAAGTATTGACCTAAAAACTCTTTAAAATTCCGTTCTCCAATGAAGCAGATACCGGTGCTGTCCTTTTTAGTGGCAGTTGCGAGGTTTGCTTCCTTCGCAATTTCCCTTACTTTTGATTTTTCAAGATTTCCAATAGGGAACATCACTTTACTGATTTGTTCCTGTGTCAACTGATTCAGGAAATACGTTTGGTCTTTATTTTCGTCAAGACCACGGAGCATTTTATATTCTCCATCACGGTATTCGACACGGGCATAATGACCAGTGGCAAGATAGTCAGCACCTAAATTCATGGCATGCTCCATGAATGCTTTAAATTTAATTTCTTTGTTGCACATCACGTCAGGATTAGGTGTCCTGCCCGCTTTATATTCATCAAGGAAATAGGTGAACACCTTATCCCAATATTGTTTTTCAAAATTAACGGCATAATATGGAATGCCAATCTGATTGCAAACACGAATGACATCCTCATAGTCTTCCGTTGCTGTACAAACACCGTTTTCGTCGGTGTCATCCCAGTTTTTCATAAAAATGCCAATGACGTCATAGCCTTGCTGCTTTAATAAAAGCGCCGCTACAGACGAATCAACTCCGCCGGACATCCCGACAACAACCCGTGTATTTTTTGGTTCCTTTCTTTCCATTTTTTCACCTCTCTCTTTTCTGAAGCTGCGTTGTACATTTATTTTTTCAGACGCGAAACAACCTTAGCGATTTCTTCTGCTGCTTTAAGGACTTGTTCAGTCGTCGTATTAAAGCCGAAGCTGAATCGAATTGAGTTGATTAAACGATCTGATTGTTTACCAAACATGGCAACAAGGACATGGGATGGTTCAATTGAACCAGCTGTGCACGCAGACCCGCTTGAGACGGCAATCCCTGCTAAATCAAGATTAACAAGCATAGCCTCCACATTTGTCCCTGGAAAGCTTAAGTTTAATACATGTGGCAGCGAATATTCAAGTGATCCGTTTATGTCAAATTCTACATCTAGTGCACGAAGCTTTTCCAGCAAAGCTTCCTTGAACCCCTTAAACCGTTCTCTTTTGACAGATCGTTCTTCACTTGAAATGAGGACGGCTTCATGAAATCCAGCAATTGAGGTAACATTTTCAGTTCCTGCACGTCTTTTTCTTTCTTGATCTCCGCCAAATAATCGAGGAGAAATTTTTACATTAGACCTTGCATAGAGAAAACCCGTTCCTTTTGGGCCATTAATTTTATGAGCAGAAACTGATAATAAATCAATCAAGCTTTCATTGACATCAATATCTTCCACACCATAAGCCTGAACCGCATCGGTATGGAAAATAGCTTGATGATTTTTCAATAGTTGTCCAATTTCCGTAATCGGCTGAATCGTTCCTACTTCGTTATTTCCATACATGACAGAAACAAGTATTGTATCATCTCTTAATGCTGCTTCAAGGTCTGCTACAGAGATTCGACCTGTTTCATCGACTGGTAAATAGGTAACTTCAAAACCCATCTTTTCTAATTTTTTGCTTGCATGAAGAACGGCATGATGCTCCACCTGAGTTGTAATAATATGCTTGCCGTTATTCTTGCAGCTTTCAGCCACCCCAAATAACGCCATATTATCTGCTTCGGTTCCACCGCCTGTAAAAATAATCTCGTTTTCCTTTGCCCCAATACTAAAGGCAAGTGCTGCACGTGCTAAATCAATATAATGACGGGCTTCCCTGCCAAATGAATGAATGCTAGAAGGATTTCCAAATGTAGCATTCATCACTTCAAGCATTCTTTCAATAACCTTAGGGTGCATAGGAGTAGTTGCGGCATGATCGAGATAAATTCGTTCCATAGTTACACCTTCAATCCAAATAATTCTCTAGTTATTTTTCACATTAAATATAAAACATATAACCCTCTGGTTCATTATCCTCACTATGACTTGCCAAATCTTCTAATGTTGTATTATCCAAGACGTCTTTAATCGCATCGCGAATCCGAATCCAAAGCTCGCGCTTAGCAGGCTCTTCATCTTCAATTCCTTCAACGGGAGTAATTGGTCCTTCTAAAACGCGAATCACATCGCCCGCAGTAATTTTTGATGGCTCATTTGTAAGAATGTAGCCGCCATATGCACCCCTGATGCTTTTTACTAATCCTGCATTTCGGAGTGGGGCAATTAGCTGCTCTAAATAATGTTCCGATAATTCATTTGCTTGGGCAATGGTTTTTAATGATGTAGGCCCTTCACCATACTTTTTCGCAAGCTCAATCATGATGGTCAGACCATAACGTCCTTTAGTAGAAATTTTCATAACTTGCACCTCTATTCGTAATCTATATAATGTAAATCTTCAATAAGTGGAGGCTTTTTTCCATCCTGGTTGATTGTTAGTTGAACCGATCGGGCTTTTACGGGCAGTGGATCTCTTGGTTAACCTTTTTTTACCAAAAAAGTCTTAAGGTAGGATCTTACTGCCAGTTTATGCGGGTTAAAAAAATATCTCAGTAAATTGATAGGCATTAGAAATTATATCATATTCTTCTTCAATATGCTTTTTTAAAGAAAACTCGCTGATTNNACAGAAGCGTAGTTGCACTTATGCGTTAGTAAAGTATAAATTTGGGAAAATTTATACTTTACTATTAGCCAAGGGAAAATGGTATTGTAATAAGTAGCGAACTTTGTTTTTTGGAGAGATGATTATGCAGCAGAAACCATTAGCATTTCGTATGCGTCCTAGAACGATAGAAGAAGTTGTTGGTCAACAGCATCTGGTTGGTGACGGAAAAATAATTGCCAGAATGGTGAAGGCTAAACAGCTGACATCAATGATTTTATATGGACCGCCTGGAATTGGTAAAACTTCGATTGCAAGTGCCATTGCCGGAAGTACGAAATATGCCTTTCGGACCCTAAACGCGGTCACAAATAATAAAAAAGATATGGAGATTGTTGCTGCAGAGGCAAAAATGTCGGGGAAAGTGATTCTGCTTCTTGATGAAGTCCATCGTTTAGATAAAGCGAAACAGGATTTTTTACTGCCATATTTAGAAAACGGAATGATCGTATTAATCGGGGCAACCACGAGTAACCCTTATCATGCGATTAACCCAGCGATCCGCAGCCGCTGTCAAATTTTCGAACTAAAACCGTTAACACCTGATGAAGTGAAGCAAGCAATAACCCGCGCGCTTGAAGATGAGGAGCGTGGATTTGGTGGATTGAAAATAGAGATATCTGATCAAGCTTTACAGCATTTTGCTCAAGGCTCGAATGGGGATGTAAGAAGCTCCTTAAACGCATTAGAACTAGCGGTACTATCAACGGATACAGATGAAAATGACATCATCCATATCGATGTAACTACAGCTGAAGAATGTTTGCAAAAGAAAAGCTTGGTCGCCGATAAAGACGGTGACGGACACTATGATGTCCTGTCCGCCTTTCAAAAATCAATCCGCGGAAGTGACGTCAATGCGTCTCTTCACTATCTTGGCAGATTAATTGAAGCGGGCGACCTTTCGAGTATAAGCCGCCGTTTGATTGTAATTGCCTATGAAGATATCGGCCTTGCCAATCCGCAGGCTGGCGCACGCACTTTAGCTGCTATAGAAACGGCAGAAAGAATTGGTTTTCCCGAAGCAAAGATTCCGCTCGCAAATGCTGTGATTGAACTATGCTTATCACCTAAATCAAACTCTGCCGTCTTGGCGATTCAAGCAGCCCTTGACGATATTCAAAAAGGAATCGTTGGCGAGGTACCAGACCATCTTAAGGATGCCCATTACAAAGGGGCAAAAGAACTTGGCAGAGGCATCGGTTACCTATACCCTCACGATTTTGAAACCGGCTGGGTACCACAGCAATATTTACCGAACAAACTAAAAAACAAACAATACTATCAGCCCAAAAAAACGGGAAAATTCGAACAAGCATTAGCTACAGTCTACGAAAAATTAACAAGGTCGAAATAGTAGAAAAGGTGTCAGGCACCATGTGAAAATTTCACATGGTGCCTGACACCTTTAAAGCGTGATACCTGTTATGCGGCTACGTCTCGTTTTTTGAAGACATAGAACGCAAGGAATTGGAATATGGCAAAGTATACAAGCAGCATGATTACTGAGAAGGTTAATGTCATCCCTTCTACCATTGGCGTGCCTTCGAAGTATTGCATTAAATCTGTGTTCGCAAACAAAATGTATTTTGCCCAATCAAATTTCATCGACAATAAGGTAGTAAACTGGGCACCGGTAAACAACAAGAACAGTGACAAGCCGATTGCCAGTGAACTATTCCGGAAAACAGAAGAAATCATGAAAGCCATAGTCACCAGCATAATGGTATCGATTGACTTTAAACCATAATAAATTAACAAATGAACAACAATGTTTTGCTCAGTGACTTGACCATTATAATAATTTAAATACGGAATCGCTTTGTCCGGCATACCAAAAAGGATGGCACCAAGTGCAGTTGAGAAAACAAACAGAATCGCCATGATAAACAAGGCAAACAATAACACGGTCAAATACTTCGAAAGGAGAATTTTCGTCCGGTTAATTGGCCGTATCAATAACAGTTTGACGGTCCCCCAATTAAACTCACTGGCAACAATTCCGGCAGAAACAATAATGATAAACAATCCTGCAAACAAAATTAGCTGTGATGTATCTTTTACGAATGACCACACAGTATATTTCTCTTTAGGTGGAATATGATGCTTGATACGATAATCATTGATGGCGATTTCCTTTTTGAAAAATTGCTTTTCTGTCTTTATTTGACTTTGCGCCATCTGTTGCTTTAATGCGTTATTTTCCTCTTGTAATACTTGCTCCCAATTTTTATCCTGAACAAATTTCTTATCATTTTGTTGAGATTTGACCACAATCCCGACTAAGGTGATGGCAACGATAAGCATCCCAATCATCACAAAGGTCCCAGGGCGTTTAAAAATTTTCATCCATTCATTTTTGATTAAATTAACCACGAGTTACAGCCTCCTTTTCAGATGTCACTTCAAGGAAGCGATCTTCTAATGTTTTTGCAGTTTCTTTTATTCCAAAAATTTGAATATCTTCGCTTACCAATTTTTTTACGAGATTCGGTATTTCTTCTTTTGACAGCTCAATAGTTATTCCGTTTCTTGAATGGTTGGTTTGCACTTCTGGATAGTGGGCCTCCACTAGCGCCAAGGCTTTGTCACTTGGTACAACTTCCAACTCAAAAGTCACTTCGGTGCCCTGCACAAATTCCTGGACAAGCTGCACATCTATCAACTTACCATTTTGAATGATTCCGATCCGATCACACATCATTTCCATTTCAGAAAGCAAATGACTGGAGACGATTACGGCCATATTTTTTTCACGTGCAAGCTGTCGGACATAGTCACGGATTTCTCGGATTCCCGCCGGGTCGAGGCCATTTGTTGGCTCATCAAGAATGAGGACATCCGGGTCATGTAAAAGGCACTGTGCTAAGCCCAATCGTTGTCGCATCCCGAGAGAATATGTTTTTACCTTGTCATTAATCCGCTCGGTTAACCCAACGAGTTCAACTGTTTCCGCAATTTTTTCTTTTGTAATGCCTTTAGACATTCTTGCATAGTGGACAAGATTTTGATATCCGGTTAAAAATTTATACATTTCCGGATTTTCAACGATGGCTCCGACATGACCTACAGCATTCTCAAACTGGGTTTTAATACTTGAGCCTCCAATTGTAATATCCCCTGAAGTAATCCCCATTAAGCCGACAATCATACGAATGGTGGTTGTTTTCCCAGCACCATTTGGGCCTAGAAACCCAAAAACCTCACCTTTATTCACTTGGAAGCTAATATCGTCGATAATCTTCCTACCTTTAATTACTTTTGTTACATTTTTTAGTTCAACAACTGTTTCCAAAATCTCTCTCCTCTCTTTTTACCTCAACTTAGTTTAACTGACTGTTGAAATAATTTCCTTTTTTATTATAAACTTATTAATCTATTTTTCAAAAACGACTTGGGATGGAATCATTTCTAGGTCTGAAGACTGAGATTAATTGCTTTTGAATGAATTCGCTGATAGAACACAAAAACCCCTTGAATTGCAGCTAATGCACAAAATCAATATGTAAAAAGTGAAATACTGTTAAAAGATATATAAAAAGCCAGATGACAGCAAGGCTCATGTATCTATCCCCTTGGAAATTTAAGAACCAGGTTTTTTCTCGTGTAGATATCCTCCTTTGACCCCTTTCTAAGTTACCTTTTTTAGGGGATTTATTTCCTTACCCGTCCTTTTAAATGATTTACCCGTCTAATTTTTCATTTTACCCGTCATTTTGAATGATTTACCCGTCTAGTTTTTCTTTTTACCCGTCAGTTTCCCTATTTTACCCGTCAACGGTTCTAGCTCCCCTCCTAAAATAATGTAAAAAACCCTAAACCATCTAGATTTAGGGCGCAGCGATTATTTCTCATCCGAAACACGCCGGATTTTAATATCTTTTAGTAATTCCCGCACCACATAGCTCGCCATAATCAAACCTGCGGCAGATGGCACAAAGGCATTGGATGCAGGCGGCATTTGTGCTTTGCGGATTACCGCATTTTCATTTCCTACTTCTTTTTTAATGTCCTCTCGGATGACTATTGGGCTTTCATCAGAAAAGACAACCGGAATGCCTTTATGGATTCGCTCCTTGCGCAGCTTAGTGCGAATAACCTTTGCAATCGGGTCCGTATGTGTTTTTGAAATATCTGCAATTTGAAACCGTGTTGGATCCATTTTATTGGCTGCTCCCATACTTGAAATAATCGGGATCTTTCTTTTTAAACATTCTTTCATCAAATGGATTTTATAAATAATCGTATCTGAGGCATCCACAACAAAATCCAAGTTGTAGCCAAAAATGTCATCATAGGTTTCCTCTGTGTAAAACATCTTAAGTGCAATTACCTCGCAATCAGGATTTATATCCTTAATCCGCTCCTGCATGATTTCTACTTTCGGTCTCCCAACCGTTGAAAGCAGGGCAATTAGCTGTCGGTTGATGTTGGTGATATCTACATCATCTTTATCGATTAAAACTAAACGGCCAACTCCTGAGCGGGCAAGTGCTTCTGCGGCAAATGAACCGACACCTCCAATACCTAAAACGGCAACTGTACTGTTTTTCATAATTTCTAGTCCTTCTTTACCAATTGCAAGCTCATTACGAGAAAATTGATGCAGCATGTATATTCACTCCAAATTCAAATTCACTTTTCAATTATTTTTTCACGTAAAAAATATATCATACTGCCCTACAAAAACAAGTATTTTTATAGGAATTATCATGATAAATACAAGAATAAAACCTCCCGACACTGCCAGGAGGTTGATTTTTAAGCAATAGAAAAGAGTCCCAATGGTGCCGTTGCTTCTCGATCCTTAGTTTTGATCCCGCACTCAGCAGGGGGGTGTCCTGTTTCCGGTATTGTAAGTCCCCTTACCCGTAAAAGAGTGGGGCATTTACGCAATCAGAAAACTCCAGACTCCCGAATAAAAAATGTTCGGTCAAAACTTCAGGTAACACAACGTACATTTCAGGACTCTTCTTTAATTGCTTTTATAATAACATATATTGATTTGACCTTCAAGAATTCATGAAAGCGATTTTCTGTTATTTTTTAACATTTAGTGACAAATTCAATTCTGACAATTGAGCCTCAGATACCTCACTAGGTGCTTCGGTAAGTAAGCAGCTTGCGCTCGCTGTCTTTGGAAATGCAATTGTATCACGTAAGTTAGAGCTGCCGGCAAGCAGCATTACCAAGCGGTCTAGTCCAAGAGCAATACCGCCATGAGGAGGTGTTCCATATTCAAAAGCATTCATGAGGAAGCCGAATTGTTCAATCGCCTCCTCTGGTGAAAATCCAAGAACACTAAACATTTTTTCTTGTATTGGACGTTCAAAAATACGGAGTGATCCACCACCAAGCTCATAGCCGTTCAACACAAGGTCATACGCTTGTGCACGTACCTTTGAAGGGTCAGAATCCAGGTATTCAAGGTCTTCCCTAAACGGCATCGTAAATGGATGGTGGGCAGCGTAATAACGGCCTTCTTCCTCATCGTACTCTAAAAGCGGCCAGTCCGTAACCCATAAGAAATGGAACAGACTTTGGTCGATTAACCCTAATTCCTTTCCAAGCTTTAGTCTTAAGGCACCAAGGGCGTCAGCGACAACAGTTTTCTTATCCGCAACAAACAGGAGCAAATCCCCTTCTGATGCTTCAAGAGTCGCTATAAGTGCCTGGGCTTCCTCTTCAGAAAAGAATTTCGCAATTGGGCCCTTCAAGCCCTCTGCATCCACTTTAAGCCAAGCAAGACCTTTCGCACCATAAACAGCAACAAATTCTGTTAAAGCATCAATATCTTTACGTGAATACTTTTCTGCTGCATCTTTAACATTAATCGCTTTTACCTGGCCGCCGTTAGCAACAGTTGAAGCAAACACTTTAAAGCCTGAATCCTTCACGATTTCAGAAAGGTCAACGAGCTCCAATCCAAATCGGGTATCCGGTTTATCAGAACCAAAACGGCTCATCGCTTCATCATAAGTCATGCGTGGGAAGACATGAGAAACTTCCACACCTTTTACCTTTTTCATCAGTTGAGACATCATTTTTTCCATCATGCCCATGATATCTTCTTGGCTCATGAAACTTGTTTCAATATCAATTTGGGTGAATTCTGGCTGACGGTCTGCACGCAAGTCTTCATCACGGAAGCAGCGGGCGATTTGATAATACCGTTCAATCCCGCCTACCATGAGCAATTGTTTAAACAACTGTGGTGATTGCGGCAGTGCATAAAATTCACCTGGATGAACACGGCTAGGAACTAAATAATCACGTGCTCCCTCAGGAGTGCTTTTTGTCAAAATAGGTGTTTCAATATCTAAAAAGCCCTCGCTATCGAGAAAATCTCTAATTTGTTTCGTCACCTGATGGCGCATTTTTAATGTTTCAAAAATGACCGGGCGGCGGAAATCTAAATAACGGTATTTTAACCGTACATCTTCTGACGCATCTGTTCTATCAGAAATCGTAAACGGAGGGGTTTTCGCTTCATTAATAATCGTAACTTTTTCAGCTTGCACCTCAATTTTCCCCGTTTTAAGGGTCTCATTGATTGTTGAAGGTTCCCTGCTTACGACCGTTCCAACCACATCGAGTACATATTCATTACGGATTTTTTCCGCTGTCTGTAGTGCTTCCTTAGATAAATCAGGATTAAAGACAACCTGAACAATACCTGTGCGGTCGCGAAGATCGATAAAAATTAATCCGCCAAGATCACGTCGTTTTTGAACCCATCCTTTTAATGTTACCTTTTCCCCTACTGAGGACTCTGGAACTTCTCCACAAAAATACGATCTGCCAAACATGTTAATCCTCCTTTATGATTGCAATTCCTGAAATTGTCTTATGAAAGAAACTAGGTCTAATTCTACTTGTTCACCTGTTGCCATATTTTTTACATTAATTTTGTTGTTTTTAAGCTCATCGTCACCAAGAACGACTACATATTTTGCTTTTAAACGATCAGCTGCTTTAAATTGTGCTTTGATTTTTCGATCCAAATAATCTCTTTCGGCGGAAAAACCAGCCAGGCGCAGCTGCTGCAATAGCCCCACGGTGTAATCCTTTGCTTCCTCTCCTAGCGCAGCGAGGTAGCAATCAATCCCTTGGTTTACCTCAAGCTCAATACCTTCTGCGTTAAGAGCAGCGATAAACCGTTCAATACTTAAAGCAAAGCCAATCCCAGGCGTTTCCGGGCCGCCAATTTCCTCCGCTAATCCGTTATACCTGCCGCCACCGCATAAAGTGGTAATCGCACCGAAACCTTCAGCATTACTCATAATCTCAAAGGCAGTGTGATTATAATAATCCAAGCCCCGTACAAGGTTAGCATCGACCTCAAACGGAATATCAAGCTGAGTTAAATAGTGTTGTAATTTTTCAAAATAGGCTTTTGAATAATCATTTAAATAATCAAGAATTGATGGTGCTGATTTCATTAATTCATGATCGCGATCCTGCTTACAATCGAGAATTCTAAGTGGATTTTTTTCAAGACGGTTTTGACAGTCATGACAAAATTCACCGATACGCGGTTTAAAGTGGTTCACTAATGCCTCACGATGTGCAGTTCGACTTTCCTTATCACCCAGGCTGTTGATAATGAGTTTCAGTTTTTGCAATCCCATTTCTTTGTATAGATTCATTGCTAGGGAAATAACCTCAGCATCAATTGCCGGATCATTACTGCCCAAGGCTTCGACACCAAATTGGACGAACTGGCGGAAGCGCCCTGCCTGCGGGCGTTCGTATCGGAACATCGGCCCCATGTAATAGAGCTTAACGGGCTGATTCGCAAGCCCGAACATTTTCTTCTCAACAAACGAGCGAACAACCGCTGCCGTTCCTTCGGGTCTAAGGGTGATACTGCGTTTCCCCCGGTCTTCAAATGTGTACATTTCTTTTTGAACAATATCAGTTGAATCACCTACACCTCTTGAAAAAAGATCAGTATGTTCAAAAATTGGGGTACGAATTTCCTGGTATTGATATTTCTCGCAAAGCTCTCTCGCTTTTGCTTCTATCAGCTGCCACTTTTCAACTTCTCCAGGCAGGATATCCTGCGTGCCTCTTGGAATGCTTATTGACATTGTGATAAACCTCCTCTTGAATAAATTAACTTCTATGTAAGTAGTTTTATAAAAATAAATAAATAAAAAACTCCCGTCCCTTGTATAAATACAAGGGACGGGAGTTTTGATCCCGCGGTGCCACCCTAGTTGAAAGGCATAATGTATGCCCTTCCTCTTAAACAGTTAACGCCTGCTACGTTCTTCTCCTAGTAGAGCCATGGCTTTTTCAGAGAGAAGCCTACGGAGTGTTCATTCATTAAGGCACATGCAGAAATGCTTTCAGCCTAAGGCATTTCCTCTCTTTTCATGGGTTAGCTTAATTACTATGCTCCATCATTGGTTATATCCAATATTTCATTTTATTTATATAATAATACGGAGCAAAGTTAGTAATGTCAAGAAAGAATTACGATCTTTCTAAATGTTTTTTTAACTTTCTGACATCCCCCATCGATAATCCGAATTCTGATGCAAGCTCAAATGAGGTAGCATGCTGTTCTTTTTGAATAAAATCATGAAAATCCACACCGAAGAAACGTCCATCCATTGATTGGATGTTTATGCCTTTTTCACTCGATCTCATACCTAATCACCTCTATCTTTTTTTGCTAATAGGAAAGGATAACTTCCTATCAAACATAAGGGCAACTACACCTCTGTCTTCTCACTTAGAGCTCGCCATGCAGCGAGTTTTCTTTACTATTATTTCCATCAACGGTGAAAAACTTGCATGTGAATATGATTATTAATGCCTATGTTGGCCTTTTTTAACAATTAAGGAATGAATTTCTCTAGCTTTTACGATAAAATAAATTACAAAGGAGGGAACCGATGGTCAAAAAGTTTATATTTCTGTTATTGTCTATCATTCTTGTTTTCGGGACTTTCCTGCCCCAAGGAAAAAGTAGTGCTGCAAGTAGTTCGCTAACCATTTCCTCTGATGCCGTCAACGTTCGCGGCGGCCCAGGGTTAAGCTATCCCTTGGTAAAAATCGCCAATCGAAGCGAAAAGTATTCCATTGTGAAAGAAAAAGGTGATTGGATCGAGATTCAGCTATCATATGGTAAAACAGGCTGGGTCGTTAATTGGCTTGTAACGAAGGATAACAATTCTAAAGCTGCTACTGCTGCATCGTCTACCGGAAATAAAAATATAATTGCCAAAGCCAACACAGATCAATTAAGGGTTCGCTCCGGCCCTGGGACAAGCTTCCGAATTGTCGGACTCCTAAATAAAGGACAAGAAGTGACAATTCTTGATCAAAATGAAAACTGGTATAAAATTACCTTCTCCTTCGGTGAAGGCTGGGTCGCTAGAGATTTTTTAGAAACAAAAACTGTTAAGCAGGAAAGCAATCAAACTCCTGCTCCTTCCAATAGCAAGGGTATAGGCGTGGTGGATGGCGATACAGTAAATGTACGGCAAGAACCATCTACAACCAGCTCTATTATTGGGAAATTAACCAAGGGTACGAGCGTAACAATATACTCCAAACAAAATAATTGGCTGGAGATTGGTTTTTCAAATCTGAAAGGATGGGTAAATTCGGAATTTATTAACACGCAAACGGGAGCTTCAAAGGACACACCTAAGAAAATATTGAGTGGGATCAATGGAACGGTAACAGCTGGCAGTCTAAGTGTTCGCTCAGGTTCATCATTGGATACCAGCATTATTGGAACTGTGACAAAGGGGCAAAGCTTTGCCATTTTGGAGGAAAATAACAATTGGGTTAAAATAGAATATAAGGCTGGTAGATTCGGATGGGTTGCTGGGTGGTATCTTGATAAAACGACAGCAAATTCCCAGTCTGGACAAGCTCAGAAGGAAAGTACGATTACCATCCTACATAATGGGACAAATATCCGAAAAGAAGCTGACGTCCAGTCAGATGTCATTAAGCTGGCAAACGAAGGAGAAGTTTTTTCTGTTAAAGGTATTGTGAATGACTGGTATGAGGTAATACTGAAGAACGGAAAAACGGGGTATGTTGCAGGCTGGATTGTTTCGACTAATGGTACAAAACCGCAGATTCAGAAGTTAGGAGCAGAAAGTTATCTTAAAAACAAAACTATTGTTCTTGACCCCGGACATGGCGGTGGAGATAACGGGACAACAGGCTCGAACGGAACATTAGAGAAGAACCTGACACTAAGGACAGCCCGGCTGTTGTACGATAAGTTAAGTGCTGCTGGTGCAAATGTCTATCTAACTAGAAGCAATGACTCTTTTATTACGCTTCCATCCCGAGTAAGTGCTGCTCAGTTTAAAGATGCTGATGCCTTCATCAGTTTGCATTACGATAGCAATATAGACCGCAGTGTCCGCGGTATGACGGGCTTTTATTATCATTTATATCAAAAATCATTAGCCGAGACGCTTTATGCTTCCACAATTGGACAGACGAAATTGATAGATCGCGGCGTGCGCATTGGTGATTTCCATGTGATACGAGAAAATAGTAAAAAAGCTGTTCTCTTGGAGCTTGGCTATTTAAGCAACCCTGAGGAGGAAATGACCCTTAACTCCAGCACATTCCAGGAAAATGCTGCATCAGGTTTGTATAACGGATTGGCTAGGTTTTTTAAGAATAATTAAGAAAAAAGCCCTAGAAGAGTCTACACTTCTAGGGCCTTTTCTATTGAGTAGTTTCATTTACGACATAATTTGGGACAATTATTACATATTTTCAAACACTTACTACATTATTTTGAGTACTTACTATCTATTTTGGAAAACTCATTACATCTTTTCAGACATTCACTACATTTAATGGACATCATTTCCAATTAAATCGAATTTACTCACAAAAAAAAGCTTCGCACTATACCTTCCCAAGTGCAAAGCCTGTTTATTATGCTTTACTTTCCAAAATCAACGTCACAGGACCGTCATTGGTCAATTGGACATCCATCATAGCACCAAAAACACCTGTTTCAACGCGAATCCCTTTTTCACGAAGCATACCGTTAAAAGCCTCATATAGCTCAACTGCTTGCTCTGGTCTAGCCGCTTCGATGAAACTAGGTCTTCTCCCTTTACGGCAATCTCCATAAAGAGTAAATTGAGAAACAGAAAGAATTTCACCGCCAACATCCAACAATGACAAATTCATTTTTCCATCCGCATCTTCAAAAACCCTTAAATTAGCAATTTTATCTGCTAAGTATGCCGCATCCTCTTCCTTATCCTCATGGGTCACACCGACCAGAAGGACAAATCCTTTTGTAATCTGCCCCGTCACTTCACCGTCGACGGTTACCCTAGCCGCTTTGCTGCGTTGTACAACTACTCTCATACTTGAAACTCCTTAATTCATAATCCGGCGAACTGAATATATATCTGGGATTTGTTTAATTCGATCCACTACCTTATGCAGGTGGTTAACATTATGAATCGCAATTGACATAATTATCGTCGCCATTTTATTGCGGTCAGATTTACCAGTAACGGCAGAAATATTTGTTTTCGTCTCATTAACTGCTTGTAGAACTTCATTCAACAGTCCACTGCGATCGTAGCCGCTGATTTCAATATCCACGTTATATTCTTTCCGGTCATTTAGGGAAGATTCCCACTCAACCGGAATTAATCTTGATTGGGCATCATTTGAATCGATATTCGTACAATCGGAGCGATGGACAGAGACACCGCGTCCTTTCGTGATATAGCCAACAATTTCATCTCCCGGAACCGGATTACAGCATCTTGATAAGCGGATTAATAGGTTATCAATGCCTTGGACCCGGACACCCGATTCCCGTTTCTTATTAGATGGGAAGGATTTTAAATCAGAAATCACGTTGGTAATGCTGGCTGACTGTTCCTGGTCGCGTTTTTTACGCCATTTCTCGGTTAACCGATTGGCTACCTGAAGGGCTGTTACACCGTTATAACCGACCGCAGCAAACATATCTTCTTCATTTGAAAAATTAAATTTTTCCGCAACCTTTTTTAAATTGTCCGAAGTTAAAATTTCTTTAAGATCGAACTCCATATTCCGGATTTCTTTTTCAACCAGTTCTTTACCTTTAATAACATTTTCATCACGGCGCTGCTTCTTAAAGAATGCCCGAATCTTATTTTTCGCTTGCGAGGTTTGCGCCAGCTTCAGCCAATCCTGACTTGGGCCGTATGAATGTTTTGATGTGAGAATTTCAATAATATCACCAGTCTTAAGCCTGTAGTCAAGCGTCACCATTTTGCCGTTTACTTTCGCACCGATCGTTTTATTACCGATTTCAGAGTGAATACGATAGGCAAAATCAATTGGAACAGAACCGGACGGTAATTCAATCACATCGCCTTTTGGAGTAAATACAAAAACCATATCTGAAAATAGGTCAATTTTCAATGACTCCATAAACTCTTCCGCATTGGCGGTATCATTTTGGAACTCGAGAATTTCCCTGAACCAGGTTAGTTTTTGTTCGAATGTCGAGCTATCGCTAATGGATTTTCCTTCTTTGTATGCCCAGTGTGCAGCAACCCCGAATTCAGCAATCTGGTGCATTTCGTATGTCCGAATTTGCACCTCAAGCGGGTCACCCTTTGGACCAATCACAGTAGTATGCAAGGACTGATACATATTTGGCTTTGGCATCGCGATATAATCCTTGAAGCGGCCGGGCATAGGCTTCCAGCAAGTATGGATGATTCCGAGAATAGCGTAGCAGTCTTTAATACTGTTAACCACAATACGTACGGCAAGCAAGTCATAAATTTCACTGAATTGCTTATTTTGTAAGGCCATTTTCCGATAGATGCTATAAATATGCTTTGGACGTCCGGATAGTTCAGCTTTTATGTTGACTTCATCCATCCGTGACTTGACTTCTTCGATGACATCCTCTAAATATTGCTCCCGCTCTGCACGTTTCTTCTTCATTAAGTTTACAATCCGGTAATATTGCTGCGGATTTAAATACCTTAATGCAGTATCCTCCAACTCCCATTTAATCTTAGAAATACCAAGACGATGAGCTAAAGGTGCAAAAATTTCAATTGTCTCATTTGAAATCCGACGTTGTTTTTCTACTGGAAGATGTTTTAGTGTCCGCATATTATGCAAACGGTCAGCAAGTTTGATCAGAATCACCCGAATGTCTTGTGCCATAGCTACAAACATTTTCCGATGGTTTTCCGCCTGTTGTTCCTCATGAGATTTATATTTAATTTTCCCTAATTTAGTTACCCCATCGACAAGCATGGCCACTTCGTCGTTAAAGACTTCCTCAATATCTTTTAAGGAAACACTTGTATCTTCCACAACGTCATGGAGAAAACCAGCAGCAACCGTTGCTGGATCCATCTCAAGGTCTGCAAGAATGCCTGCAACCTGAATCGGATGGATGATATACGGCTCTCCCGATTTTCGATATTGTTCACGATGAGCATGTTTGGCGTATTCATACGCTTTTTTGACTAACTCAACATGCTCCTCATTTAAGTAATTCCGAGTCTTGTCGATGACTTGGTCGGCTGTTAACACTTGATCATTCGCCATGAAATCACCTTTTTTTTCATCTCATTTTTATTTTATATTTAAATGTTATATCGTTCCTAATTTGAATGATTGTTACTATTATCGAAAAAAAAAGCGAAGATGTAAAGAGATTGAGAAGTTTTTTCTGCAAATTATGAAAAAAACAGTCGAAAAATATTTTCCAATTCCTAAAATTAGATAAAGAGAGCACTCTCCTGAGTGCCCTCTTGCATTATTTAATAGTGCATCAATGTTAAAATATCATAGCCATTGAGCTTTTTACGTCCTTCTAAATAACCTAACTCAACTAAGAAAGCGATACCAGCTACAACACCGCCGAGTTGTTCCACTAGTTGAATGGTTGCTTCTATTGTGCCGCCAGTTGCTAACAAATCATCCGTAATTAAAACACGCTGCCCTGGCTTAATTGCATCTTTATGAATGGTTAGAACATCTTTACCATATTCGAGTCCGTAGCCGACTTTAATGGTTTCCCTTGGAAGTTTACCCTCTTTGCGGACTGGAGCAAAACCTACTCCAAGCGAATAAGCAACAGGACAGCCAATAATGAATCCCCGTGCTTCAGGTCCAACAATTAGATCAATTTCTTTCTCTTTTGCATAAGAAACGATTTGGTCTGTTGCATATCTATATGCTTCACCATCATTCATTAAAGGGGTGATATCTTTAAATTTAATTCCCGGCTTTGGCCAATCAGGTACGATTGTAATAAATTGCTTTAAATCCATTCTTCAATTGCCTCCTCAGTTTTAACCGACTCTTGAATGACTTGATCGAACCAGCCTTTTAATTCCTGAAAGGACGAGAACAATAAATCCCTTTCAAGTGCATATTGCGCCTGTTTAGTTTGATAGGTTCTTGAGTCAGTTAAATCACGCTTTTGCGCTTGACTATTCAAAGTAATAAATCCATTGTTTATTGTAACAAAATCTAGTTCAGAAAACACCTTTGACATAAAGATAATCGTTTCCTGCGACCAGCCGCGATATTTGGCAATGACATCTCCATGACGCTTAAGGTCAACCGGACCTTTTTTCAAAAGGTAGGCATAGTACCATTTAAAATGGTCACGAGTCGGAACCGTGCTAAAAAAGTCACTAGATTCTTTATAAAAATAAGCATAAATCCTTGACGGCTGTCTTCCTTCTAATAAAACTTTTAACATCTCTTTAGATGGCGGAAAATCGACTAAGACGATATTTGCCTTATTACAATCAAATGCCCTTGCCTCTTCGATATCTCGAATGAAAATCGTCTCAGCCTTCAGATCGTCGTTTATTTTTTCAAGATGTTCTTTATTAAAAATAATGAATTTCCTGTTTTCAGCAGGTACAGTGTTTGCCATGCTGTTGATTCGCTTTTGTCCGCGATAGTCAAATAACTGCCATGATTCAACCTTGATATCGTGGATAAAAATTTGTGGCCTACGAATATTGTTCCATTCATTAATAGATAATTCCCCAATTAATGAAATTTTTGATGCAGGTGAAATTTGGTCAGCTAGAGCGCCTAATCCAAAGCCTACTCCATCAAGATTTGCACCGCCTTCATTCACTAGAACCTTTAGATGGTTTTGCTCACTGCCAATCTTTCTCATACTGGCAACTTCAACGTTATTTATTAAAACTTTTGGCTTCGGGTTGTCCATGCCAAACGGAGAAAGCAAATTCAATTCTTCTAACGAGGATAAATGAATATCTTCGAGATGGATTTCTTCGTCAAGATAGGTAACAGGGATAAAATCATCTGCAGTTAACTGCTCTTCAGCGAGCATATTTAATCTTGTCCGAAGCCCGGCAACATCTTCAAGCTGTAAAGTCATTCCTGCAGCCATTGGATGTCCGCCAAAGTGAGGGAGAATATCCCGGCAAGTTGATAAATTTTTAAATAAATCAAATCCTGCAATACTCCGGGCAGAGCCCTTTGCTACACCTTTATCTGGATCAAAATTTAACACTATTGTCGGCCGATAGTATTTTTCAACAAGTCTCGAGGCGACAATCCCAATAACACCAGCATTCCAGCCTTCCTTGCCGACGACAAGAACCTTATTCGACTCTATTGGATAATTATTTTCTACCTCTTCGATTGCCTCGGCTGTAATCGTATTGACAATCGTTTGTCTTGTCTTATTTAAGACATCCATCTCTTCAGCTAATTGTTGCGCTTCTTCAGGGTCATCTGTCAGGATCAGCTGAACAGCTAAATCAGCATCTTCCAACCTTCCGACAGCGTTAATTCTCGGTGCAAGTGTAAAACCGATTGTTTCTTCATTAATTGTCATAGGGTCGACCCCAGCCAATTTTAGGATAGCTTTAAGACCTAAATTTTGCGTCGATTTCAGTTTTTCTAGACCTTTTTTGGCTATCAGGCGATTTTCGCCCTTTAATGATACTAAGTCTGCTATTGTACCAATAACGGCTATTTCAAACAAATGCTCAGGAATTTCTCCATAGAGGGCATGAGCGAGTTTAAAAGCGACGCCTACACCTGCAAGCTCCCGAAACGGATAAATACTATCAGGAAGCTTTGGGTGAATAATCGCAAGTGCTTCAGGTAAGACTGGACCAGGCTCATGATGATCGGTAATTATTAGGTCAATTCCCAGTTCTTTCGCAATGGCTGCTTCATGGACAGCTGATATTCCAGTATCCACGGTAATAATCAAATTTATTCCATTTTCCGCCGCCTGACGGAATGCTGGTTCATTCGGCCCATAACCTTCTGTAAAGCGATTCGGGATGTAAAATTGGACATTGGCACCCAGATCACGGAGTGTGATCATTAATACCGATGTACTGCTTACACCGTCAGCGTCATAATCACCAAAAATGAGAATCGGTTCTTGGCTTTCGATGGCGTCATGTATTCTCTTAACCGCAAGATCCATCCCTTTTAAAAGATAAGGATCATGGAACTCATCCTTCCCAAATAAAAAATACCGTGCAGAATCTACGGTATCTAAGCCACGATTGACAAGCAGTGACGCAACTAGAGGTGTTATCTTCAATTCATTTGCTAGCATATTTACTAGATTGTTATCAGAACTGCGAACAACCCATTTTGTTTTTGAATTTAACATTTGTTTGTTCACCCCTCAGACTTATTTATTATACAGGAGTAGAAAAAACCTTTCAATAAAAAGAAAAACCGCAGATAATCTGCGGCTTTTCTTTTTAGAATTTATACATAGAACTTTGATAACTGTCCAGCTGCAGCGCCTAGGGGCTCGGGGTCATAAGCCAATCCGTCAAGAAGGCTAAAGAGCAGCCTTCTCGCCGGCTCGTCCTATGCCTGGCTACAGAAAGCTATCGCTTTCTGTACGCATTAAGGGAGACTAATCTCTGGCTTCGCGATGCTTGCCAGTCGATAATTCTTCCTATATCGCCCCTGAGCAAGGCGCTTCCGCTTTTCTTTATACTTGTGGCTGATCAGAGTATTTTCTCTTCTCTTTCACTGTTTTTATAACGCCTTTCTTTTTAAGCTCTTTTGTCTTTAATACATACCAGAGAGGACCAGCAATACAAATGGATGAATAAACACCGACCATTAATCCTACCAACAAGGCGATTGAGAAGTTACGGATCGATTCACTGCCAAAAATAACAAGAGCCACTACTGTAATTAACACAGTTAAGACGGTGTTGATAGAGCGAGTCAATGTTTGGCGGGTACTTACATTTAATACCTCAGCAATATCCGCATTAGTTTTAAGCCGTTTTTTCTTTTGCATATTCTCACGCATCCGGTCAAAGGTAACGATGGTATCGTTAATTGAATAACCAACAATCGTTAACACAGCTGCGATAAATGTTAAATCAACCTCAAGTCTCGTAATACTGAAGAATGCTATCATAAAGAATGCATCATGGAGCAGAGACACTATCGCAGCAATTGCCATAGAGAGTTCAAAACGGAAACTTACATAAATAATAATCCCGATCGAGGCAATTAAAAGCGCAATAAAGGCACTTTTCGCCAATTCTTTCCCAACAGTCGGGGAAACGGTGCTAACGTTTGGTTCGGAACCATATTCCTTTTTAAACTCCGATTTCAACTTAGCAATTTCATTTTTCGAAAGAACGCCGACAAGACGAGCAGCCCCAATATTCTGCTTTTCACCAGAAATGACCACATCATCTGTTTTCAGATGAAGCTTGTCAAATGAGCTGTTAATTTTTTGAACAGTCAACGGAGTGTTTGATAATATTTCTACACGTGTTCCGCTTGTGAAATCAATCGATAAATTTAAACGAAAGACAAGGAGCACCACTATACCGACACCAAGTAAAACTCCTGAAATCGTGAAAAATTTCTTTCTATGCTTGACAAAATCAAGCTTGTCAAAACGAGTTGGCAGATCCAATGTATCAATATTTTCAGCGATGTCCCTGATATCGGACTGTTTGACACCAAACCAGCTTGGTTTCTTTTTAAAGATGCCGCTATGGACCCAAAGCCCTAAAAATAGGCGTGAACCGAAAACAGCCGTTAAAAAGCTCATTAAAATACTTACAATTAACATTGTCGCAAACCCTTTTACAGAGCTTGTCCCATAGAAGAAAAGCACACCTGCAGTCAAGAGTGTTGTAAGGTTAGAGTCAAGAATCGATGAAAAGGCATTTTTTTCACCTGCCAGAAAGGCCGCTTTAATCGATTTGCCCACTTTAAGCTCTTCTCTAATCCGTTCATAGGTAATAATGTTGGCATCAACGGCCATCCCGACCCCGAGGATAATCGCGGCGATACCCGGCAGTGTCAGGACGCCGTTCATCCAGTCAAATATTAAGAGGACGAGATAAATATAAATGGATAACGTAACAGTGGCAATGAAGCCAGGAAAACGATAATAGAAAAGCATAAATAGGTAAATGATTGCGACACCGATAATTCCGGCCAATATCGTATCATTTAATGCTTGTTCACCAAATTTTGCTCCGACAGAAGTAGAGTATACTTCCTTCAGCTTTACAGGTAATGACCCGGCATTTAAAAGATTAGCTAAGGTTTTAGCCTCTTGCGCAGTAAAGCTGCCTACAATCGAAACCGTATCTTGATTAAATATTTGCCTTACAGTTGGAGCTGATAAAAATTTGGGATTTGGTTTTGTTACTTCCGTTTTAAAGGAGTCTTTTCCTTCTTCAAAATCAAGCCAAATAACAAGCTCATTGTTTGGTGCCATGTTCATAATTTCTTCTGAAACTTTACGGAATTTATTAGCATCTTTTAATGTCAACGAAACGCTTGGAGCACCTTTTTCATCAAAAGTTTGTTTTGCCCCTCCTTGCTTTAAGTCTGACCCGTCCATCATTAGACGGTCATTTGCGTCCCGGAATGTTAAATTTGCCTGTGTAGACAACATTTCACGTGCCTTGTTTTGGTCAGTGACCCCAGCGAGCTGAACACGAATTCGGTCTGTCCCTTCGATTTGGATGTTGGGTTCACTTACACCGAGGACGTTAATCCGCTTATCGAGGGCTTCAGCTGTATTTGCCAACACTTCCTTATCAATTTTTTGACCTTTTTTAGCCGGTTGAACCTCGTACAAAACCTCAAATCCACCTTGAAGGTCCAGTCCAAGCTTAATATTGTTTAAAATGTTCTTGGTTGTTGCTCCCATTGTGCCCCCTAATATTAGGACCACAAGAAAGAAAGCAATAATTCTACTTCGCTTTACCATTATGTATTGTTCCTCCTTAGTGCCTGTCCAATTGCACTGTTACAGACTAGCCTTATCGTAAAAAAATTAAAAAGTCACTGTTTACATTATGAAATAAGTAGGAATTACTGTCAATTTGAAAAAGGCAGGATTATTTCAACAACTCTTTCAATTCATCTTCATCATCAAAGGAAAAGTCGGCAGTTTTATATGCCTCAATCGTCGCGAAGCTGATGAAATCACTCACCTTTACAGAGAGAATTTCTTGGATCAATTCGTAAAGCCGTTTTTCTTCCTTTTCCTTTTTCCATTTTTTCTTGATTAAGAATTCCCAAAGCTCTTTTTCGGTTACAGAATCATAACCCAACAAGTGAAATTCTGCAAGCTTACTTGCTAGTGCTGGCTGTACATGGGTACGATAATGTTCGTATCTGTGACTAACCTCCATTCTAAACTGCCTCCCCTGGGAAATCTCCCAATTAATTAAACCTTTGCAAAAAGCTTTTACTACTTGTCATGCTTTGTCCACCATTAGGCATATAGTTAATTGTAAATGAATTCTTCTTTTTTGAGAAGGTGGGAAACAGCATGTCAAAGTTTTTAAAAGGGACTGTTATCCTATTAGCAGCCGGCTTCATTACACGAGTTCTTGGCTTTATTTATCGAATTGTCCTTGCACGCAGCATTGGTGAAGAAGGCGTCGGCTTATATATGATGGCATATCCTACGTTTATTCTTGTGGTTACGATCACCCAATTAGGGCTTCCGGTGGCCATCTCTAAAAATATTGCCGAGGCGGAAGCTAGAAAGGATTATGCTGAAATTAAAAAAATCCTTGTCGTTTCCCTGGCGATAACGATTGGCTTATCAATCATTATAACGCCTGCATTAATTTTACTTGCACCAATTCTATCAAATACACTGTTCACCGATCCAAGGACATATTATCCATTAATAGCGATTGCGCCAGCAATACCGATTATCGCGGTTTCTTCTGTTTTAAGAGGCTATTTCCAAGGACGGCAAAACATGCGTCCATCAGCTATTTCTCAAATTTTAGAGCAGATTGTAAGAATAACTTTAATCGCAACAGCGACAAAAACATTTCTTCCATATGGGGTTGAATATGCAGCTGCAGCAGCAATGGCAGCTTCTGTTTTGGGTGAATTACTTTCGCTCGTTTATCTATTAACCACATTTAAATTAAAAAAGCGGTTTAAGCTCAGAAAAAATTTCTTTCAATACGTTCAAAAAGGAAAGAGAACTTTCAAAGAGTTAATGGAGATTGCACTGCCAACAATGGGTAGCAGGATGATTGGTTCAATCGCCTGGTTTTTTGAACCGATTGTTGTTGCCCACAGCTTAGCCCTTGCCGGGGTCATCGCAGTAAATGCAACAAAACAATATGGAGCCTTAACCGGCTACGCGATGCCGTTATTAATGCTTCCGTCATTTGTTACCTATTCATTATCAACATCACTTGTCCCGGCAATCAGTGAAGCTAATTCAAGAAACAATCATAAATTGATTGAATACCGTCTGCAGCAAGCATTGCGCTTTGTTTTTTTAACAGGCGGACTTGCTGTAATTGTCCTTTATGTATTGGCAGACCCGCTTATGCAGCTCATGTACGGTTCAACAAAGGGTTCATATCTTATCCGTATTATGGCACCTTTCTTTTTGTTTTATTACTATCAAGGACCGCTGCAAGCAGTTTTACAGGCATTAAACCTTGCGAGAGCTGCGATGATTAATAGCCTTATTGGAGCAGTTGTCAAAACGGCGGTGATTTTTTTACTCGCCTCCCAGCCCTCGTTCGGTATTATCGGAGCAGCGCTCGGGATTGTCGTCGGCTTTGTGCTCGTTACGGGTCTTCACTTTGCAACTGTAATGAAAAAAGTTGCCTTTTCATTTTATATACGTGATTATTTGAAGGGATTTTTAGCTATAGGGGTATCGGGTTGGTTAGGCTTTTGGATTTTTGAGAATATCTCTATAACTGGACACCTAGCAATTAGAACATTAACTGCAATACTCGTAATGACCATTTCCTATTTCCTCTTGTTGGTTATATTTCGCCTAATAAAAAAAGATGAGCTTAGACGAATTCCATGGATTGGAAACCTGTTTTCATTTTAAAAAAAGAAGACATGCCGAATTTGGCGTGTCTTCTTAATTATCATCCTTTAAATCAATAAAGAACTTCTCGTTTTCAAAGCTGCAAAAAGAAATTCTTTTTATATCCCGATATCCTCTTTTTTTCAATTCTTGACGAAGCCACAAGTTTGTTTTGTTAATTCTTTTCAAATTTTCTTCCTCAATATTACCATCTAAAATTAATGGAATCGTAATATCACCATTCTTTACTGGATTCTTTGGCTTTTTTGGATCCTCTAGTTTTTCAATTACAGATAAGCTTCCTGAAGATTCCAGGATGGCAAACTCGACATCTGCAATACTGCGAATGTCTTTTTCTCGTAATTGGGTCATTAAATCGTCGAAATTATAACGCTGCTTCCGCATCGCCACTTCGTCAATCTTTCCCCTGTTTATAATAATGCTGGGCTTACCCTCGACAAGATTACGAAATTTTTTACTCTTTAAGGACACTATTGCCATTATTACTTGGATAATCATCAATATAACCATCGGTAATATTGCATGAAATATCTTGACATTCGGTCTTTCAATGGCAACGACCGCTAGTTCGCCAATCATGATAAAAACAACTAGATCAAGGATGCTTAGTTCTCCAATTTCTCTCTTTCCCATTAAGCGGAATATGACCAGGATGAGTAAATAAAATAAAATTGTTCGAGCTACTATCGTTATATAATCTGCCACAGCTGTCCGCCCCTTTTTTTCATTCCAAAATATTATTTACATTCTTGAAAGAAAAATTAGAGGAATTATATACCAAACAATTGTTTAAATGTAAAAAGAATCAAAAATTTAATTCTACTTTTTCCCTTCCATGAATACGCTTGTACTAGGAAAGAAACTTGCATGTAAGGCCAGCATTACAGAAAAATGAAGAACGATCCTGCCGGCCTAAAAGCACTGAAGGGGGAGAGTTAATATCGAATCGAAAAGCTTTGGTACATCCATTTTGTACGGATTAACTTTTATTTTTGCTTTTGCTGTGATATGCAGCCTTATTTTTGGGTTAATCCTTAGGTTTACATCTACTCGGGAAGGATCTCTTCAATATGTCATTACAGCCTTATCTTTCATTGGGCTATTTGGAGGCGGTTTTCTTTCCGGAGGTAAACGGAAAGAAAGAGGCTGGCTAATTGGCGGATTAACGGGGCTGATTTATTCATTTGTTGTATTTTTGTTTCAATACCTTGGCTATGATCGTTTGTTTAACGCGGAGCAAGTTATTTATCATACCTGCTATACCTTAATAGCTATGATGGGTGGAATTTTAGGGGTTAATATCGCAACGAATAACTCCCGGCGATCAGCATAGAAAAAGGAAGCCATAAATGGTGGCTTCCTTTTTTAAATTATCGAAATTAATTATTGAACTTCGATGACTGTTTTACTTCAGCACACTTAGCAGGTGCTTCCGCTTTTCTTTTTACTTTGAAAGACTTACGCCTTCACCGGCGCCTGCCTCAGTAACTTCACGAATGGCATTACGGTCATATGTAAGACGGCTGCCGTCTCCACATTTAATTACGACTTTATTATCATCGATTGAATCAATAAAACCATGTAAACCACCAATCGTGACAATTTTATCACCCTTTTTCAATTCGTTTTGCATTTGTGCAACTGCTTTTTGGCGTTTTTGCTGCGGGCGAATTAATAGGAAATAAAATAATACAAACATTAATATTAATGGAATGATTGTACCCAAACCTTGCATCTTGTTTCCCTCCTTTCAAAATGGTTCTATTAGAAATTTTTCGCGTTCGGTTTGTTAAAACCATAACGTTCAAAAAACTCTTCACGGAAATCACCAAGCCGGTCTTCCATAATGGCTTGTCTGACTTTCTCCATTAATCTTAACAGAAAATAGAGATTATGGTAAGACGTTAAACGAATTCCAAATGTTTCATCGCATTTAATCAAATGCCGGATATAGGCCCTGCTATAATTTCGGCATGTGTAGCAATCGCATTCAGGATCCAACGGCCCAAAATCTCTAGCATATTGGGCGTTCTTGACCACAAGACGACCATTGCTTGTCATTAATGTACCATTTCTAGCAATACGTGTTGGCAGAACACAGTCAAACATATCAATTCCGCGAATTGAGCCGTCAATTAATGAGTCGGGAGAACCCACGCCCATTAAATACCTTGGTTTATTTGTCGGCAGCAGCGGCGTTGTGAACTCAAGCATTCGATTCATTATATCCTTTGGTTCGCCGACAGATAAGCCGCCTACAGCATATCCAGGGAAATCAAGAGAAGTAAGGTCTCTCGCACTTTGTTTACGGAGTTCCTCATATTCTCCTCCTTGGACGATCCCAAATAACCCTTGGTCTTCAGGGCGCTGATGCGCATTTAAACAGCGCTCAGCCCATCTGGATGTCCGCTCGACTGACTTCTTCATATATTCAAAAGTGGCCGGATACGGAGGACACTCATCAAAGGCCATCATAATATCAGAACCAAGGGCATTCTGGATTTCCATTGCCTTTTCAGGTGATAAAAATAACTTCTCGCCACTCATATGGTTGCGGAAATGAACCCCTTCTTCTTCAATTTTACGGAATTCACTTAAACTGAATACTTGGAATCCGCCCGAATCCGTTAAGATCGCCCGGTCCCAGTTCATAAATTTATGAAGACCGCCTGCTTCTCTAATAATCTCATGCCCTGGGCGAAGCCACAAATGATATGTATTGCTTAATATGATCCCGGCACCCATTTCTTTTAAATCTTCCGGCGACATTGTTTTTACGGTCGCAAGGGTTCCTACCGGCATGAAGGCAGGGGTATCAAAGGAGCCGTGCGGTGTATGGACACGGCCAAGCCTTGCCCCCGTTTGTTTACATGTTTTAATTAATTCATAGCGAATCGCAGTCAAATTGTTGTCTCCTTCCTTATGCAAAACATAAATAGTGTTTCACAACACACCATTTACAACGGATTTTTATTCAGAGAACCATCCTTGCCAATAAAGGCGGTGTGAGCAGAGCTAGACTTCACTACAAACTAGTGAGCAAAATATATATTTACAGCACCAATTGGATATAAAGACTCCCTTTTGCGGCGCTCCGCCCCTTTTCCCTACCCTAGATGATGAACATGGCATCGCCAAAGCTGAAGAAGCGATATCGTTCTTCAACAGCTGTGTTGTATGCGTGCAGAATATTTTCTCTTCCTGCTAATGCACTAACAAGCATAATCAAGGTTGATTTTGGCAGATGGAAATTGGTAATCATGCCATCGATAGCTTTAAATTCATATCCTGGATAAATAAAAATACTTGTCCAGCCGTTGCCCTCAGTAAACTTTCCATCATTTTGTGAGGCAATTGTCTCTAGAGTTCTTGTCGAAGTTGTCCCAACAGTAATGATTCTCCCACCCTTATCTCTTACTTCGTTCAGCAAGCGGGCCGTCTCGTCAGTTACTGTATAAAATTCGGAGTGCATATCATGCTCCAGTACATCATCGACACTTACAGGCCGGAAGGTACCAAGCCCTACATGCAGCGTGATAAAGGCGATATGAACACCCCTATCTCTTATTTCATCCAATAATGGCTCCGTAAAATGAAGCCCTGCAGTAGGGGCTGCGGCTGAACCAGGTTCGCGGGCAAAGACTGTCTGATAGCGATCCCGGTCATCCAGCTGCTCTTTTATGTATGGAGGCAGCGGCATTTCACCTAATTGGTCAAGCACCTCATAAAATATACCTTCGTATTTAAAATCTAATACTCTGCCGCCGTGGTCTGATGTCCCGGTACATACTGCTTTAAGGAGGCCATCACCAAATTCAATTTCGGTTCCTTCCTTCACCCGCTTTGCCGGTTTCACGAGTGTTTCCCACTTGTCGCCTTCAAGCTGTTTTAACAAAAGGACTTCAATTTTGGCACCGGTATCTTTTTTCACACCAAAAAGGCGTGCAGGCAATACCTTGGTATCATTTAAGACAAGGCAATCCCCTTCACGCAAATACTTGGTTATCTCTTTAAACACTTCATGCTTAATCTCACCTGTTTGTTTATCCAGCACCATCAATCGGCTTTCTGCGCGATTTTTAAGCGGGACTTGGGCAATTAATTCTTCAGGCAAATGAAAATCAAACAAGTCTACTTTCATATTATGACATCCTAATCTGTATTAAAATTATCATGGAGAAGGTAATTCCATTCCAAAATGGTGATAAACCGCAGCGGTTACTACTCTTCCCCTTGGGGTGCGTTGTAAAAAGCCGATTTGAAGTAAATATGGTTCATAAACATCTTCAATGGTTTCTGCTTCTTCGCCAATCGATGCAGCAATTGTATCTAAGCCAACAGGGCCGCCGCGGAATTTTTCAACTATTCCTTTTAATAGTTTCTGATCGATATGATCAAGACCAAGACGATCAACCTGCAGCAGTTCAAGAGCTTCTTTTGCAAGGACAAGGTTAATTGTACCATTTCCCTTTACTTGAGCAAAATCTCTCACCCTGCGGAGAAGCCGATTAGCAATCCTCGGGGTTCCCCTTGCTCTCCTGGCAATTTCAGCAGCTGAAGGTTCGTCAATTTCCGTCTCAAACAGCTCAGCCGTTCTTATGACAATATTTTTTAATTGATCTTCTTTATAATACTCGAGCCTGCTCAAAACTCCAAATCGATCCCGCAAAGGAGCTGATAAGGATCCCGCCCTTGTTGTCGCACCTACAAGAGTAAACGGCGGGAGATCAAGGCGGACAGACCGGGCGCTTGGGCCTTTGCCAATAACGATATCAAGGCAAAAATCCTCCATCGCCGGATACAGTACCTCTTCAATTGTTCGCGGCAGCCTGTGAATTTCATCAATAAATAACACGTCCCCAGGCTCTAGCGCCGTTAGAATTGCAGCTAAATCGCCGGGTCTTTCAATGGCCGGTCCTGAGGTTGTCCGAATGTTGACTCCCATTTCATTAGCAATAATGCAAGCTAGGGTTGTCTTCCCTAATCCTGGCGGTCCATAAAGGAGCACATGGTCTAACGTTTCCTTCCGAAGTTTGGCTGCCTTAATAAAAATTTCGAGATTTTCCTTCACCTGATTCTGCCCAATATATTGTTTTAAGGTTTGCGGTCGAAGGCTTTGTTCAATGCTAATCTCGTTTTCGTTCACTTCACTAGAAATAATCCGCTCTTCCATAAATCATCACCTATTTTAAAAGCCGCTGTAGGGCTTTTTTTATGTATTGGTCGGTTGATAGCTGTTCTTTCCTTATCTCAGGTGAAATCTTTTTAATCTCTTTTTCTGAATAGCCAAGGGCCTTCAGGGCAAGGATGGCTTCATCAAACGCCGAATTATTGTCTTGTGAATGTACGGGCAGCTGATCGGCATTAAATAGATTCGGGAAGTAATCGGGCACAATATCCTGTAGTTTCCCTTTTAAATCAAGTATCATTTGCCGGGCTGTTTTTTTACCAACACCAGGGAATTTTACCAGGAAGGTTTCATCTTCGTTTTCTATCGCTGTGACCACCTGCTGTACTTCACCAGAAGCAAGAATGGCGAGCGCCCCTTTTGGCCCAATTCCGGAAACATTTAATAGTTTTGTAAAAAGTTTTTTCTCTTCTCTTGTTTCAAAGCCGTAGAGTGCCATGATGTCTTCTCGAACGTAATGATATGTATAGATTGTTATCATTGTTTCCATTTTACCAGCATAAATAAACGGGTTTGGTGTTGAGATTTGATAGCCAATGCCATTATTTTCAATGACAATATATTCTGGACCGACAAATTCGACGGTTCCTTTTATAAATTCATACAATTGTATTCTCTCCTCTAGTTTGAACCCCACATTGGATGGACCTGCTGTGAAATTCATGCTGTCTTTCATTTTATCATAAGTAAAGATAGTAGTTGAAGAAAATCGCACCTTAATGAAAAGTCAAATTATTCAGTTTTGCCGATTCGCTGATAAATGGTTGGAATCCGCTGATAAATCATGGTGATTCGCTGATATATTTCTAAATTCGCTGAAATCTCTTCAAAATTCGCTGATAACCTTGAATAAAGCTATAAAAACGTGTTTGGACAAGGAAAATTGCAAAAAAAATCAGGCTGAATTTACAAAATCAGTCTGATTGGGGTCGTTCTTATTCTTTTTTTAACGAATAAGGCTTGAATGTTTCTAGTACTTCAACATAATGATCTTTAGATTTAATTGGGATGCCTTGAATCAGCTCTTCTTGTATTTTACTTTCGAGCTTCTTGATATCTATTTGAAAAAAAGATTGAATGATTCGTGATTGACCAGGTCTTCCATTAAAAATGGTCAATATACCATCTTCAGTAACACCAAAAAACCCATTTGCTTTCAGCAAAGGCGATATATCATCAACTTGTTTTCTAAATACAAACGTCGATTCATTGATATCTGTAAGCTGCCACTGGTCATATTTAGCCCAAAAATTCTCCATTGACCAACATGTTTCTTGGACTACTTCCTGACTTAATTCACCATCAAGATAGACTCTTTCCAAAATAACCGTCATGTTTAAGGGCTCAGGTTTTTGTTGTGTTTGGTGGTTATCCTGTTGTGAAGCAGAGCCTGTCGTTACCATTCCTGGGGCACTACCGATAAACATGAAGAGAATAACAGCAAATACGGCTAATCCAAACCGGTACATTGCTATCACATTAACTCTCATGTTACTCACCTCTTATTGTTATTGTACATTCTTTTCAGTTCTAGTTTAGCCTTTTTCTGCCTTTTTTATCCCAATGAGGTTACTTTTAAAAAAAAGGCAAAGCCTCGAGTGCTTTGCCCATTTTCGAGCGGAAGGGGATTACTGTCCTCCCTTATTGCGTTGAAAATCGTTATGAATGTTACGGTCGCGGCCGAGAGTTCCCTCATCGGTGATAACGGTTACTGTTCGTCCCATTGCGTAAGGCTTCACCACATTCTTTATGGCTCTCTTTGTATCAGCTGCTTTACTCGTATCATATAAATTCACCGATACAATGACCGTATTTCCGTATACTACAGACCTTACATCCTGGACATTATTAATTGCTGCTACTTTGTTTCTAATTTTATTAGAAAAATTATCCTGGAAATTTGGATTCGTAGCAACTCCAGTGTTTCCTATATTTGTACTCAAATGACCGTGATAATTCATATCACTCATGCTAAAACGATTGTCTCGTTGGAAAAAGTTTTGATCCTTTTTTGCTAACGGGGTTGTTGGATTTTTGGGATTTCCATTTTCGTCTCTAGTTTGCTGCTGCCTTCTATTTTGTTCGTTAATAACCTGATCTTCTTCCCCGAAACTATGATCCATCATTTCAGTTATCGCACCATCATTATCCCTCAATAACTCATTTCCATTATTGGGGTGGTTTTCATTGGAATAATACCCAATCGGTCGTGCTGGATTGTTGTTTTCATTTACTCCTGCACGATTATTATCACTTGCACATCCCGCAGCACCTAACACAAAGAATGCGGAAAGAGGAATCATCCACTGTTTCTTGTTCAAGCGAAAAACCCCCTCAAAACAATCTGAGCATACATTACATGCTCAATTATAGGGTGCAATTATCATGGCCATTTCATTCGCTTGACTTATATGGCATTAATCACCAATCCAACATGGAACTTTAACTCATTTAAAAATCCGACCTAACAAAATAAAGACGGTGTGAGCAGAGCTAGGCATCACCTTGTTCATCGCATAAAAATATATTGATTACTTTGATTGGACATGCTGATTTACAATTGTTATGCTCCGCCCCTTTTCCAGCCAATATTATTTTAATAATTCCTGTAATTGATCAATAAATTTTTTTCTAGTGTAAAACTGACTGATGGATAGTTCCAGTACTTGATTAAGCTTTGCTTGATCATTATACGATTTTTCTCGAATCAATCGATTCCATTCTCGAAAAATATCGGCAGGATAAGCTAAGGCATACAAAAAGGCCTCTTCTGGTAAATATTTTTTTATTTGCTTTAAACTTGCAAGCTTTTTAAATGACCAGTCGATATGGGGCAGAATCCTGTTAGCATATTGTAAATAATCGAATGACGGGGGACCGATGCTGATTAAATCAAAATCAATTAAATGTAAACTTCCTTTCCTGTCACGTAAAAAATTATGATGGGCGACATCTCCATGAAGGATAACAAAAGGCTCATTTCGAAAAAAGCTGCCATGCTTTTCCATACCCATCAGTGACCAATCGGCCCATGATATCATTTCTGAGATAAATGGTTCATTCATAAAATATCGTAAAAAGGGAAGATTATTTGAAAAAATATGGAGCCTCTCCCTCCATTTTTCCTTTAAATGACCTTTTGGGAGCAAAGTTCGATAACGGTACTGAAAAGAGGCTGTAGTCTGATGAAATTGTTCTAAAAGCTCAATCCCATCTTGACGATTCTTTTGTGTATGAAAAGAAAAGGGTGTTTTATTAGGAGCAATGTACTCGATACAGCCAAAGTAGGTTCCTTCAAAAAAAAGCTGTTCTTTCACTGGAGGAGCTAAAAATAAATATGTTTTTAAAAACCCCTCTTTTTTTAGTGTAGCTGTAAACGCTTCTTGAAGCCTAAGCCTGCTATTTCTATGATATCCTTTCATAATATAGGTATGTTTAGCGGTTTTTAATAAAAAAACTAAATTACGTATTGGTTTAAATTGGATGATTTTTCCAAAAAACTGCGACTGAAAATAAGAGAGGAGACGATTAAAATAATCATCGTCCCCTTTTTTGTTTAATGAAGTATTAAATGCTTTCATCACTGTAACCTGGCATACCGTAAGGATTTGTACCGACTGGCCCTATTCCATATGGATTCATATATGGGGGCTGGGCAATATTGACAGGTCCCGTATATGGGGCGCTGTATATTGGCGGTGTCGGTGGGACAAAGTTTGTCGGAACAGCATTAGGTGCCGCGGCAGCAGGTTGCATGACATCCAAAGAAGTCTCCGATCCACAGCCGCAGTCAACCATTGCACCTGTTCCTACAGGCAGCCCCTGAGGTGAACGGCTCTGCACGAATGGCATTTGACCATAGGCAGCAGGTGCAATCATATCTGACGATTCATAACCATGTCCTCCCATTACTTGTTGTCCTGGCCCTCCCATTTGAGGATAACCGTATGGGGAGCCTCCCATCCCAGGTTTACCGTACATTGTTCCAGGCATTACAGGTGAAGTTTGGGTCAATTCTGGCGGATTTTGTGCTGGGTACCCGCCGGTTGCAGGTCCTGCCCCAGGGTAACCAGTCGGTGCGGCTGCTGGATATCCCGTTGGCATCTGACTATATCCTGCTGGCA
>NZ_JBALPG010000048.1:57258-140140 GCF_036965245.1 Neobacillus drentensis
TGTCCGTATCCCGCAGGCACTTCACTGTAACTTGTTGGCATCTGACTATATCCTGCTGGCATCTGTCCATATCCCGCAGGCACTTCACTGTAACTTGTTGGCATTTGACTATATCCTGTAGGCATTTCCCCATATCCTGCAGGCATTTCCCCATATCCTGCAGGCATTTCCCCATATCCTGCAGGCATTTCCCCATATCCTGTTGGCATTTGACTGTAAGCTCCCGGCATCTGTCCGTATCCTGCAGGCATTTGACCATATCCTGCTGAATCCATCATTGGCTGCTGAAATACAGGGCTTTGAGCACCCATCACAGCTCCCGGGTTGTACGCTGGATTTACAACTGGCATTTGCGGCATAAATGATGACGATTCATCATGGAAAAATTGCCCCGGCATAACTGATGTACCAGCAACGGTTGGAGCGACGCCTGGAGTACCATGGATCATTCCATGCGGCGGAGCCATTGCCATTCCTTGTGAATATGGCATCATAGGAGGTATTGGGAATCCGCCTCCCCCAAATGGCGGGCAGAAACCAGGCCCTGGCATTACTGGTGTGACAGGGACACAATATTCCTGGGGCATCTCACAAGGTGCTTCTTGAACAGGCAGGGGCGCTGGAATTGGAATTTCCTTCTTTGGAACCTCTGGCTGCACGGTCATATTGGCCATGTTTGTCATATAATAATTACTAACATCAATTTCTGGGACTACTTGTAGAGGCATTTTAGGAGTATAGGGTGCTTTTGGTGCTTCTTTGATGATAGGCACTTCTTTTTTCGGTACTTCTTTTTTCGGTACTTCCTTTAATGGCACTTCTTTAATAGGTACTTCCTTTTTCGGCATTTCTTTAATAGGTACTTCCTTTTTTGGTACCTCCTTTATCGGCATTTCTTTAATAGGTACTTCCTTTTTCGGTACCTCCTTTATCGGCACTGCTTTAATAGGCATTTCCTTAGGCTTCTCTTTGGCAAACGGGTGCTCAGCAATGGGCACTTCCTTTTTTACTCCTATATTGATTGTCCCTTCTTTTTTTACGGATCCCCCAGAGGTTGGAACCTTAATTTTCATACCGGGCATAATCATATCAGGGTTGCTGAGCTGTGAATTCATCTTTTTCAGCTCTTCAAAATTCACGCCGTACTTCTTGGCGATCTTCCAAAGAGTATCCCCTTTCTGTACGATATGGATCTTCACTCTGATTTCCCTCCTATGGCATAAGTCCATATAGTGTATGTGAAAATGGGCAAAGTGCTAACATTCTTCAAAAAAACTTATGCTATTTTTTTAATAAATATGTTTGTTTGTCATAACGGAATTTACGATTATCCTTATCTTTGGGAAAGTTTTATTTTTAGAAGCAGTATGTTAAAATTGGGTATTATGCCTACTGTGAGGAGCGGTTTTTACATATGGAACAAAAAAAGATTCTTGGGGAAGAGCGGAGAAAATTTATTTTACAATTGCTAAAAGAAAGCAGTACCCCAATTACTGGGAGCGATTTAGCCGAGCAAACCAATGTAAGCAGACAAGTGATTGTAGGGGATATCACGCTTCTAAAGGCAAAAAATGAACCGATAATTGCCACAAGCCAAGGCTACATTTATTTAAAGCAGAGTACCAGCATGCCAGTATTCGAAAGAACGATTGCTTGCAGGCATACTCCAAAAGATACAGAAAAGGAACTAAATTTATTAGTGGATCACGGCGTTTTAGTGAAGGATGTAAAAATTGAACATGCGGTTTACGGCGATTTAACTGCATCGATTATGGTTTCTAACCGCCAGGAAGTGAAGCAATTCTTAAAAAGATTGGAAACAACACAAGCCTCATTACTATCGGAGTTAACAGGCGGCTTCCATCTACATACTATTTCAGCAACTACTGAACAGGCTCTCAATAAAGCTGAATCCGCATTAAAGGCGGAAGGCATATTGCTTGAATCATAATAATGACCCGGATAGCACCGGGTCTTTTTTTTGAGCAAAAGCGTTTTTTGACCGATTCTCACCAAAAAGAGCGATCTCGGGTGTAAAAGGCGTTTTTTGTGACTGATTTCAGAAATTAACTTAGAAATGGGCGCAATAGCTTTTATTGTTACCGTAATCCCCAAGTTAGCGTGGGAACGGGTACAAATTGCTTTTATTGTGACCGTTATCCCCAATTTAGCGTGGGGCCGAGCACAAATAGCTTTTATTGTGACCGATTTCCACAATTTAACACGGGAACGAGCACAAATATCATTTTATTGTGACCGTATTCCCAAATTAGAGTTGGAACGGGCACAAAAAGCTTTTATTGTGACCATATACCCCCAAAAGTACATGGTATTGGGTAAAAATCTTGCATCTATTTATTTTTCAAAATCCACCATCTTGGAAGGATAACTTCCTAAAACCTTCACACCGCAGCCTAATGCCTCCAGTTCAGCGATTGCACCAGGAATCAATACTTCATCGAGCTTCATTTCAAGGTCAATAATGAAAAAGTAATTACCAATACCTGTTTTCATTGGCCTTGATTCAATTTTAGAAAGGTTTAATTTTCTCCAGGCAAAGGCAGATAACACTTGATGGAGAGCACCAGCCTGATCCGATGGAAGGGTAACCATGAGCGTCGTTTTGTAATGCGCTGAACCGCTAATCGACTCAAAATCCAAGATTTGTTCTGACAGAACAAAAAAGTTTGTATGATTATAATCAAAATCATGAATATTTTTTTGCACGATTTCTAATCCGTATTCCTTCGCCGCCAATTCATTGGCAATCGCCGCTGCAGTCATTTCAGGGTTTTCCATCACCATCTTTGCTGCTGCCGCTGTAGACGAAACACTATCGATTGGCACTCCCTTAAAATGGGTATGAAGGAACTTATGGCACTGGGCAATGGCATGGGAATGGCTGAACACCATGCTTACCTCTTGCCATCTTTCCTTATTTGCAGGATGAACCATCAAATGCTGCATGATAGGAAGCGTAATTTCGCCAACAATCGGAATTTGAACGACATGGGTTAAATAATCCAGGGTTATATTTACTGAGCCTTCAAGGGCATTCTCAACAGGAACAACTGCTAAATCTACATTTTTATCAACAATAGCATCTATACTTTCAGGAATTGTGCGATACGGCTCAAGCTCGTATCCATGAAATACCTTTTTTACCGCGAGTTCGGTAAAAGTTGCTTTTGGTCCTAAAAACCCGACTTTCATTGCTTCCCCACTCCCCTAATATAAATGAGCAAGCGCTTGTTCAGCACTATTGCTATTTTTCAAAATTTTGCATCACATTTATTTAAAAAGAAAGCTGAGAGCAGGCTCCAGCGGATAAAAGTCCACTATGCACCAGTTCCCAGCACCTCAACCTTCTCGACAAATTCAAGTCTTTGTAAGTTTGCAAGTAAATCGTCAAGCTCTGTTGTGATATTCGATGTGTTTAATGACAATGTCACATTTGCTCTGCCTTGTAGCGGTATCGTTTGGTGAATCGTTAAGACATTACAACCTGACGCCGCTACGACACTTAACAATTTGGACAGTGTCCCGGAGCGATCTTCCAAATGAAAGAAGAGTGAGATGATTTTTTCCTTTTGAATCGTTGAAAAAGGAAACACGGTATCCCTGTATTTGTAAAAGGCACTTCTGCTCAAATCTACCTTTTGAACGGCATCTGCAATCGATTCAGCCTTGCCCTTTTCAAGCATGTCTTTCACATCAATCGTTTTCTTCATCGCTTCCGGCAAAACATCCTCACGGACCAAATAATATTTTTTGTCAAAATTATCCATTTCCACTCTACCTCATTCTCTTACAAAACGTAAAAGGGATTCATGCCAACATCTACTTCGAATTAAAATTATTCAAAGAACTAGCCAAAAAGGTGGTGTGAACAGAGCTAGGCTTCTCTTATTTCGCAGCGTAAAACCACGATTGGATGTACTAATTCTTTTTTGCGCCGCTCCGCCCTTTTTCCTTACAAACTACTCAATAAACTCAAATTCGAACTCTAATAATTTTACGATATCTCCATCTTTTGCCCCTCGTTGTCTTAAAGCATCATCTACGCCAAGACCGCGAAGCTGACGAGAGAATCGGCGGACAGATTCTTCGCGTGAAAAGTCTGTCATCTTAAATAATCTTTCAAGTTTTTCACCTGTGAGGACAAACGAACCATCCGGGTCTCTTGTAATCGTGAAGTTTTCAGGGTCTGCCTCATGTTTGTAAAGAACACGATGAATACCGGTATCCTCTTCTTCATGCTCAAGCGGAAACTCTGGTGTTTCCTCTAATTTATCGGCCACAGCGAATAACAATTCACGCAGGCCTTTACGCGATAAAGCTGAAATAGGGAAGATAGGATAATCCTCTTCAAGCTGCTCTTTAAACTTTTGCAGGTTTTCTTCTGCATCAGGCATATCCATTTTATTGGCAACAATTATTTGCGGACGCTCGGTCAATCTTAAATTATACTCTTTTAATTCGCGATTGATGGTCAGGTAATCCTCCAATGGGTCCCTGCCTTCTGTCGCTGCCATATCAATCACATGGACGATAACCCTCGTCCGTTCAATATGCCGTAAAAATTGATGACCAAGACCGACACCTTCACTCGCCCCTTCAATTAAGCCCGGCAGGTCGGCCATGACAAAGCTTCTGCTGTCCTCTGTTTCAACCATACCTAGATTCGGAACGATCGTCGTAAAATGATACTCAGCGATCTTCGGCTTAGCAGATGAGACAACAGACAATAAGGTAGATTTCCCAACACTTGGGAAACCAACGAGACCAACATCAGCCAAAAGCTTCAATTCCAGAATAACATCACGCTCTTGGCCAGGCTCTCCATTTTCAGCAATCTCCGGTGCCGGATTTGACGGTGTGGCGAAACGGGTATTTCCACGGCCGCCACGGCCGCCTTTAGCTATGACAGCCTGCTGCCCGTGCTCAACTAAATCAGCAATGACCTCTTTTGTTTCCGCATCCATGACCACCGTTCCAGGGGGTACCTTAACAATCATATCCTTAGAGCCTCTTCCATGCTGCCCCTTGGACATGCCATGCTCACCACGATCCGCCTTAAAATGGCGCTTATAGCGAAAATCCATTAACGTTCTCAGCCCTTCGTTTACCTCAAAAACGACACTGGCACCTTTTCCGCCGTCACCGCCGGCAGGACCGCCATTTGGAACATATTTTTCACGACGAAATGCGACCATACCATTACCGCCGTCTCCGCCTTTTACATAAATTTTGACTTGATCGACAAACATCTAATTCCTCCAGTCTTGCATTTTACATAAACTGATGTCAAAACACCTTGTTATAGTACTGGCATAAAAACTTCCAGCGCGAGTTCACTTCCCGAAAATTCCTTGACCAATACATCCGCTGCGGGTTCAGCAAGGAATTTTTCAATCAGTTCCCTTTTTATTATTATCCCGCTAAAATCAAAAAAGAAACGAACACCATCTATTTGCGGTTCAATTGTGATGGATAAATGGTTTTCTTGAAATTCCTCTATTGCCTGATTTAAACATAAAAAAAAGGATTTTGTCCAATTTGTCATGTTTGTGTCATCAATTCTAATTGATTCTGAATCGATCATTACTTCATACTCTAGTTTAAATGAAGGATTTTCCCAATTGGATTTTAATAGCAGGGCAGCAAACATTGGCATATGTAAATTCGAAAGCTTTGTCTCATGCTGCGCTTCAATGACAATTTCATCAATGACTGCTCTTACCCGATCAATTCGGTTTAAATCCAGGTTTCCCTTTATTAGCTGGAGTTTGTTTAACCAATCATGTCGTGAGTGCCGCAGCACTTCCACGATATCCCATTCTTTCCCCATACGTACACTCCCACATTGTGTGTTGGACACTGTTTCTGATAGTATATCAAAAAAACAAACATGAGTAAGCAATTTTATATTGTAGAGGCGAAAAGAAGCTTATAAGAAGTAGGTTTCCTGACGTGTTAGTTGGGAGGTAAAATTCGCTAGCAAAAAGAAAACTCTAACCAAACAGGTTAGAGTTTCCTTTTGATGTCCTATTTAAGCTTCTTGAGCTACTGGATAAACGCTCACTTTTTTACGGTCACGACCTAAACGTTCGAATTTCACAACGCCGTCGATTTTTGCAAAAAGAGTATCGTCTCCTCCACGGCCTACGTTTTCACCTGGGTAAATCTTTGTACCGCGTTGACGGTAAAGGATCGAACCACCAGTTACAAATTGACCGTCTGCACGCTTAGCACCAAGGCGCTTTGCGATAGAGTCACGTCCGTTCTTTGTAGAACCTACTCCCTTTTTAGATGCAAACAACTGAAGATCTAATTTTAATAACATTTATTCCACCTCCTGCTTTTTGAAGGTAATTTTTATTTGCTTTCCGTACTCTTCTTCAATCGTCCGTAAGGAAACGACCATAGCTTCAAGAATCAGCTGAATTTTCTCGTGGATGTCATTCGGAAGTTCTTCCGGTACAACACAGCGGAGAAACCCATCTGCTCGATATTCAAGATCGGGAGTGACACCTGTCAGTTCGTGCACTGCGTTGATTGCTCCAACAGAGACAGCAGATACGCCTGCACAAACGATATCCTTTCCTCGATCCGCGAATAATGCATGACCGCTCATTTCGAAAGACTGAATCAAGCCGGATTCAGTACGAGTAATCGTAATCCCAATCATCTATAATCCAACACCTTACGCGTTGATTTTTTCGATGATTACTTTTGTGTAAGGTTGACGATGACCTTGCTTCTTACGGTTGTTTTTCTTCGCTTTGTACTTGAAAACAATGATTTTCTTCGCACGGCCTTGTTTTTCAACTTTAGCTGTAACAGTAGCGCCTGCAACAACAGGGCTTCCAACTTTTACAGTTTCACCGCCAACGAAAAGAACCTTGTCAAAAGTAACTGTTTCACCAGCTTCAACATCTAATTTTTCAATGTAGATTGCTTGGCCTTCTTCGACTTTAAGTTGTTTACCGCCAGTTTCGATAATTGCGTACATGAACTGCACCTCCTTATAAACTCAGACTCGCCATATACAGGCGTCTTGCGAATCTCGCAAAATCTTACTACCTGTTCTGCGCGGTTGTAGCACAGGTGCTACAAACATAACATTAGAATACTAACATAATTCAAGCAAGAGTGTCAATAGCTTTTGGGGAGATATCCTTGTCATCGCCAAATTGTTTCAAGACATAATACGGTTTAACAGATGGTTGTATGGAAAAATAAAGTTTTACATGCAGCAGGTCTTCTAATACTTTTCTGTGTGCATGATCTGCACCCAGAAGAGTTTCTTTCACCTCTCGGGTTGTCTCTATTAAAATTGCCTCGAATTCAGCATGACGATGCTCTAACAGCTCTCGCTCAAGCCGGAACGCGATGGTTTCAGCACTAAGGATCCGTCCTGTGCCGTCGCAGACTGGACATTTTACTTGGAGAGCCTCTGACAGTGTGACCTTTGTCTTCTTCCTAGTCAGTTGAAGAATCCCAAGCGGGGTAAAACCAATGATTTTTGTTCTTTTTTCATCTCTCATTATTTCCGTCTCAACCTTGTTGAGAATCGTCTGTTTATCCTGCTCGCGTTTCATATCAATAAAATCTATCAGGACAATGCCGCCGATATCGCGAAGGCGCAGTTGCTTGGCAATCTCTTGGGCTGCCAGCTGATTGGTTTTAAGAACAGTATCATGATAATCGTTCTTACCGGAAAATTTTCCAGTGTTCACATCAATAATCGTCAATGCTTCCGTTTCATCAAATATAATATAGGCACCGTGATCGAGCCAGACAATCCGCTTGAGCGCTTTGTCAATTTCATGCTCCACTTGGTTGGCTGAAAAAATATTCTCTTTTCCGTTGTAGTAACAGTGCTTCACTTTAGGGTTGGCCTGCTCAAGCATTTTTTTTACCGCTAGATCATCGACAATGACTTCTCCAATCTTCATCCTTGCAGCCTGAGTCAAGATCATTTCAATGAAGGTATCTTTTTGAAAAATTAATCCCGGTTTTTTTAGGGAGGTTGTTTTCTGCAATAGTTCTTGAAATTGTTGTCTTAACGTTTGCAGCTCTTCTTGAATTTCTTCCTCTGTACTTGAAATGCTAGAAGTACGAAAAATGATCCCCTCTTCTTCCGTTTTGTGACCGCTGCCAAGGCTGCGAAGCATTGCCTGCGCAGTTACATCGGCAATTTTTTTCGATACGGCCACATAACGTCCTTTAGGCATGTAAATAAGATGATTCCCCTGTATTTCAATAATCCCCGTAACTTTTGGTCCCTTTGTGCCGGTTGCATCCTTGTCCACCTGAACGAGAATTTTTTCTCCTTGATGCACGAACGAAGTGATATTTTTTTGTTTTTCAGATGAAAGCACGTATGCTGGCAGAGAGTCACGGTGCAAATAGGCATTTTTCTCCTCGCCAATATCGATGAACACAGCATTCATCCCCGGCAACACCTTTGTAACGGTCCCAAAATAAATATTACCGACCAGCGAGCGATGTTCTGGTCGGTCAAAAATGATCTGTTCTACACGGTGATCTCTTAAATAAGCAAATCGCTTCTCTCGTGCGGTGTAATTGATAATTAATGTTTCCAAACCACGTGTCCTCACTTTTAAAATAATAACTTATTCCTGTTATTTGTATTTCTAGAATTGCCTTATTAAGACTAATCTAGATGGATTTCCACCCGAAAGGTCCTTCATCGCCTTTATGAAGGACTAATCTCAATATCTTTTCTCCTGTTTTGGCCTTCATTGCCTTTATGAGGGCCAAATCTTGCTTTCTTTTCTCCGGATTTGTCCTTCAACGCTATTATGAAGAATCAAATTTAAAAAAACTTATATTCAGCCTTTATCAACCGCCAGGTATCCTCAGTCACAGCAAAAGCGCTCGTTTATCGGGCGCTTCCGCTCTTTTTATTATACCCTTTTTTAATATGAAAAGAGAAGGTCGCTGATTTTATCGGTTAGGCGCTTTTCTGTAAAATAGGCATGCAGGAGCTCGTTTTCATCCAATGTGCCTGTTTCCTTTCCGCCCGCATTGACGATGATCGGATGTTTACAGCCGCGTTGAAATTTTTCCAGCACATGGATGAGTAAGTCCTGTTCATTGGCCTGGATAGGCTTCAATGCCTGCAGACCCGACTTTTTTCCATAATAGCGCTCTAATAAAAATCTCATGAAAATAAAGCGTCGTTGTTTCCACTCATGGTAAAGTGAGAAAAATAAAAAGGCAATTACGACCCAAACATTTATATTAGCAGGTGCAGCCAGTAAAATGATTATCGAAAACAGGGATAGGCTGAAAAATGAAATCAACAGTGTCAGACGATGTGCATGTGGAAAAGAACTTTTTAATGAGAGCAGTAAGAATACCAGTTTTCCGCCATCAAGCGGCCAAACGGGAAAAAGATTGAACACCAAAATCATAACGTTATAACTAATAAATAGTTTAAATATATCTTCAGGAATCACGTGCAGCGAAACAAAGCCGTATGCTGCCGCCACCATCCACACATGCTGCAGCGGTCCGGCAAGCACAACAATCGATTCTTCCTTAAGGGGACGATTGCCGTGCTCATCCATTTCGGCAACCCCGCCGAACGGCAGAAGGGTGATTTTCTTAATTCTCCATGAAAAAAAAGAAGCCGCAGCAGCATGCCCCATTTCATGTATAAATATAATCGCAAGTAGCAGGCAGACTTCAAGGAAATGACCAGTTGCAATCGATAGGGCAATCACAATCCACAGCAACGGATGAATCTGTACTTGTCGTAGTAACGTAATGGCTCTATTCAAAGCGAATCACCTGGATCGGGTCGATGAAATCATTATCTTTTTTAATGGCAAAATAATACTTGCCTTTTGTTTTATCCTCACCGGTTGACACGGAAACCGTTCCCACCACCGTTCGCTTTTCGATATATTCATATAAGTTGACTTTTATTTCATCTAAATTTCCGTACCATGTTGTTGAATCATCGGGGTGTTGGATGATGACTGTTTTCCCCAACCCTTCTTTAACTCCAGCGAAAGTAACATGCCCATCATTTATCGACTGTACTACGGCACCTTTTTCCGTTTCAATCATGATGCCTTGGCCATTTTTTTCAAAGTTTTCAAGGATTTTTCCCATCGCCGGAACGGAAAAATCCGACTCTTTGACAACATTCTTTTTTCCAGCTCGATCGTCCTCTGAAAATGGGAGCAGGGCCAATGGTTTGCCGAACTTGTCTTCATACCAGTTGGAAACTGTGGCAAACTTAAAATCCTGGTCCATTTGCTTTGTAACAAAGTCCCTTACTGGCTCAAAGGTTGCATTATGATTGCGAAACATAATGGCAACTGTTAAAAAAAGGAGTACAGACGCCAATATTTTGAAAAAGAATACTTCCTTCTTAAATAATGGATGTCCGGAATCCCCGCCTCCTTTTCCAGTAGAGGTAGTATGATTAAAATTGTAGTTTTCGTCCTCGCCAGGCCAAATCATTTGGCGTTCTGGTGTTTTAGTCGTTGAGCCCTGTTCTTTTTTCCTTTTAGCGATTCGTCGCCGTATTTCCTCCGGTGTAGTCCGCGCCATACCCATCAACCCTTTTCCCACTTTTTGTACAAGTTTATGAAGAGCAATGGCATAGTATGACTTCACATAAAGGTTATCCTAAATTTTATTGTTACAAATGAATATATATAGAGTCCAAAATAAAAAATAGCCTGTCCACATCAATAAGGACAGGCACATTAATTATCGAACACCAAAAAACTTCTTAATTTTTGTAAAAACACCTTTATTTGCTTCTTCTAGCGGCTGAAGCGGGATGGATTCTCCAAGAATCCTTCTGGCAATATTGCGGTAGGCAATAGATGCCCTGCTATTTGGATTAAGGGCAATCGGTTCACCGTGGTTGGAGGCTTTAATGACCTCTTCATCGTCGGCAACGATGCCAATGAGTTCAATGGATAAATGCTGGGTGATTTCATCAATATCAAGCATATCGCCGCTCTTCATCATATGATTGCGGATACGGTTGACTACTAATTTAGGAGCTTCCATGTTCTGTTGTTTTTCAATCAGGCCGATGATACGGTCTGCATCACGAACCGCGGAAACCTCTGGTGTTGTGACGATAATTGCTCTATCAGCTCCGGCCAAGGCATTCTGGAAGCCCTGTTCAATACCAGCGGGACAATCAATTAAGATATAATCATAGTCTTGCTTTAATTCACTAATCAGTTCTTTCATCTGCTCGGGCTTAACAGCTGATTTATCAACGGTTTGTGCTGCCGGCAGTAAATATAATAACCCGTCAAAGCGCTTGTCCTTGACCAATGCCTGATGGATTTTGCACCTTTTTTCGACCACATCGACAAGATCATAAATAATTCTGTTTTCAAGCCCCATGACGACATCCAAGTTTCGAAGACCGATGTCTGTATCCACTAAGCATACTTTTTTTCCTTGAAGGGCCAATGCTGTGCCAATATTAGCAGAAGTTGTCGTTTTCCCTACTCCGCCCTTACCGGATGTAATTACTATTGCTTCACCCACTTTAATGTCCCCCTTCGAATCTGTTTAAATTAGGCCTTAAATGAATTAAAACTTGTAATCTATCAACAATAATTTGACGGTCCTCATCTATGTAAGCACATTCCATTTCCCTTTTCTCATTTTTTTGTATGGTATCTGGCGCGCGATTGATAGAATCACTTATCTTAAGCTGCGTTGGTTTCATATTGGACGCTGCAATAACAGCCTCCTCGTTGCCATAGCAGCCGGCATGTGCCAATCCTTTTAATGACCCCATGATAAAAATATTTCCACCGGCAACGACCGATCCGCCTGGATTGACATCACCGATTAATAGTAAATCACCAGGGGCTCTGAGCACTTGGCCTGAACGAACAATGCTAGAAACGGTCATGACCTCATTTTCGGCCTTTTGCCGTTTCGCTTCTTCCTTTGTCATGACATCCGATTCAATATCATCCACAACTAAATTCTTCTTTTGGCGAATCAAACTCTTCAGCTCTTCGCGTTGCTCCTCGGTTAAATATCGATTGCCAACGTGTACTTTCACGGAGAATAAGTTACGTTCCTCCTGTGTCCTCGAGTTGGCCGAAAGCTTTTGATCGAGTTCTTTTTTTAGTTCCTCGTAGGAACATGTATCATCAAGATGAAGGACAAGACCTTCCTTCGTTCCTTTTATTGTAACATTTTGCCGTTTTTTCATGGAGAAATTTCACCTCATAATTAAAAAAGCAATTTCAAAACAAGCAAATTTTTTCCTACCAAAAATGAAATTTGCATGTCGTCATGCACATTCCGAATCAAAAATACTAACATCCTAATTAAATTTCGACATGATGCGTCCATTCTCCTCTTTTTTAAAGAGAAAACTCATACTCCGTAAACCAAGATAAAATAATTATTCAGCTCTTAGTGCTTCAGCATGCTTTTCAAAAATCCGCTTAAAAGGATATCCCACAATAATGATAAAGACGGCATTCAAGATAAGGGTCGGATAAAAACGCAAATTGATAAAGCTCATAAAATCGAGGTTTGTCACATGGATTAAATGATCCATTTCGTAAACCCCCACTTCTAATAAGGCGATGCCAAAAAGAGATACGAGGAAGGCAATCACAATATTATTCTGCATGATATGCATGATTTTTGAAACAAGATAACAAATAAATGGATAAAGAAATAGGTAGATCCCAATAATTTCGATGTAGACAATATCAAATAATAATCCAAAAATAGCCGCATATATAATTCCCTGTTTCTTTCCAACATAAATCGTCAGAAATAAAAGGGCGGCAAAGAGAAAATGGGGAGCTACAATGAGATTCCGTCCCAACATGTCTGCTGGTGCATATTGAACAAAAAGACTTTCTAAAATAAATAAAAACAGAAACAAAAGAGGAAGAAGGAACTTTTTCACGATTCCTCCTCCTTCCCTTCAGTGGTTTCGGTTGCATCCACCGGTTTTTTGTTTGTTTTCGTAACGATCACATTTTTAATATCGTAAAAATCTGCCCCAGGTTTCACAAGTGCTGTCTGGTTTAATCCGTACTGATCCTGTTTAACCTCGACCACTTTTCCAATAGGTAACCCTGCTGGAAAAATACCGCCTAACCCTGAGGTGATGACAGTTTGGTCCTTTTCAATTTTTGCCCCTGAAGGGATGGCTTTCACCATAAGCAATTTCTTCTCTTTATCATAGCCTTCCACAAGTCCATGCACATCTGTTTCGCCTTGGACAATGGCGGAAATCCGGTTTTTCGGATCCATTGAGCTTAATAGCTGTACGGTAGAGCTAAATTGAGTAACACTTTTTACTTTTCCAATCAGGCCGTTTGCCGTGACAACAGCCATATTTTTTTTGACTCCGTTTATTTTACCTTTGTCAATAATAATCATTTCATGCCAACGATCAGGGTTTCTGCCAATAACAGTAGCTGGAAGTGGTTCATAATCTCTCAAGGTCTTTTTTTCACCGAGAACATCACGTAATTCTTTATTTTCTTTTTTCAGCTCTTGAACTTGTGCTTCAAGGCTGGCAAGATTTTCAATGCGTGATTTTAATTCCTTATTCTCTTCATATGTATTTGTCAAGTCCTGGAGATTTTCGAAAAAGCCTGCAACATAGTTGGTAGGCTTTGAAACCAAGGATTGAACCCAGCCGGTTGTGTCTTTAACAAATTGCTCCGGCCAGGATAATTTACTTCTCTCCCTTATAGAAAACCCAATCAATGCCACGAGAACAATTATGCTGACAAGCAAAATAATCAGTCGTTTATTCAAAAAGAACTGTGGCATGATTATACACCTCTATTTTTCTAATAAATACGAATTTTTAAATCTTTGAACTTTGAAAACTGACTAGCATTAGTGAACTTCGCTCTTCTCCCTTAAATAACACCTAATCAATATCGCTTTCCGTGTTGTCAGCTTCAGCGCCTAGGGGAACACAGACCCGTGGAACAAGGCGCTTCCGCTTTTCTGATTTAACGGGAATCTTTTGCTTTGTTTTTAAATAAATGAATATGATCGAGCGCCTTTCCTGTTCCAATGGCCACGCAATCAAGCGGGTTCTCGGCAATCAAGACAGGCATTTTCGTTTCTTCGCTAATAACCCTATCCAAATTACGAAGGAGCGCGCCCCCACCTGTTAATACAATTCCCCTGTCCATAATATCTGCGGCCAGTTCCGGCGGAGTCTTCTCTAATGTATTCTTCACAGCTTCGACAATCGCATAGACTGTGTCATTTAAGGCTGCGGCAATTTCTTTAGCCGTAATTTCAATCGTTTTTGGCAGACCTGTTAATAAATCACGTCCGCGAATTTCCATATTATCGATGCCATCAGGCGTACCAGCAGATCCGATTTCTACTTTAATCGTTTCCGACGTACGCTCCCCAATCATTAAATTATAATTTTTACGGATATATGAAATAATCGAATCGTCCATTTCATCACCGGCCACGCGAATTGACTGACTTGTCACGATGCCCCCTAATGAAATAATTGCGACTTCTGTTGTACCGCCGCCAATATCAACAACCATACTGCCGGTTGGTTCCCAAACAGGCAAGTTAGCACCAATCGCTGCCGCAAATGGCTCTTCTATCGTATAGGCATCCTTTGCCCCTGCCTGTCTAGTCGCGTCGATGACAGCTCTTTCCTCAACTGCCGTAATACCTGACGGCACACAAACCATAACATATGGCTTTCCAGAGAAAAGATTAGTACCTTTCTGTGCTTGACGAATGTGGTGCTTCATCATCGATGCAGTTGTTTCAAAATCAGCAATGACACCATCCTTCATCGGTCTCATCGCAACGACATTCCCGGGCGTCCGTCCAATCATGTTTTTCGCATCGTTTCCCACTGCCACGATACTTTTTGTATCGGTTTGCATAGCAACTACTGATGGCTCCCGTAAGACAATTCCTTTTCCTTTTACATATACGAGGGTATTTGCTGTCCCCAAGTCAATACCAAGATCTCTAGGTTTAATTCCAAACATAATGTTGTATCTCCCTTTCTGATACGAAATGCACAAATTCCTATAGGCAGGTAATTACCTTATTTATCATGTCTTTTTTCGTACTATTTATATAGCTTTTTTTAAATCAGTCCTAAAAAATCATACCCAATATTATAGCGCATCGTCAAATAATATCCTAGTGTTATAAATACCCTTTTTCCTTTAAACTCACAAACTTGTTTTCACCAATAATGAGGTGGTCGAGCAAATCTATTCCAATTATTTTTCCACATTCAACCAGCCTCTTAGTGACCTCAATATCTTCGCGGCTTGGTGAGGGATCGCCGCTGGGGTGATTATGCAGGGCGATTACTGATGCCGCAGACCGTTTTAATGCCTCTCGGAAAACCTCGCGAGGATGCACGATTGAGGCATTTAAGCTGCCGATAAAAACAGTTTGTTTATGAATTACTTGATTTTTCGTGTTTAAATATAAACAAACGAAGTGTTCCTGTGTCAAAAAGCGCATATCGTTCATGACATACTTAGCCCCGTCTTCAGGGGACCGAATCACATAGCGGTCAGTATAATTTAAGTTGGACATTCTTCTGCCAATTTCAACGGCAGCAAGAATTTGAATCGCCTTAGCCGAACCAATCCCTTTTATTTCGGTTATTTCTTCTAAGGTAGCTGATTTTAAAAGTCTTAAACCTTCAAAATGGTTAAGCAAGCGATTCGATAATTGTAATACCGACTCATCCTTCGTTCCGGTGCGAAGCAGGATGGCAATTAGTTCATGATTAGATAAGCTTTGCGGGCCATGCTGGATAAAGCGTTCCCTCGGCCGTTCATCTTGCGGAAAATCACGGATCATTAATGTATTTGTGGTCACTTTTTTTCCTCCCTTTTATCGAGGGAGTTAATGAACCTAATAAAAGTTAATACGGCAACTGATAGCCTGCCTTTTTCAATTCCCTAATAGTTCTGGCAACAGGCAGACCGACAACCGCAAAATAGTCTCCATTTATTTTTTTGACAAGCATACTTCCGAGCTGTTGAATGCCATATGCACCTGCTTTATCAAGCGGTTCGCCAGTTTGTACATAGGCCTTAATTTCTTCGTCCGTTAACTCCCAAAACCAAACTTCCGTTTTTTCATAAAAACGAGTTAAACTTTCTGGAGACACAATTGAAACACCCGTAAATACATCGTGCTGCTGACCTGACAAACTTTTTAACATACTTATTGCTTCTGCTTCATCAGCTGGCTTTCCTAAGATTCGATTATTCGCAACGACAATCGTGTCCGAACCAATCACAAAGGCATCTTTATTTTGATTAAAAACTGCCTGTGCCTTACGCTCGGCTAACTCCATCACTACTTCCTCCGGGGAGAGCGAAGGATCAAAGCTTTCATCAACTTCACTGCTTGAAATCGCGAATGTTAAGTGGAGATTTTCTAGAAGTTCTTTTCGCCGTGGAGAAGAAGAGGCTAAAATGAGGTTCTGCATTTAATCACCTTACCTTTTTGCATTTGTATAGGGAGATACAAGTTAATCGTATCAGAAATTGCCAGTGCAAACAATTTTTATATGATTAAAATTTGAAGAAATATGTCAAATTATGCAAAGTGATTTTTTTGCCACTAAAAAACCTGCCTCCATTGGACAGGCTTATCTTGCTTATATTTCCCGGATAATAATCGAGATATGTCGATTACATGGAATAATAGGTTGATAGGAAATTTAATAAATGCTGCTGTGCTTCGCGAATGCTCTTGGCATCTTTTGATTTTTGGAAGGCTTTAACCTTTTCTTCTGCGCTGGATAATTCTACTTTTAGATTTTTTACCTTTTCGTTTTTAAGGTCGTTTACTTTTAATTGTTCTTCAATGCCAGCTAATGCTTTTGTGGACTCTTCTGAAATGGATTTAGTTAATAGAGCACTTGAAGTCACTAAAGAAAGGGTCTCGTAAATCGCAGGGACAGTTTCTAAAAAGTCCTTTTCTTTTGTTGAAATATCTGAGACTTTCTTTTCATCTAGCAACAACGGTTTTGCAAATGCACCCTCAACACCCTTATCTTTATATTGGGTACTTAGCGATTTTGCCGTTTCAATCGAATCTGCAGCACCTAAAAAGATAAAATGTTTTCCTTCCATTTCTATTATTTGAGACGGTACACCCTTTGATGATATTTGAGATGCGGTTTCCTTCGCACCGTCTTTTGATGAAAAGAATCCGCCTTGAATGACATAAGCAGTTAGTTGCTTTAGGTCTGCAGATGTCGTCTTACCAGCAGCAGGCTTCTTATCAGTCCCACCTTTTTCTTCTACAACAGGTGGTTCAGTTACTGTCTTATCAGAAGGTCCTGTTGTCAACAACTTTAGCATAACAATACCTATCGTTGTACCAATCAGGATCGCAAAAATACTTGAAATGACGATGGATCCAAGCGGCTGGACATTCTTTTTCTTAGAATTGGATGAAAAGGATGTTATTTTAGGTACACTACTTTTCTTGGGCGTTTTACTGCTGACTATATTAAATTCTTCTATATCATTTTCTGAGGACTCTGGAATAATCCAGTCAAAGCTTTCATCGACAGATTCCTGGGCTGCTGCAGTCTCCAATAAAACATCCGAATCTAACTTAGAATCTAACTTATTCGAATCTATTTTAATTACTCTTGTAACAGGCTCGGTGCTCACTTCCGGCTCACTTTTTTTTGGTTCATCCTGAACAGGCTGGGTTTCTGCATTTAATTTGATCTTAATTGTATTGCCTTTTTTAGGCTTGTCCACTAATTGTACTCCTCTCTCTTCCGACGGGTAATTGGTTTCATCCTATCATAAAGGCAAAAAAAAATAACAAGACTTTTGTCGTCTTGTTATCGTAGACTTTCGCCAAATTATTTGTTAGTTCGCCATGTTGGTAATTAAGGTTGTGTTTGTGTCACAGCAGGAAACTCGCTTAATGGATTATCTTTTCCTGCCGGTGCAGGTGCGTCGATTTTCGGAAGATCTGCCGCCAAGTCAGCTAAACTAGGCATGTAAAAAACAGAAATCGTCAGGCTGTAGCTTATTGGTTTGACTTCTGGATCCAAACTAGTTATCTCTTGGCCGCCTGTATAACTAATCGATTCTACCACGACAATCCGCTTTAAAGATTCTATTTTCTAATAATAACAAGAGGATCTGGTACTAAGAAACGGATCGAGCGTCTCCGCATCTTCCATTCATCGATACACTCTTCCAAAATGCTCGTTAAGGAATCAATATCAGCTATCTTTCCATAACCAATAATGCCCGGGGGAAGAAACCTTTCATTCCACCTTTGTGCAGAGGAAGGGTCCGTTTGCTTCAATTCAAGAAAACGAATGGAATGGTCATTTAATACCAGGTTGATAATTCGGTTTTTGGGTGTAAATAGAGAAAAAGTCATACAAAAACACCTTAGTTAAAATCCTTGAGTAAGAAACCGCAGGTATAAATCAATTAAATCCGGTCCCCAATAATAGGCTGTCAATGTTCCTGCTGCAATAAATGGTCCAAATGGAATCGGCTGACGCTTCTTAACTATTTTAAAAAGCATGGCCAAGCCGCCTATTACTGCACCGTATAAGGTTGAGAGAAAAAATGATAAAAGTACCAGTTTAAAGCCTAATACAAAACCAAGAACGGCGTAGAGCTTCACATCACCAAAGCCCATCCCGCCCTTGCTGACAAACATGATCACAAAAAGAACAAGGAAACCTGTAACTGCTCCAATGAGGCTTCCCCACCATGGAGATAACGGCCAAAAAATCCTTTCCAATAAAAAAAGCCCTGCAAACCAGATTAGAATTTTATCAGGGATGATCATATAGTTTATATCTGAAACAACGATAATCATTAGCATCGATATTAGTGATAAGGCAACTAATAATTCTCCAGACCATCCAACAATTAAAGGTGTTATTCCAAAAAGAATTCCAGTAAGTAATTCCATAATCGGATAAATTGGAGTAATCCGTGACTGACAGCCGCGGCATTTCCCCCCTTGAATTATGTATGAATACACAGGGATGAGTTCAAATGGTGTCAACTGATGCCCGCAAGTGGGACATGCTGATCTTGGTGTAACAATTGATTTTTTTAATGGAACTCGAAGGCCGACTACGTTGAAGAAGGAGCCTAGAACTAATCCGTAAACAAATAATAAAAAATAAGTCATTTTATCTAACAGCTGTTGCAAATTGATCTTCAGTAACAGAGATACTATCATCATAGGTATCTTTAACTACAGGTGCTGATTCATGACCATTAATTGTATATTTTTTAGTTGATATATTATATGTTACAGAAAAAGACTTGTCCTTTAATTTTGATATATATGAATCTAAAGGAGTCGTAGCACTAGTACCTTCAGTATGAGTCCAAGTAATTGTATTATTCGTAGAATCACTAGGGGCACCCTCCGCTTGTGCTAATTTTGCTTCATCAATAATTTGGATTGCTTCTGTTATTTTTGCCTTATTTTTGCTATTATCAATTACCCTACTGATTGTTGGAACCGCAATTGCCGCAATAATCCCCAAAATAACGATAACTGCTAGTAATTCAATCAAGGTAAAACCTTTTTGTTCCTTAAGCTTTAAACGTAAACTTTCTACCATTTCAACATCTCCTTCCGGTTCTTTTAACCTAGTACTATTTCTCCGTGAGTATACAATAATTGTCATCTGAAGAAAAGAAAATTTTAGCAAAATTTGTCTCAATTTTAATATTTATGCAATTTTAGCTCATTTGGTCGAACATTGAGAACATTGGCATCATAATTGACATGACAATGACCCCTACAACCCCTGACAAAAGAACTATCATCATCGGATTGTCTTATTTGGACTTTTATAATAAAATCCGTATTATTACGTGGATTTACTTTCGCTTCAAATCCTAAGTTTGCATAATTCGGAAGAGAACTTCCTATATTTCTTTCTACTATAGAAAAATTCGATGGCAAAACAGCCTGATAGATTCCTGTTGCAATAACATTAAGTAATTCAGCTGTTTCAATCTTCTTTTTTATTAGCAAATTCTTATAATGAAAATGTTGATTCCTCTAGAATTTCAATGGTTGGATTTTTCTCAATATAACAGCTTGTAAATCAACAGGAACATCTCGTTAATCTCGATACATTTATTAAAGAGTGTGGAACCCAAATACCGCCTGAATTTAACATCAAATGGGGAGATAATGTAAATACAGTCATAAATGATGTTGATTATAATTAACAACATAAAAAGAGGTGTGACCAGTTGTAAAAAACAACTTAGACACACCTCTTTTTAACAAGACGAATACTCCGCCACCCGATTCCGGCCAGCACGCTTAGCACCCACATAAAGAGCCCGATCAGCATGCCTAATCAACGCCAATGAATCCTCCGCATCTTCTGGTGCCGTGGCAACCCCAATTGAGGCGGTAATCATGATCTTCTGTTGGTTATTGCCTAATTCCAAGGACTGTTGAAGTGTAAATGGCCAATTAGATACCATTTCTCTAATTTGTTCTGCCATTTGGTAGGCTTCTACTTTCGACATATCCGGTAAAAGAACAACAAATTCTTCGCCGCCATACCGCGCAACCGTTCCGCGGCATCCGACAAGCTTTCTCAATCTGCCGGCGAGTTCACGAAGAATTTCGTTTCCGCTTTGATGACCATACGTATCATTTACCTGTTTAAAGTGGTCAATATCAAGGATGATTAACGATAAAATTTTTCGCTCAAACTTAGCTACTTTTTCGAACTCCTCGGTCAGCAACGTTTCAAAGTAGCGATAATTAAATAAATTTGTTAAGGCACAGCGTTCACTTTGCCTTTTGGTTTGTTCAAAATTATTGGCGTTTTCAATTGCTACCGCAAAATGCGAACAAAGTATATCAATTATCATCAGCTGCGATTTTTCATAGGCTCGTTTTCGCTTTGAAGCAAGCACTAACACCCCGATTAGTTTTTTACTTCTCATAATCGGTACACCTAAAATACTTTCTACATCATTCGGAATGTTATCAGTAGAATACTGTTGCCATTCTTTCCTTGATGTAAATAAGAGAGCTTTTTGTTTCGACCAAACCATACCGCAAATCCCTTCGTTTTTTTTCAAAGAAAGGCTTTCGTTTGGCATTACTAATCCAGCTTCCATTCGACGAATCAATTTAAGTACTTCGCCGTCAGCCTCCAGTATATAAGAATAATCAACAGGCAGCATTTCACTCAGTTTCTGAATAAACAGATCTAGGACATCATCTACATACAGACGCTCTGCCATCTGATGACCGATCTCTGAAGCCTTCTGTAAATATTCATTTATTTTTTCACTTGAATAATAGAGATTAAAGATAATTGATAGACTGACAAATGGAATTCCCACAAACAATAGACCTATTAAGCCTACTTGATTAAAAAGTATGTACAACACAAAACCAATTGGGAGTGTGATTAATGTTGTTACCGTCTCGACGAAAAAATCCTTACCAAAAAAGGATTTTTTAATTTTATAAATAAAAAAAAGATTGAAAGAAACCATGATTTGATTTAGCAAATAGTTTAGGACTACATATAAAACTGCAAGCCACAATGAGCGGGGATCATGGGTTAAGTTTGGGCCTGTCTGCCCGCCAAGAATGTAATAAATAATGCCGCTGATAAAGGAAACTAAAAAAAACATATTTAAATTAAGTGGCAGCCTAAATAATTCTCCTTTTCGAAGGATCCTTAACTTAAGTAGTAAAACAACCACAGCTATCTGAGCAAAAATAATTTCGGCAAATAAACCAAAGCGCAAAAAGGTAGCAAGCGCTACCCATTGGATTAAAAAAATAAACATATTATTAATAACAATCGGCACCGCGGCTACTATTGAGGTTAATAGTAAAAATGCCAAAAGATCTAACCAATTTACAGAGATATTAGGGGGATAATTATTATAGGTGAACCACAATCCTGCCGGAACCATCAAGAGCCATACAAGAAAAATCGCTTGTTTCATTTGCGGTTTTACATCCATCCTAATCCCCCACCCCGACAAATATGCTTAATTCAAGATAACATTATTTTACCATTTATAATAGACATTGTCATAAGGAAAAGGTTTAATTTTTCAGATATTTACAAATGTGCGGCTTCGCTTCTGAAATAAAATAGAGGGAACCCGTCACTACTAACATATCACTAGCTTTTAACATTTTTATTTCTTCTAAGAGGTAGGATTGCCAATGATCGACTGCCTTTTTATTCTGAGATTGACTAATGTTAAGCAATTGGTCTGCTTTGGCTGCACGAGGAAAATCAAAGCTGACAAATGAAATTTGGTTTGCAATTTTATCAAGTTTGCTAATCATTTCATCAAGCTTTTTATCCGTTAACGCTGCAAATACAATATGGATATTTCGGTCATTGAATCTGATAGATAGTTCATGGGTTAACGCAGTTATTCCTTCTTCATTATGGGCGCCATCAATGATCACGAGTGGATTTTCTGAGAGAACTTCAAATCTTCCAGGCCAAAACGCTTGCTTTAATCCGACTCGTATTGCTTGCTCAGTGACTGTGAATAAGCCAATCTGATTTAAGTATTGGGCGGCAAGTATGGCTATTGATGCATTTTCCGTTTGATGCTGGCCAATCATGTTGAGTTCTAACTGCTCAAGGGATTGAAGTTTTGTTATAAATGTAAACACTTCTCCTCTTGCTAATGATTCATGTCCACTTATCGTAAACTCCTGATTTAACCTATAAATTGGCGCAGACATTTTTTCTGCCTGTTCTTCAATCACTTTTAGCGCTCCTGGATGTTTGACCGCTGTAAAAATTGGTGTCTCCTCTTTAATAATTCCAGCCTTTTCAAAGGCGATTTCCTCATACGAGTTACCAAGTATATTAGTGTGATCGAGACCGATATTTGTAATGATAGAGGCCAGTGGTTGAATAATATTGGTTGAATCAAATCTTCCACCAAGACCTACCTCAAAAATCACAATATCTACTTTTCTAATATTGGCAAAATAATAGAACGCCATCGCAGTAATGACCTCAAATTCAGTCGGGCCTCCAAGCTCTGTTTCCTCTTGCTCATCTGCTAATGGACGAATCATATTTGCCAGCTGTAAAAGTTCTTCGTCGCTGACTGGATTCCCATTGATACTAATCCGCTCGTTAAACTGTTCAATATACGGTGAAGTAAAGGTACCTACTGTATAGCCCGCAGATTGAAGTATCGAGCGCAAAAAGGTGACGGTTGAGCCTTTGCCATTTGTTCCGCCAACATGGATTGCTTTTATTTTGCTCTCAGGATTCTCGAGCTTGTCCATCATCCATTCCATTCTTTTTAAACCAGGTTTTATTCCTAGTCTTAGTCTTCCATGAATCCAGTCTAGGGCTTCATTATATGTAGTGAACATTTTGTAACACCCCATCTATTTTTTCTACTTCAACAGATTGATTCGCTGATAAAAGTGGGAAATTCGCTAATAAATTTCAAAATTCGCTGATAAAAGATTCGGGTTCGCCGATAAACCACAGAAAACCGCCGATAAAGCACCATCTCCCATAATATTGGACTGTTCCGACGGAATTCTGTTTGTTTTTTAAAGGATTTTCATAAGACGAGACGAATCCATTGCTAGATTCGCCTCATTCTTCTCATTATCCTCTTAATTCTTTAATACGAGCTTCAACAATGCTTCTCTTTTCAAGATAATCCTTTTCTTTTGCGCGCTCTTCAGCAACTACATTTTCAGGTGCCTTTTTCATGAATCCTTCATTGCTTAATTTCTTCTGAACTCGATCAACTTCTTTATTTAATCTCTCGAATTCTTTTTCAAGACGGGCAATTTCTTCATCAATGTTAATCAAGCCTTCGAGCGGCAGGATGATTTCTAAGCCTGTAATTACAGCGGTCATTGCTTTTTCAGGTACTTCAATATCAACACCCAATTGCAATTCTTCTGGATTACAAAAACGTTCAATATAGCTGCGGTTATTCTCAATCGCTTTTAGAACCGCTTCATCCTTTGCTTTTACTAGCATTTTGATTTTTTTGCTCATTGGTGTGTTTACTTCAGCACGGATATTCCGTACAGAGCGAATCATTTCCATGAGCAGCTTCATTTCTTGAGCTGCTTGGTCGTCGGAAAGTTCTAGTTTTACCACCGGCCATGCTGCTGTCGTAATCGACTCACCAGCGTGAGGAAGGTTTTGCCAAATTTCCTCGGTAATGAATGGCATGAACGGATGCAGCAGGCGCATTGTGTTGTCTAAAACATAGGCAAGAATCGAACGAGTCGTTTTCTTAGCAGCTTCATCATCACCATATAGCGGCAGCTTAGCCATTTCGATATACCAATCACAGAAGTCATCCCAAATGAAATTGTATAATGCACGGCCAACCTCACCGAATTCATAACGCTCGGAAAGTCTTGTTACATGTTCGATCGTTTCATTTAAACGAGTTAAAATCCACTTATCAGCAACCGACTTTTCACCGCTTAAATCAATTTCCTCATATGTCATGCCATCCATATTCATTAACGCGAAACGGGAGGCATTCCAAATTTTATTGGCGAAATTCCAGGTTGATTCTACCTTTTCAAAACTAAAGCGTAAATCCTGTCCTGGTGAACTTCCTGTTGATAGGAAGTAACGCAATGCATCGGCACCGTATTTTTCGATGACATCCATTGGATCCACACCATTGCCAAGTGATTTACTCATCTTACGTCCCTGCTCATCTCGAACAAGACCATGAATGAGAACATCTTTAAATGGACGTTCGCCAGTAAACTCGATGCTTTGGAAAATCATCCTAGATATCCAGAAAAAGATGATATCATATCCAGTCACAAGGGTATCATTCGGGAAATAACGTTTGAAATCAGCCGCTTCTTTTTTTGGCCAGCCCATTGTCGAGAAAGGCCAAAGTGCCGAGCTGAACCATGTATCTAATACATCCTTATCCTGCTCCCAGTTCTCAGCATCTGCCGGGGATTCAAGACCAACGTATACTTCTCCTGTTTCTTTGTGGTACCAAGCCGGAATCCGGTGACCCCACCAAAGCTGTCTTGAAATACACCAGTCGCGGATATTCTCCATCCAGCGTAAGTATGTTTTTTCAAAACGATCAGGAACGAAGTTTACTTTATTTTCTTTGTTTTGCAGGGCAATCGCTTCATCTGCGAGCGGCTGCATTTTTACAAACCATTGTGTTGAAAGATATGGTTCAACAACCGCACCGCTGCGTTCGGAGTGACCAACAGAATGAAGGTGGTCTTCAATTTTGAAGAGAACGCCCAGTTCTTGAAGATCTTTGACGATTTGCTTGCGGCATTCGAATCGGTCTAAGCCTTGGTATTTACCGGCCTTCGCATTCATGGAGCCGTCTTCATTCATTACAAGAACGCGCTCCAGATTGTGTCGGTTACCGACTTCAAAGTCATTCGGATCATGAGCAGGTGTAATTTTTACCGCACCTGAACCGAATTCCATATCAACATAATCATCGCCAACGATTGGGATTTCACGCCCCACGATTGGCAGGATTACAGTTTTACCGATTAAGTGTTTGTAACGATCATCTTCCGGATGTACTGCAACAGCCGTATCACCAAGCATTGTTTCAGGACGAGTGGTCGCAATTTCAATGTGACCTGATCCATCTGCTAATGGATATCTCATATGATAAAAGGCACCTTGAACATCCTTGTATATGACCTCGATGTCGGATAGAGCTGTTTTTGTAGAAGGATCCCAGTTAATAATGTACTCTCCACGGTAAATGAGTCCTTTTTTATAAAGGGTTACAAATACTTCACGAACCGCATCAGATAAACCTTCATCAAGGGTGAAACGCTCACGGCTGTAGTCAAGGCCTAGGCCCAGCTTTGCCCACTGCTGACGGATGTGTGAAGCATATTCTTCCTTCCACTTCCATGTTTCTTCAACGAATTTTGCACGGCCTAAATCATAGCGGCTTTTACCCTCGTTGCGGAGCTTTTCTTCAACTTTCGCTTGTGTTGCAATCCCGGCATGGTCCATCCCTGGAAGCCAAAGTACGTCATAGCCTTGCATTCTCTTCATACGAGTAATGATATCTTGTAATGTTGTATCCCATGCATGACCCAAATGAAGTTTTCCGGTAACATTTGGCGGCGGGATGACGATTGTGTATGGCTGCTTGCCTTGATCATCTTTAGCCTCGAAAAACTTACCTTTTAACCACCAGTCATAACGCCCTTTTTCAATTGATTGCGGGTCGTATTTGGTAGGCATTGTTATTTCCTTTGTTTCCATCTAAAACTCCTCCTTTTTTTACCTTCCGAGAAAAACAAAAAACTCCATTCGTCATAAAAGGACGAATGGAGTTTGCTTCGCGGTACCACCTTTTTTCCAATCCAGAAATATGATTGGCTCTTAAATAAGATAACGGATTTCATCCGTCTTCAACTATTGAGATTTTGCAATCCGTTCGCAGAAGAAGCTCATGGGCGACCTTCCGACGTTCCTCTTAGAAAATCTTCCAGCTAATGATTTCCCTCTCTTTAAGCAGGATGGCATCGTACTCTTCCCTGTCTTTGCTTTTATTATTAAGTATATAGTTATACTACCCAAAAAAGGGGATTGACGTCAATCAGGATGGCCAAATTTTTTATTTTTTATACTATATGCTTTTTTTAAGGGAACAAACTGGGTATTTTGAATATAAATATAGTGAAACTACAATAAGTGGGGGGATTTTTCCTCCCCCCGCTTATTGTTAGTTGAACTTATCGGGCTTTTAGGGGCAGTTGATCCCAGACGCACTTTTGATTATTTAAGTTTTAAAAGGGGGATCTTACTGCCCGTTAATGCGTGGAAAATAAATGTCATATTTTTTAGGGGGGGTTTCAATGAAAGGAAATTTTAATAAATACAAACACCGTCCCTGGTTTAGAACGTTTCGAAGATTTTGTGGACAATTAATTATTCCGTTTGTGATTTTCCAATTTATTCGGACGATTTTTTTACCAACTGTCTTTGATGTGTTATTGTTATCGTTTTTTATCGCAATTGCCATTTCAATTTACTTTGAAATTATTTAAGGAGCCCATTTTGCAGGTTTTTACTGCGGCTGGGCTCCTTCTTTTGCTTGTTTCTGCTGGTTTTCAATTTCCGTCATTCGCATCACGATATACTCGGAATTTTTTAAATGCCAATAGCGGTGCTGCAGCTGTCGGACAAATTTCATCTCATTCCTTGACCGCTCCTTACGGTAGTAGTTTTCTGCCACTTGCATGATAGGGATCGGCAAAGCTAAATAGCTGTAAAACAATAGTTTTTCATCTTCTTTAAACGGAAAGTATTTAAAATAATGATAAATCCAATCAAGAGCCGAATCATTCCTTTTTGGGCTGGTATTTAATGCTCGTGATAAATACGGCAGGAGATCATGGATCGGTGAGCCGTAGCGGGCATTTTCAAAATTTATGAAAAAGCCATAGCCCCGTTCATCGAAGAGAAAATGCTCTGATGATAATTTCCCGTGGGTAATCACCATCCGGGCCTTGTCGTTTTCTTTTGTGCTTTCATACCATTCTTCAAATTTTGATTTTGAAAAGCGCAGTGCTTGCCTTATTTCGTTGTAATATAAGCAATAAAGCAATTCAAACGGCGACATATAGGTCTTTTTTTCACATGTATCAATAAAGCCATCAAGGAATTCTTGATGTTTTTCAAGCTGCTGGATCGTCTTTTCATAATGCTCTGTTCGTTCTTCTTGGCTGACTGTTATCTCCTTGGCAGATAGGGTATGGAGCCTTGCTAATTCGCGAAAAAGCTGATGGTTTTTGTACTCGCGATTTTCTTTTTGATCGTTCGGCATCCATGGCATGATGTAATAAAGATTATTTTCATGTAAAACAGCATACCTCCCATCCATTGTCGGATAAATCGGCACAATTCGGTTAAACCCTTTTTGATATAGAAGATGAACATGGCGGATGAAATCCGTCCCGATAGTGGGAGGGACTTTTTTTAAGGCAAAGGTTCCTTTGTCTGAATAAATCTTTTGGACAATGCCGTAATCTTCAACAAAATAAGGCTCGATATGATAATTTCTTAATATTGGTGTAACGGTTTCTAATCGGTTCGAATCATTCATGAAAACTCATCTCTCTTTCAAAGAAAAGGAGGGAATACTTTTAAAAGAAGTTGAGCAGGTCAAAGAAACCCGCTCATCTTTTTTGCCATTAGATTATTTTTTCGCAAGGGCTCCAGGAATGTATAAAACTTGACCCTCGAAGACATCTTGATTCAGTTCTAGATTGTTGACACGGAGGAGATTTTGAACTGAAACGTCATAGCGATCTGCCAAACTATCAACTGTATCACCTTTTTGCACGATGCATACCTTTAATTTTGTTTGGCCCGTACTTTCGTCCTTCCGGGCAAAAAACTCTGTCAGCGTCATGCTTTTCTTTTTACCTGACAGCTTTTTCTTTACCTTTTTGATTACATCATCAGAAGAAGAAGATGAACTTTCTTCTTCAACCGTATGTTTTTCAACATAATGATGTTCCTCCGGCTCAATTTCCACCACAACTTCCTGTTTTATTTCCACCTCTTCATGCTTGCTGCCATCATTTCTTGCTTCTTGGAAGTTCCACGCAGGCTCGAAATCTTCTTCATCTTCATATTCTACCTGCGGCTGATAGTTAAAGGTCGGGAATTTCGGCAATACTTCAATAGGCTCTTCTTCTTGCTGTTTTCTTGCCTCTGCTTCGAACAAGAAATTGTCTTGGTAATTGCTTTGAACTGCTTGCTGTTCGACTTCTACTTCATCATCTTGGTATTCAGATTCAGAGCGATGAAGCACTTCGTACTCTGGTTCTTCTTCCATTTGTTGTTCTTGTTCTTCTGATCCGTATAAACCGCTGATGGTTAGCTCCGCCGACAGCTTCAAGCAACTGCGCTCAGGTAATGAATAATCAAATGATTCTACAAGGACGTCGATATCGTAAATGCTTTGAATCCGATTATTCGGAATCGTGATATCAACGGGGAATCGATGTGAAAATTCACAGTTGCCTTCTTCTTCACGTTCTGTAACCCTCTCTACAAATTTTTGAGAAGTAAAACCCTCATCTTCGTTTTCATCGCTTGCTTCGTAACTTTTATATTCGCCGGTTAGTTCCAGCGAACCACGTATGGTTACGTACTGATCGTTTTCCTGGATGGTGATGTCAGGGTCTAGGGAAATCGAAATTAGATCTTCGACTTCCTGTCCTTTTCTAAACCACAGCGACTCCTCCAAGGAAAATCGCAGGCACGATTGATTCTCCTGGGACAAAGCGACTCCTCCTTTCGTATCTTCCAAGTAAAATCACAATGTCACTTACACTCTATGAAGAAAGTTTTTTTTTTATGATAAAAAACGCTTGGTTGGTGAGAAAAGAATTGGAGTCTTAGGTACAAAAACTTGGATAGGGGAAGATTCTGAGGGTTTGAGTTGATGGGCTGTGGGGGCAATTCCGCGGATTTGTGCAGGAATTCCGCCAACTTGGAGTGTAATTCCGCTAAGTTATTATTTATTCCGCAAAACTTTCGATGAATTCCACCNNCTTTTGGGGTAATTCCGCCAACTTTTGGAGCAATTCCGCTAACTTGGAGCGTAATTCCGCCAAGTTAGTTATTATTTCCGCTAAACTTAAGATGAATTCCGCCAAACTGCTTTTTAGCATAACCATATAGTTCACCTAAGCCAGTCCACGAACTAACTCAGCATTTTGACTTCTAAAAATACATACAAAAAACACCCACCAAAACAAGGTGGGTGTCCACAACCATATTATTTAAGCTTCGAAAAAGCAATCTCAGCTGCTTTAATGGTCTTTTCAATATCTTCATCAGAATGTTCTGTTGATAGGAATAGTCCTTCAAATTGTGACGGTGGTAAGAATACTCCTTGGTTTGCCATTTCCCGATAATAGGCTGCAAAGAATTCCAAATTAGAGGTCTTCGCTTTTTCATAGTTGATGACGGCTTCGTTTGTAAAGAAGAAGCCAATCATTGAACCAGCACGATTAAAGGAGATTGGAATGTCATATTTTTCAGCAGCTGCCTCAAAGCCTTTTTGAAGCATGTCGCCTTTACGAATAAATTCCTTGTAATGCTCAGGCGTTAACTGGCTTAAGGTTTCTAGCCCAGCAGTCATCGCAAGCGGGTTCCCTGACAGCGTTCCCGCTTGATAAATTGGGCCGCTTGGAGCGATTTGCTGCATGATTTCTGCTTTACCGCCATAAGCTCCAACAGGAAGTCCGCCGCCGATCACTTTTCCAAGGCATGTAATATCAGGTGTTATATTGAAATAACCTTGTGCACAATTGTAACCAACACGGAAACCGGTCATAACTTCATCGAAAATAAGTAAGGAACCATTTGTGGAAGTAATCTCACGAAGTCCTTCTAAAAAGCCTGGAAGAGGCGGAACAAGACCCATGTTACCGGCAACAGGCTCAACGATGATACAAGCAATATCCTCGCCAAATTGTTCAAATGCATATTTGACACTTTCAAGATCATTATAAGGCACGGTGATTGTATTTGAAGCAATCCCTTCTGGTACACCAGGGCTGTCAGGTAAACCGAGTGTAGCAACCCCAGAACCCGCTTTGATCAATAACGAATCACCATGGCCATGGTAGCAGCCTTCAAACTTTAAAATCTTGTTACGGCCAGTATAGCCGCGTGCTAAACGAAGGGCACTCATTGTTGCTTCTGTTCCTGAGTTTACCATTCTTACTATTTCGATTGATGGCACGCGTTCAATCACAAGCTGTGCTAATTTATTTTCTAATAATGTCGGGGCTCCAAAGCTAGTACCTTGTTCCGCTGTTTTTTTCAATGCTTCGACGACACGGTCGTTGGAGTGTCCGAGAATAAGCGGACCCCATGATAGTACATAATCAATATATTCATTGCCATCAATATCATAAATTTTTGACCCTTTGCCTTTTTCCATAAAAATTGGACTCATATTAACGGATTTAAAGGCACGAACCGGACTGTTTACACCGCCGGGCATTAGGCTTTGGGCTTCTTTAAATGCTTCAATCGATTTTGTATACGAACGCATTCTATTCCCTCTTTTCAAATAATGTTTATTCCTCTTCTTCTTTAAGCCAGCGGCACACATCTTTTGCAGCGTAAGTAATTATGAGATCCGCGCCTGCACGCTTCATACCGATAAGCATTTCAAGCACGGTCTTTTTCTCATCAATCCAGCCGTTAAGAGCAGCTGCTTTAACCATTGCATATTCACCGCTTACATTATAAATAACGATAGGCAGGTTAAAGTTATTTTTCATATCACGAACGATATCAAGGTATGGCATTCCTGGTTTGACGATTAAGAAGTCAGCTCCCTCTTGAACATCTGATTCTGCTTCTCTAAATGCTTCCATGCGGTTAGCAGGATCCATTTGATAGGTTTTACGATCGCCAAATTGAGGCGCACCCTCTGCTGCTTCACGGAAAGGGCCGTAGAATGCAGACGCATATTTAACTGCATAAGACATGATTGGGATATCTGTAAAACCAGCTTCATCTAAACCGGAACGAATAGCAGCAACAAAGCCGTCCATCATGTTGGATGGTGCAATGATGTCTGCACCCGCTTTAGCTTGGGCAACTGCTGTTTTTACCAGTAATTCAAGCGATTCGTCGTTAAGGATTTTCTCTCCCTCAACCACTCCACAATGCCCATGGTCTGTATATTCGCACAAGCAAGTATCGGCAACCACTATTATATCTGGATAGTTTTCTTTAATGTAACGTGTTGCTACTTGAACGATACCATGGTCATGATAGGCTTGCGCACCGCAAGCATCCTTCGTCATTGGGATCCCAAATAACAAAACCGATTTAATCCCATGAGCGACGATATCATCCATTTCTGCTTTAAGATTATCCATCGATACTTGGAATACCCCCGGCATGGAAGATACTTCATTACGGATATTTTCACCTTCATAAATAAACAGCGGATAAATGAAGTCCTCCGCTCTTAAGTGATTTTCTCTCACAAGTGAGCGCATATTGGCACTTGAACGCAAACGGCGATGACGTGAAAATTGTAATTCCATTATTTTTCCCTCCATATGATTAAACATAATTAAGAAATTTTGCTTTGACCGGTGGATAGCTCCGCCTTTACTTGCGGATTTCCCTACTTACTTGCGAATAACTCCGCCTTACTTACGGTTATCCCCGACTTACTTGCGGGTTTATTTTTTAGAGAGTTTCTCTTCATTCTCTAAATAAGCTATCGTGCTTTTGATCATTTCTTTCACGGTATATTCCTCCGGAGAAGCATGTACCACAAGTCCATAACCTAGTAACTTTTTCTCTGTTATCGGCCCAATGCAGCCAATTACACAGTTCCGCAACTGCTCATGAAGTCCATTTTCGTTCACAACATCCATCAGATGATCGACAGTGGATGGACTAGTAAACGTGAGGATATCTAGCTGATTGTCACCAAGCATCTGCGCTAGCTTCACACGGCTTTCCTCCGTCATATATGTCTCATATATGACGACTTCATCCACCTCAGCTCCGACCTCTGTCAAAGCTCTGGCGATATATTCCCGGGCAAGATTTCCTTTCGGGAGCAGTACCCGTGAACTGTTGTTGATATATGGCAAAAACTCATCAACAAACACTTCTGCTACATAGGCCGAGGGGACAAACTCCGCACGCAGCCCTTTATCCTTCAAAACCTCAGCAGTCTTTTTCCCAATCACAGCGATTTTCGGAAAGGTCGTATCAACTTCATTATAAAAAGAAAAAAAAGTCTCGACCGTCACGTTACTCGTAAAAATAATCCAGTCATATGTATCAAGGGCCTTCAAACAGTCTTGAAGGCGCTGATTTTTTTCAATCGGACGAAATGCAATAAGAGGAATTTCGATAGGAGTCCCTCCGTACCTTTCGACTAGCTCTGAGAAGGATTTCGCTTGATCTTTTCCTCTTGGAATAAGGACTTGTTTATCAAGCAAAGGGAAGGATTCTAGCATAGACCTTCGAGCTCCCGTTTGACCCTTTCAATCAGGTCCTTGGCCCCTTTTTTAATTAATAAATCAGCAGCTTGAATTCCAAGCTCTTCCGGATTTTGTCCGCGAAGTTCTCCCTTGAAGACATCATGGCCTTCAGGCGAAGCGACTAATACATTCAGTATCACTTCATCGGTTTCATCATCTATTCGTGCAAAGCCGGCAATTGGTACCTGACACCCGCCCTCCATTTTTTGCAGGAAAGCACGTTCGGCACGAACCGCTCTTTCTGTTTTATTACAGGTGAATTTTTCAAATAGTTCGAGTAGTTCTTTGTCGTCTTCACGGCACTCTATTGATAATGCCCCTTGGCCAACTGCAGGAATACAAACATCCGAATCGATAAATTCGGTCACAACATCAGATGTCCAGCCAAGGCGGGAAAGACCAGCTGCCGCTAAAATAATCGCATCATATTCTTCAGATTCTAATTTTGCTAATCTCGTATCGACATTGCCGCGAATCCATTTAATCTCTAAATCCGGGCGCTCAATTAAAATCTGTGAACTGCGGCGCAGACTGCTGGTACCGATAATCGCTCCTGGTTTTAAATCTTTTAATTTTACATGGCCTCTTGAAATAAGAGCGTCACGGTGATCCTCACGGAAAGGAATACAGCCGATGATTAAACCTTCAGGAAGTACAGCGGGCATGTCTTTCATACTATGAACTGCCATATCAATCTCTTTATCAAGCATGGCCTGCTCGATTTCCTTTACAAATAAACCCTTACCGCCGACCTTTGAAAGGGTAACGTCTAAAATTTTATCGCCTTTTGTGACGATTTCTTTTACTTCAAATTCGAAACGCGGGTCAAGCTGTTTAAGCTGTTCAATAACCCAATTTGTTTGTGTTAATGCCAGTTTACTTCGTCTAGAACCAACAATAATTTTTCGCATGACTGCCTCCTAGTTTTACGAGTACCATAAATGAAATGATGATAATTGACTAAACAAAAAAAAGTTAATTAAAACAATTAAAAATGATGCTGTATTCCAAATGGCTAATTTTCTCCCAGATAGATTTTTCACAATTCGCAGGTATAAATAGATGCTGTAGGCCGTAAGTAACAGGAACGACCCGATAATTTTCATATCATACCAAGGCATCCCAGGAACCTTTAGTAATGCCCACTGTAGGCCAAGGATTAAGCTTAAAAGCAGCATCGGAACACCTATGACAGCCAATATGTAGGATGATTTTTCAAGCATTTCTAAATCCGCCAGCCGGATCAGGCGAGTTCCCCATTTTTTCCGTTTCAATAAATCATATTGAAGCAAGTATAATGACGAAAAAACAAAGGATAAAGAAAATGCCCCGTAAGATAAAATCGCCATTGTAATATGGATTAAAAGCAGTTCAGACATTAGCTTCTCAGCCATAATATGCGAATGGTATTGCATCGGGGCAAAGGTATGAATCGCCATAACAGTAAAGCCAAGGATGTTTGTGAAAAAGACGATAAAATCAACTCGTAATAAATGATTTATAACAATTGACAATGTTACTAATACCCAGGCATAAAAATAGAGTCCCTCGAAGATGGTTAGTACAGGGAACCTGCCTGTTTCTTTCATATAGAAAACAAGGAAAACCGTCTGTAAAACCCATACAAATGCAAGTAACCAGAAGGCAATACGGTTTGCCTTCCGGTTATGGTGAATGAAGTCGAAAAAATATAACAACACACTGAAGGCATATAGAACAACTGTTAATTCATGAAGCCTTGTCATAAAGACATCAAACATAGCCTCGGCCCCTTATGACTGAAAAGAAGCCTGAACTTCTCGAACCGGGATTTTATTCGTTTCGGCTGCTTTCGAATGTTGTTCCTGAACAAGCTCTTCAATATTAAATATTTTCATAAAGAATTCCATTGCCTGATCTGCATCCGGTCTTGCGGCCAATTCTTTCGCTTGTAATATAGGATCTTTTAAAAGCTGGTTAATAATGCTTTTTGTATGTTTATTTAACACTTTTATATCGCGATCAGATAAGTTTGGCAGCTTTCTTTCCAAACTAACCATAGTTTCCGACTGAATCGCAAGGGCTTTTTCCCTAAGTGCAGAAATAACAGGGATCACCCCAAGCATGCCAAGCCAATGATTGAAGTCGACAATTTCCTTTTCTATCATGAGTCTAATTTTTGCTGCGGCTTTCTGCCGCTCCTGCATGTTGGCCTCTACAATTCCCTCTAAATCGTCAATATCGTATAAAAAAACGTTTTCAAGTTCAGAAATTCTTGGATCCAAGTCACGTGGAACAGCAATATCGACCATGAATAATGGATTGCCCCTGCGCTTTTTCTCAACACGAGCCATCGTTTCTTTGGAAATAACAAAGTCCTTCGCACCAGTCGAGCTGATCAGGATATCTGCTTCTACTAGAGATCTCTCTAAATCGGCCAATGTTTTAGCCTCACCATTGAAACGGGCTGCAAGTACCTTTGCTTTTTCAAACGTACGATTGATGACTGTTACTTTTTTCACACCATGCCCATGCAGGTTTTGTGCTGCTAATTCACCCATCTTTCCAGCACCAAAAATTAACACATGTTTATTTGCAAGTGAACCGAAAATTTTCTTGGCCAATTCTACTGCAGCATAGCTGACAGAAACGGCATTTGCGCCAATATCTGTTTCTGAATGACCGCGTTTGCCCAATGTAATCGCTTGTTTAAACAAGTGGTTAAACACTGATCCCGTCGTTTCTTCTTGCTGTGCTAACATAAAGCTTGTTCGCACCTGTCCAAGGATTTGTGTTTCTCCTAAAACCATGGAGTTGAGTCCGCACGTAACATTAAATAAATGTTCAACTGCACCATCATTTTCATAAACAAATAGAAATGGTGAAAATTCAGTTTGTTCCATTCCAAACCATTCTGACAGAAATTCTTTTATATAATAACGGCCAGTATGCAGCTGATCTACAACCGCATAAATTTCTGTACGATTACATGTAGACAAAATAATATTTTCTAGGATACTTTTTTTGGAGTTTAACTTTTTTATCGCATCCACAAGTTCGGTTTCATTGAATGTTAACCGCTCACGGATTTCTACAGGGGCAGTTTTATAGTTAAGACCAACGACTACTATATACATTTTTGTTAAGTACACCCCCAATTAGATTACATAATTAACTAGTATGATTATATCACGCGCAATTTCGACTTTTCTCGAAAAATGTGAACAGAAACCGAAACTATGTGATAAGATATAGTAAAACTTGCCGTGTGCCGAGCCATTTCGGTCATGCTTTAACTTAATCGTTAGGATTTTTATTCTAAAGAAAATAATAGGACAAATTACTTCCTTATGTACAGTACCAAAAAAACAGACTAGATTCAAGTGAACCTTATTGGAAGTGGTGTTTTCAATGAAAAATCAACGAATTTTCCCTGGGATCATTCTTATCGGATTTGGAGCTTACTTTTTATTACAGCAAACAGGCATTACGCTTTTTCAGCAATTTTTCACCTGGCCGACATTACTTATCATTGTTGGAATAGCCTTTTTAGGTCAAGGTTATTCTGCAAGAGAATACGAAGCAATTCTACCAGGGGTCATCATGTGTGGCTTTGGTCTTCATTTTCATCTTTCAGGCCATTTATCATTCTGGCCCACGAATACAATCGGCATGTTAATCCTGATCATATCAATTGGATTTTTTCTTCGCTTTCAAAAAACAAACAATGGCCTGTTCCAAGCTTTCCTTTTTCTTATTTTAGCGATGTTGCTGTTATTTTATGATAAAATTGCCGAATATTTTGGATTGCTGCAAAACGGAATGAATTTTATTTGGAAATTTTGGCCCGCCCTTTTAATTGTTATTGGTATATATTTTCTACTAAAAAGAAAAAAATGACCGTGAAACTTCTAAAAGAATAGTTTTTTCTTCCAGCCCTTTTGGTTTGTTGGCTAATTGGGCATTTAGAAGCAGTTAAACTTCACAAAATATCTTAACAATTCCATACATTACTATCCTCTTTATACGGGAAAACGCCTGGCGCATCATGAACTGCGCCAGGCGTTTTAATTTCCCAATGGGGTATATATCAGCGTTTTTTACCTGTTTTTCAGTGGACCGAACTATTTATCAGCGATTCGAATTTTCCTTACATATAACTTTGCAGGATTTGCCATACTTGCTCTTTTCCTTCACCTGTTTCGGAAGAAAAAAGAACAAGATGATCATTTTTATCCAGCTCAAGGGTCTGGCGCGTAACTTTTAAATGTTTTTGCCATTTCCCTCTTGGAATTTTATCTGCCTTTGTTGCAATGATGATGCATGGAATTTCATAATGTTTTAAAAAATCATACATCATGACATCGTCGGTTGTCGGCGGGTGACGTAAATCGACAATCATGACAACCGCCCGTAATTGCTCACGAGTCGTAAAATACGTTTCAATCATCTTTCCCCAAGCGGCCCGTTCTGACTTTGACACCTTTGCATATCCGTATCCGGGGACATCGACAAAATGAAGTATTTCATTAATCAGGTAAAAGTTTAGCGTTTGGGTTTTACCTGGTTTCGATGAAATTCTGGCTAACCCTTTACGGTTAAGCATTTTATTAATAAAAGAAGACTTACCGACATTTGAACGGCCTGCAAGAGCAAATTCAGGCAGCTCTGTTTCCGGGTACTGCTCTGGTTTCACTGCACTGATGATAATGTCTGACCTAACTACCTTCATCGTACGTCACCGTCCAAAAGTGCATGCTTCAGGACTTCATCAACATGTGATACCGGTACAAATTCTAATTCGTTACGAACACTTTCAGGAATATCATCAATATCCTTTACATTATCCTTAGGAAGAATAACCTTCGTCAGTCCCGCACGATGAGCACTTAGTGTTTTTTCTTTCAAGCCGCCAATTGGCAGGACTCTACCTCGTAAGGTAATTTCCCCTGTCATCCCAACTTCGCGGCGAATTGGTCTGCCGGTTAATGCAGACACAAGAGCCGTTGCCATCGTGATCCCTGCAGATGGGCCGTCTTTCGGAACAGCTCCCTCTGGAACATGAATATGGATATCATATTTTTCATGGAAATCTTCTTCGATGCCAAGAACACTCGCTTTTGAACGAATATAACTAAAAGCAGCCTGTGCCGATTCCTTCATCACATCTCCAAGCTTACCTGTTAGTACGAGTTTTCCTTTACCAGGTGAAAGGGAAACCTCAATTTGCAGGGTATCGCCGCCAACGGTTGTATAAGCTAAGCCAGTTGCTACCCCTACTTGGTCTTCAGACTCTGCCATTCCATAGTGAAATCTTGGTTTGCCTAAAAATTCCTCGACATTCTTCTCAGTAACAATGACTCGCTTTTTCTCACCAGCAACAATGATTTTCGCTGTTTTTCGGCAAATGGTCGCCATTTGACGCTCAAGGCTCCGTACCCCAGCTTCACGAGTATAATAACGAACCACTTTTAGAATCGCTTCATCACGGACTTGAAGAATTCCTTTTGAAAGTCCATTTTCTTTAATTTGCTTTGGCAGTAAATGGTCTCTACAGATATGGACTTTTTCAAGCTCAGTATAGCCAGCAATCGTGATAATTTCCATTCTGTCTAACAGCGGCCCTGGTATGGTTGCAAGGTTATTGGCTGTCGCAATGAACATAACCTTTGATAAATCGTATGTTTCTTCTATATAATGATCGCTAAAATTATGGTTTTGCTCTGGGTCCAATACTTCAAGCATCGCACTTGATGGATCGCCACGGAAATCGCTTGACATTTTATCGATTTCATCTAGTAAAAAGACAGGATTAATTGTTCCCGCTTTTTTCATGCCTTGGATGATTCGACCCGGCATCGCCCCGACATAGGTTCTCCTATGGCCGCGGATTTCGGATTCGTCACGAACTCCACCCAGGGAAGCTCGGATAAAATTGCGATTGAGCGATGTGGCAATCGAACGGGCAAGACTTGTTTTCCCAACACCCGGAGGTCCTGCAAGACAAAGAATTGGACCTTTTAAGGAATTAGTCAGCTTCTGAACCGCTAAATATTCAAGCACTCGTTCCTTTACTTTTTCCAGTCCGTAATGATCTTGATTTAAGATCTTTTCGGCTCGGAGAATATCTATATCATCCTCCGTCTTTTTCGACCATGGAATCGCAATCAGCCAGTCAATATAGTTACGAATAACAGCACTTTCGGCTGAGCTTGTTGGCACCTTTTCGTAACGGTCAAGCTCTTTCATAGCCGCCTTATAAGCGTGTTCCGGCATGCCAGCCAGCTCAATTTTTTTCGTCAGGTCAGCAATTTCGCCTGTTTTACCTTCTTTATCGCCTAATTCCTTTTGGATCGCCTTCATTTGCTCACGAAGGTAGTATTCTTTTTGCGTCCGTTCCATCGAACGTTTTACACGCTGACCAATCTTCTTTTCAAGATTAAGGACTTCTTTTTCATTATGAATCGTATCAATAACGCGATTGACACGCTGCTTGATATCAATCATTTCAAGAATTTCTTGCTTTTCCTTTAGCTTGATCGGTAAATGGGACGCGATGATATCCGCCATCCGGCCCGGTTCCTCAATATCTGCGACAGATGCATACGTTTCTGCAGAGATTTTTTTCGATAATTTTATGTATTGCTCGAAATAATCAAGCATCGTTCTCATCAAGGCCTGGTCTTCTACATCCTTCGTATCTGGATCCTCATAGGTAACAATACTAACGGAATAATGGTCCTCATCATCATAAATAGAAACAATTTCCGCTCTATTTAAGCCTTCTACCAATACGCGAATCGTTCCATTGGGTAGTTTTAGCATTTGCTTAACCTTTGTTAACGTTCCTAGCTTATAAAGATCCTCTTCAGAAGGGTCCTCAATGGAAACATCCTTTTGAGTGGTCAAGAATATTAAATGGTCATCTACCATTGCTTTTTCGAGTGCCTGCACGGATCTTTCACGGCCTACATCTAAATGAAGAACCATTGTCGGATAAACGAGCAATCCTCGAAGCGGCAGGAGGGGGACGATCAATTCTTTCTTTTTCGCCAAAATACCTGCACCTCCACATGCATAAATCCTTTTTTTCTACTGTAAAGCAGAATAGTCTTTGTTGTACAATTCTATCCTATTTGTTTTTACGTGTCTATTTTTTGAGTGTGGAGACTAATCACTTTTTCAATATAATTATTTTCCCCAATATTACATTTTTCTTTCTAACAAAAAAACTCCGGCTTGATTTTCACCAAACCGAAGTTTTCTTATTAAATTGACTCTTTTTTCGTTAACTCAATGGATGCCGGGATGACATCATTTTTAGGAAAGGCATTGACTAAAGCTATTTCAAACACTTCGTGAAGATGCGTAACAGGAACAATGTTTATTCCATCAATTTCATTTAAGATGGTTTGCCGATTTTCCTCAGGGATGATGACGGTTTTAGCACCGGCCTTCCGTGCCGCTTTAACCTTTGGATAGACGCCGCCAATCGGTTTCACATTCCCATGAATACTGATTTCACCGGTCATTGCAACGGTGTTTTCAATGGGAATATTATAAATCGCGGAGTAAATTCCCGTCGCCATCGCGATACCTGCTGATGGACCATCGATTGGGACCCCCCCTGGAAAATTAACATGGATATCATAGTCGTTTGCCGGTACACCCATCGAGCGTAAAACGGTAATTACATTTTCAATTGAGCTACGCGCCATACTTTTCCGACGAATTGATTTACCCTGTCCACCAATACTTTCTTCTTCCACAATTCCCGTGATGTTTATCGAGCCTTTTTCTTTAGCCGGGATGACAGTCACTTCTATTTCGAGCAGCGCCCCGGAATTCGGTCCATATACTGCAAGTCCATTCACAAGCCCAACGTGTGAAATTTCGTTTATCTTTCTTTCTATTCTTGGTGTCATCTGACTGGAGTGAATGACCCACTCGATATCTTCGTCCCTGATATAATCGCGATCTTCGGTAATAGCTAGACCCGCCGCAATTTGAATCATATTTACTGTTTCTCGGCCATTTCTTGCATATGTAGATAAGGTATTGACGCCCGTTTCATTTATTTTCAGATTTACTTTTTCAGCAGCCTTTTTTGCTACGGTCACAATCTCTTCCTGATTTAAATCCCGGAAGAACACTTCCATACAGCGAGAACGAATGGCTGGAGGTATTTCACTTGGCGTTCTGGTTGTGGCCCCAATTAAACGGAAATCGGCTGGAAGGCCATTTTTAAAAATATCATGAATATGCGTTGGGATTTGGTTGTTTTCCTCATGATAATAGGCGCTCTCGAGGAAAACTTTGCGATCCTCTAATACTTTTAAAAGTTTGTTCATTTGTATAGGATGCAATTCGCCAATTTCATCGATAAAAAGGACGCCGCCATGTGCATTAGTAACTGCCCCTTGTTTCGGCTGCGGTATTCCTGCCTGCCCCATTGCTCCTGCTCCTTGATAAATCGGATCATGGACTGAACCGATTAGTGGATCAGCAATGCCTCGTTCGTCAAATCGTGCGGTTGTCGCATCTAATTCAATAAATACAGATGCGGGTTTAAATGGCGATTTAGCATTCTTTTTAGCTTCCTCCAATACGAGGCGGGCTGCTGCTGTTTTTCCGATTCCGGGAGGGCCATAAATAATCACATGCTGTGGGTTCGGTCCGCATAATGCTGCTTTTAATGATTTTATTCCATCCTCTTGTCCTACAATATCATTGAAGCTTGTCGGGCGGACTTTCTCGGATAAAGGTTCCGTTAATGATATTGATCTCATTTTACGAAGCTGTTCCATTTCCTTCCGGGATTCCCGATCAATGGACACTTTTTGCGTACGCTGGTTCCTCAGCAAATTCCAAAAATACAGTCCAATAATGATTCCGAAAAAAAGCTGTATAAATAAGGCAATCCCCGTCCAACTCATACATTTCCCTCCTACCAACTAAATACTCAATATATATTAATAAGTATTTCCTGCAATAAGGCGGAATAAACTACAAAATGTAAAAACTAATTGGCGAGGAAAAGGCGCTTTTAAACACGTATACAAATGTTTAAGATGGTTTCCCTTGTGATTTCGCTGATATTTACTGGGGATGGCTATGATTTATGGGACAATGACTGATTTATAGATAGTTTTGGCTGATTATTCATTTATTGGAAGTGAACGATACAAAAAAGACCCAGCTTGTAAGCTAGGTCTCGTACAGTTATGCAGATTTTTCTTCCGCCACAACAGTTCCATCTTCTAAAACAAGCTTTGGAACGCTGTTGTCGATAACGGTTTCTTTTGTAATGATACATTTTGTGATATCTTCGCGAGATGGAAGGTCAAACATAACATCAAGCATGATTCCTTCAATAATCGAACGTAACCCACGGGCTCCCGTTTTACGTTCGATTGCTTTCTTCGCAATTTCAGTAAGTGCACCTTCTTCAAATTCAAGCTCGACAGCGTCGATTTCCAGCATTTTTTGATATTGTTTTACAAGCGCATTTTTTGGCTTGGTTAAAATCTCAATTAATGCTGCTTCGTCCAGTTGTTCGAGGCTGGCGATTACCGGAAGACGACCGATAAATTCAGGAATCAATCCAAAACGGAGTAAGTCCTCAGGCAATACTTTTGAAAGAAGCTCTTTTTTGTCAACTTCTTGCTGCTTATTATCAGCACCAAAACCAATAACTTTTTGGCCTAAGCGGCGCTTGATAATCGGCTCAATTCCATCAAAAGCACCACCGCAAATAAATAATATATTCGTTGTGTCGATTTGGATAAATTCTTGATGCGGGTGTTTTCTGCCGCCTTGAGGTGGAACACTCGCCACCGTACCTTCAAGAATTTTTAACAATGCCTGCTGAACACCTTCACCGGATACATCTCTTGTTATCGAAGGATTCTCGGATTTTCGGGCAATTTTATCAATTTCATCAATATAAATGATACCTTTTTCTGCTTTTTCCACATCATAATCTGCAGCTTGAATCAATTTTAATAAAATGTTTTCAACGTCTTCCCCTACATACCCAGCCTCTGTAAGAGAAGTAGCATCAGCAATAGCGAATGGCACATTCAAAATACGAGCTAATGTTTGCGCCAATAATGTTTTCCCGCTGCCAGTAGGTCCGATCATACTGATATTACTTTTTGAAAGCTCAACGTCATCAATTTTACTATTAGAGTTGATGCGCTTGTAATGGTTGTAAACGGCAACAGACAACGACTTTTTCGCTTGGTCCTGGCCAATGACGTATTCATTGAGAATTTCACAGATTTCCTTTGGCTTTGGAACGTCTTTAAATTCTACTTCTTCTTCTGTTCCAAGTTCTTCCTCCACTATCTCCGTGCAAAGCTCGATGCATTCATCACATATATAAACTCCCGGCCCGGCCACTAGTTTACGAACTTGATCCTGTGTTTTGCCACAGAAAGAACACTTTAATTGTCCTTTTTCATCATTAAATTTAAACAATTCTTTCACCCCTCAAAACGTGTTAAACCCCATTTGAAGCACACGAATTACACAAACAAAGTCCGAGTTTTTCTATTTTTTTATGGTATGTATTTTGCATTGTAACACATTTAACCAATGGACTGGAAATAAAACGCTTTACATCATTATGTTTTCTTTTCTCGGTTTTTGTTTGTGTCATTCAATAAAAAAACTTATGTACTCATTAATCTTAACCATTATTTTAAAAATTAAATCTAAAACCTGTATGAAAATTATTAATTCGCTATGTCTTTCCTAATTTCCTGCCCATTGTTTAAGAAAAGCGGAAGCGCCTTGACCAGGGGCGATATAGGGAGAATTATCGACTGGCAAGCAAAGCGAAGCCAGAGATTAGTCTCCCTTAATGCGTACAGAAAGCGATAGCTTTCTGTAGCCAGGCATAAGACAAGCAGGCGAGAAGGTTGCTCTTTAACCTTCTTGACTGATTGGCTTATGACCCCGATCCCCTAGGCGCTGCAGCTAGACATTAAAAAGGTTTCCCTGACCTTATTATAATATGTAATTGAAAAAATGTATAAAACAAGGCACGATTTTTTATCGCGCCTTGTTTTTCTATTCATTATTTCTTGTTTTCAACAAGAAAGTTTACTGCTTTTTGAAGTTTAAGGTCTGCTTTGATGCCCTCAACGCCGCCAAGAGCTTGGGTGATAGCGTCAACAGTCATGTTGTACATGCCAGCCATTTTCTCAAGTTCAGCGTTAACATCTTCGTCTGTTACTTCAAGGTTTTCAGCTTTAGCAATCGCTTCTAATGTTAAGTTAATTTTCACGCGATTTTGTGCCTCTTCCTTCATTTGTCCGCGAAGTGCATTTTCATCTTGACCTGAGAATTGGAAGTAAAGCTCAAGGTTCATGCCTTGCATTTGAAGGCGTTGTTCAAACTCTTGAAGCATGCGGTTAACTTCAGTTTCAACCATTACTTCTGGAATTTCCACTTCAGCGTTTGCAGCTGCTTTTTCCACTACAGTGTCACGGAGGTGGTGTTCAGCTTCATGCTTTTTGCTGTCTTCTAAACGAGTTTTGATTTTTTCTTTTAATGCATCCAATGTTTCAACTTCTTCGTCAACATCTTTTGCAAACTCATCATCTAATTCAGGAAGTTCTTTTCCTTTGATTTCATGGACAGTTACTTTGAAAACAGCTGGCTTACCAGCAAGCTCTGCAGCATGATATTCTTCAGGGAATGTTACTTCCACATCTTTAGATTCGCCAGTAGCTACTCCTACAAGTTGCTCTTCAAATCCAGGAATGAAAGAACCTGTACCTAATTCAAGTGAGTGGTTTTCAGCTTTTCCGCCTTCGAAAGCTTCGCCATCAACGAATCCTTCAAAGTCGATGACAACTGTATCACCGTTTTCAGCAGTGCCTTCTTCTTTCACAACAAGCTCTGCTTGGCGGTTCTGAAGAGTTGTTAATTCAGCTTGAACATCTTCATCTGTAACGTTTGTATCAAGTTCTTCTACTTCTAAGCCTTTATATTCGCCTAGTTTTACTTCAGGCTTAACTTGAACAGTTGCTTTGAAGATTAGCTCTTTGCCTTTTTCCATTTGCTCGATGTCGATATCAGGACGATCAATTGGATCAATTCCTGTTTCGTCAATTGCATTTCCGTAAGCTTCTGGAAGAAGAATATCTAATGCATCTTGATAAAGTGATTCTATACCGAAACGCTTTTCGAACATTCCACGAGGCATTTTACCTTTACGGAAGCCTGGAACGTTTACTTTCTTAACAACTTTTTGGAATGCTGCGTCTAAGCCTTTGCTTACCTCTTCAGCACTTACTTCTACAGTAAGGACACCGCGGTTTCCTTCTAACTTTTCCCATTTTGCTGTCATACCTTTTTTCCCTCCAACAAATCTATTCTCATTTCATTCGATAACGAATTTGAGTCGGAATAGGCCTTGTCCATTAAGCCATTTTTCCATTTTTTAAATGTAAAAGATAGTTTTTTACACAATGCAACCCCTACATTATATCACAGGATTGCTTTCTTTCAACAGCGAGACCTAAATATTAGGGTAGGAAATTTTCTCAATCTCCTTTATTTGTGCCATTGCCTGCTCAATTTCTACTATTCCTGCTCCATATTCACTTGCTATTTTACTAATTTCATGATCGATTCCCAGGTACTCTTGAGCAAGTAGATGAAAGGCCGCTGCCCATGCCCATGGATTTTCCGGCTCTAGGTCAAATGGATAGCTGATAAAAAACGTCCGCTCGACCATTCCGATTGTATTTTCAAAGAGACCTGGGTTATTACTTTCCAATCGATCCTCGAGTAAATCTTTTACTGCCATCATTTGTGGCTGTACTCTAACTTCCGGCAGCTCTGTTGGAATGAATGTATTTTCTTTGAAAAATTTTCTCACTACTAGTTCCTTATTAATTTCTTGTTCTTTTAAAAGAGTTAATAGCATTGTTTTTAGAAATGGATGACCTGTTTCAGCTTTTAAATAATCGGCAATTTCATCGAGGTAAGGGCGGATGTTTTTCTCCGCTAAACCTGCGACAACCAGCATTTGCTCATTTAAGTTATTTTTTGATAAGAGATTTAGGTTTTGAACCTCTGGTTCTATTTCTTCTTCTGACTGACGATTCTCTGCCATTCTTCGGCTGAATTGAAGGATGGTTAAAAAATGATCATGTTTCTCAGTCGGAATTTCTTTTTCTTCTAATAAGACCTCGATGGTCGAAACAATTTCCTGGTATTCGTGAAGCTGAATCAGCACAGTCAAATAAAGATCAACCATTTGAAAATAGTCGCCGATTCCTTTTAATAACATTTCCTTCGCAAGTACTTTAGCTTTTTTAAAAGAACCCGCTTCAAAATACGCAAGGACAAGCCCGATTAAAATATCGTCATTATCCTGATCCAAATCCCTTGCTTCTTCTAAAAAGGTAATGGCGTCTTTGAATTTTTTCTGTTCAAGGCTTTCTAAGCCTTTATCTGTCAATCTTTTTTCGAGTCCGGGAAAATAGACCACATTATCTTTTCGTTTCACTTGTTCCCGTTTTTTCATAGGAATCCGTCCTTCGGCACGTCGTTGGAAAATAGTGTAGCATAAATAAAAGACAAAAAAAACTCACCTGCACTGGTGAGTTGATATTTGGTATGTAGTTTGAATGGTACAAGAAAATGGCGTCCCAGGAGAGATTCGAACTCCCGACCGTACGCTTAGAAGGCGTATGCTCTATCCGGCTGAGCTACTGGGACGTATTCATGTATCAAAGACAAGATTTATTATATTATCCTAATAAATAAAAGTCAACAGGTTTTTGTTCATTTTTTAAAACAAAAGAATGGGGGAAGAAAATCCCCCTTCACTTCACCACATATATCAATTTTATTTGACGTCTATAAATATAGAAGTTTTTCTAGGTACATTTATTTTTACAGGACAAATTCCCTTTGGAGGTCTGTCAATTCCCGCCCATTTACCTCAAACACTAAGAGCTTAATTTTATCGACTAACAGCTCAAGGATGACATATGTTTTCTCTAACCGCTCGCGCGGAAGGCGGATGCTGCCAGGATTTAAAAATAATGTACCATCTATCACTTCCGCACCAAGGACGTGCGAGTGGCCAAAACAGACGATATCAGCATTTACTTCCTGTGCCTTGTATTTTAATTTCATTAACGTTGATTTCACCGAGTATCGATGTCCATGTGTAATAAAGAATTTCCGGCCTGCAGCTTCAGAAATGGTTTCCATAGGATAACCGCCGCCGAAATCACAATTTCCCATCACTGTTAAGTAACCGGAAATGGCTTTATCATCGGGCATTAATTGCGAATCTCCGCAGTGGATCATTAAATCAACTTCTTTTAGATGTCTTTCTCTAATGATCTCGAGTTCCTTCGTCAATCCATGGCTATCGCTGATAACTAACACCTTGCTCATGTCTGCTCAGCTCTTTCGATAATTGAATCCAGGATTACATCAAGCTTTTTCAACGCATTAGCCCGGTGGCTGATGTTATTTTTTTCATCTGATGATAGCTCTGCCATGGCCATTCCATTTTCGGGTACATAAAAAACAGGATCATAGCCAAAGCCATTTGTTCCTCGGCGTTCTTCCAATATCCGGCCTTCGCAAGTACCTGACACCGTCCATGTTCCTTGCCCCGGTATAGCGACAGCTAATGCACAGTAAAATCTTGCGGATCTTTCTCCTTCTGGAACACCTTGCAATTCTGATAGCACTTTATCTGTATTGTTTTGGTCATTTTTTGGCTCGCCGGCATATCGAGCGGAATAGATTCCTGGTCTTCCTTCAAGGGCGTCCACCATAAGACCGGAATCATCACCAATAACCATTTTATTTAGTGCTTGGGATACCGCTTCGGCTTTTAGAATAGCATTTTCTTCAAAAGTTGTGCCTGTTTCTTCTACCTCTGGAATTTCAGGAAAATCAAGCAGCGTCAAGACCTTGATTCCTCTGCTTGCAAAAATATGTTCGAATTCACGAGCTTTCCCAGGATTTTTTGTAGCAATAATAACTTCTTTCATTGTAATCGCCTCTCCATGTTAAAAAAAATTTTCTTAATTGTAATGTCTAGTTAAACCTAAGGCTACCCGCAGGTAACGCGGACTCAATCACCTAATTCGAGTCTACTTCTTCCTTCTACCTTCAATTTTTCGAGTGATATCCTCACCCAGTGCTGCTTTTTGCCGCTCAAATAGCTCCATCAGGCCCTCTTGCGCGGCATTTAGCAGGCCTTGCAGTTGATTATAAGAGAAGGTTGATTCTTCGCCTGTTCCCTGTAATTCAACAAATTCGCCGCTTCCGGTCATCACCACATTCATATCAACTTGAGCCTTAGAGTCCTCTGCATAATTTAAGTCAAGCACAATTCCGCCATCCTGTAAAATTCCGACACTGGTTGCAGCCAAATAATCGGTAATCGGAAACTTTGATAATGACTTTTTCTCCGCTAAAGCATTCAAAGCAAGTGCCATCGCGACAAACGCACCGGTGATGGAGGCAGTCCGTGTACCGCCATCTGCCTGAATGACATCACAATCAATCCAGACTGTTCTCTCGCCGATTGCTCTAAGGTCAACAATCGCGCGAAGAGCACGGCCGATTAACCGCTGAATTTCCATCGTACGGCCGGACACCTTTCCTTTGGAGGATTCACGGATATTTCTTGATTCTGTTGCCCTTGGCAGCATTGAGTATTCAGCCGTGATCCAGCCTTTGCCTTCCCCTCTCATAAACGGCGGTACTCGATCTTCAATACTTGCTGTACAAATCACCTTTGTATTCCCGACAGAAATAAGGACAGAACCTTCTGGATGCATTAAATAATTTGTTTCAATATGTATAGGTCTTAGCTGTAATGGCTCTCTTCCATCAACACGCACAAAAATTCCTCCCTCAAAAAATACTATGATTATTTCAAATAAAGAAGAGGCGGCGCTCGAGCCAACCTCTTTCATTGCCACTATATAGTATAACAAAAAGTTTTTTTTAAAAACTACCTGTATTGACTTTTTCCGGACGAGTGACAGGCTCAGTTAATTTTTTTCCTTTATCATTTTTGATTTCCGCTTTACCGTCTACCTGAACAGCAACCTTTTTAACCCCTTGCTGTTCCGTTAAAGAAAGTACCAGTGTATCAAGTAACGATTGTGAAATTTCCTTTTTATCAAAGCTGTCATAAATATCCTTATTGAAGTTCAACGTTACGGTTCCGTCTTGATATTTTGGTGCCTCAAGCAGTTTGACGTCAGACACGAACTCAGATACAAGGGTAGACTTTGCACTAGGCCCTTTAATGAGTTCATTTACAACTGCAGCATTATTATCCTTCTCATTGTTACTTACACGGCGCGTGACCGGAACATAGTAGTATGAGCCCTCTTCACCGCCAATATAGTAGACAGTTACCGGCTTCGTATTGGTAATATCAACGACATCTGTTGTATCAATATTAATCCCTGTAGTTCTTGATAGATTTTGGCTGATAGGGGTGCCGTTGACTGGCATTTCAGTCAGTTCGTGGCCGTTCATTTTAAGCTTAACTGATTTAACATTATCAAATTGGGTCAGCGTCCAAGTGACCGATTGAAGTATCTTCATCTCATCTTCAGGCTTGTAGTCTTTAAATTCTTTTGAAAAGTTAACCGTTGCTACGCCTGTATTTTTATCAATGTCGACAGAAAGAGTTGTATCCTCAGGAAGGACAGCTCTAAAACCATTTGGCAGCTTGTTCGTTACAGGTCCATTCGCCACTAAATGTTCAAGTGCTTGTGTTGCTACTGAAGTTGTTTTCGGCAGGTTTAATGTTTGTGGAACGACATATCCATCTTTATCAATCAGGTATAGCTCTGTCTTTACTACGTTTTCCACCTTACCTTTATCTTTTGCCGTCGTTTCCTTACTTGCTTTTTTATCGTCAACAGTCACACTCTTTGGCGGATCAATTTTCTTTTGCTTTTCACCTCCAAATAATCCGCACCCGGAAAGCAGAACGGTTGAGGTAAGCACGGTTACACCAAGAATTTTTGCTTTATTTTTAGACACATTAATTCCCCCCTAAGACAGTTTGTACTATCATGTATACGAGCCTTATGAGAAATTAGACCGTCTTGTGAAATAAAAATAGAACAATTTTTTCATATTCACTTCTTGGGACTAAAAATAAATTCAATCAGAATTTATTTGAGTCGTATCAGTATCATTATGAAATCTATTGTTTCAAATCCTAACCCAAATATCTTTTTTATAACCACGGATGCTCTTTTTTCCGCATCATGGTCACAATTATCTTTTTTTGTAACCACGGATGATCCCTTTTTATAGAATATTGGCCCCAATAAATATAGCAAAAGCCCCCATCATGCTGATAGGAGCTTCAGTTTATAGTTCTATTTTATTTACATTGTCTATAGGAATACCCATCCACTGTGAGGCAATTTTTGAAAAGAGCCTTTTTGAGCCTGTCGTGTAAAATTCATGCTCGGGTTCGGTCTCACAGGTGTCGAGCTGTCCATTGTATTGGAGAATAGCACTAATTTCACGTGCGGTTTCGTCACCAGAACTAATGACTTTAACGGCCTCACCCATTAGATTTTTTATAAGTGGTTCAAGCAATGGATAGTGAGTGCAGCCCAATATCAATGTATCTAAATTATGATCCAATAATGGCTTTAGCGCTTCGTCCACTATTTTCTCAGCAATCGGTCCACTATATTCCCCGCTTTCCACAAGAGGAACAAACTTCGGACATGCATGACTGGTGACAAAAAGCCGGCTGTTTAGCGATTTCAAGGCTTTTTCGTAAGCACCGCTTTTGACAGTACCTATTGTGCCGATAATGCCAACCCGATAGTTTTTCGTCCGCTTAATCGCCGCTCGTGCCCCTGGATTAATAACCCCGAGAACAGGAATGGACAATTCTTTACGTATCTCGTCAAGCGCGGCAGCCGTTGCTGTGTTACAAGCAATCACAAGCATTTTGATATTTTTTTCTAATAAAAAAGTGGTCATTTCCCAAGTGAATCTCTTCACTTCCTGCCTCGTTCTTGGTCCATAGGGGCAGCGGGCTGTATCTCCCAAATAAATGATTTTCTCATTTGGAAGCTGCCTCATAATCTCTTTGGCAACGGTTAATCCACCGACGCCGGAATCTATAACACCTATTGATTGTTTCAAGCATCTCGCCTCATTTTAACGCATTTCTTGATGAAGTTTCATTAAGCTGGTGTGAAGAAGTTGAATATCTTCTTTTGAGAAGTCTTTCAATACTTCCTCTAAGTATACTTGCCGCTTCTTAATAACCTCATCAATAATTCTCTTACCCTCATCGAGCAAGTGAATCCTTACCACACGACGATCGGCTGAATCCTTTACCCGTTCAACGAGAAGGTTTTTCTCCATCCTGTCTACAAGATCGGTCGTCGTGCTGCATGCCAAATACATCTTATTCGAAAGGTCACCGATTGTCATATCGCCGTCTTCAAAAAGCCATTGCAAGGCCACGAATTGTGGCGGAGTAATCTTATAATTACTCAACATTTCTCTTCCCTTTTGCTTGATGATTCCGGAAATGTAGCGTAAATCCTTTTCAATATGAGCAAAAATATCCTCAGTTACTCTTTGTGGATTTTCGAGTTCCATTTGTTTAACACTCCTAAAATATGCTTCTCCTCAAAACCAACAATTCCAAGTAAAATATTTAAAGCTTGTCCTTATTTTCTACTTTTTTCGTAAAAATTTCAAGCTGAATCTATTTGATAAAAATTTTACCTCAAAAAAATTCAACCGTATATTTTCATAATTGAAAGAATCAAATTAGTTTCACATTACTTGGAGATGCTATAGAATAATGAACAGATAAAAATCAGTGTCAATAATAAACAAAGGTGAGAAGATTATGGAGATAAACATAAGTAATGCTGCATTAAAATGGTTTCAGGAAGAAGTTGAGCTAAAAAAAGGAGATAAAGTAAGGTTTTATACGCAAATCTACGGCAGCAGCCCTATCCAAGAAAATTTTTCACTTGCGTTTACGGTTGATAACGACCCCATTGATATGTATGTTAATACCGAAAGTGAAGGAATAACATTTTTCATAGAAGAAACAGATTTATGGTTTTTTAATGGACACAATTTACATGTTGATTACAATCAACAAAAGGATGAATTAGAATTTAGTTATAAGAAATCAAGTGATTAAATAATAAAACCGCCATCCAAATGGATGCCGGTTTCATTTATTTTCAAGTACTCCCATTCGGAAGGGCACTAAACCTGCTTTGGTCTCATCAACGGTAAAATCACTTCAACAATGGTTCCCTTTTTGTCACTCCAAAAGTGAATCGTTCCGTCATGATTTTCGACAATTTGTTTGGAAATCATGATCCCGAGTCCTGTGCCGTCCTCTTTCGTGGTAAAAAACGGTTCTCCGAGACGTTTTAAAATATCCTGTGGCATGCCTTTGCCGGTATCTTTAAAGAGCAATTTTATCTTATTAAAACTATGTTTTTTAAGCTCAATTGTGACAACACCGCCTTTTGGCATTGCTTCTATAGCATTTTTTAAAATATTGATAAACACTTGTTTTAACTGATTTCGATCACAGTTTATCATGAAGTTTTTAGCACAATAACTCGTTTCAATGTGAACACCATTCATTATTGCCTGAGTATCAATTAACGTTTTTACACTATCAATCAGTGTATTTAAATCAACTGGTTCAAATTTTAACTCATGCGGTTTAGCCAGCACCAATAACTCACTAAGAATCAGTTCAATTCGATCCATTTCAGATTTGATTATTTCAAAGTATGTTTGATTATTATCTGCTTGTGCCTCCATTAACCGAAGAAACCCTTTAATCGCGGTTAGGGGATTTCGTACCTCGTGTGCAATCCCTGCAGCCAACTGCCCTGCCACATTTAATTTTTCTGAGTTAAGTAAGAGTTCTTGCGTCCTTTTCTGTTCCGTAATATCTCTAATAATGATATGCTTAGCTGGTTTATTTTGGAAAATGGTAGGTATTCCTTTAACTTCCGCGAAAAAAATAGTGCCATCCAAGCGGATTAATTTGTATACATAAAAGTCTGTCGCATCCCCTCTTGTCACAACTTTGATTCGTTTTTTTGCAATCTCGTGATAATCCGGATGAAAGAAATCGATAACCTTTTTATTAAGAATATCCTCTTTTTTTGTTGCTCCTAATAATCTTGCACCTGTTTCATTTATAAATAGAATTTTATTCCCCCTCGCGATAAACACGGCATCAGGTGAATACTCAACGATATCTCGATATGTTTCTTCACGTTTTTTTGCTTCTTCTTCTACTTTCGTTTGCTTCGAAATATCTCTAATAACACTTACCACTTCCAATACAAGAAGTGTTTCAGGGTCAATGATTGGTTTACAAAGTGACTCCATCCAAACATATTCTCCGTCTTTTTTACGAACACGATAGCAATCCCTTCCATTTCCCAGGGTGCAGAGAGACTTTTTTCGATTCATATATGCCTTCTTTTTATCATCTGGGTGAATGAATGTTAAACTATTTTGATTGATTACTTCATCTTCTGTATAGCCAAGAATATGTTCACAGGAAGGCGATACGTAGAGAATTTCCCCCTGCATATTCGTGCTGATAATGACATCTAGGACATCGTCTGTTAATATCCGCTGCATTTCCTCAATTTTTCTTACTTCCTCTTTCTTCCTTTTTAATGCAGTTATATCCCTTCCTACCGCACACACCCCTACAATTTGATCGTTCATACTAATCGGAATATTCGTTACATTTAGATCGACAAGCTGGCCGTTTTTGTTTATCATTTTACAATCAAAGTTTTGGAATTGACCTAATACAGCTTTATGAAAATGATGAAATACTTTATTTACATTATCAATTGGAAAAAGGAATTGAAGTTTCAACTGTTTAGCTTCTTCTGTTGAAAATCCTGATATTTTTTCGAATGCTGGGTTCACTTGCACAACATGACCTTCTATATCTAAAATGAACATACTATCTTGATTACAAGTGAACAATGTTTCACATCTACTAATATTTTCATCTAAATATTTTACTAAAAGCATTCTCTTCTCATTTTTTATTGCTTCAACAGGACCTTTCATCTCTCTCTATCAGTTCCTTTCTCCCCGAAATTAATGAAACATATAAAAAGCCAAGATGAGTAAGACTCCCATCTTGGCTTGTGTCTAGCTCAATTGTCTAACTCACTTTCGCCTCTATGTTGTCGGGTTTAAGATCTGTACGATGGCACTTTTATCAATATTTTAATCCCAATCCACAAAGATACATTCACTCTCATTATGTAGAATGGCTCCGATTGTAGCTCTTAATTTACCAATGAAAACCATCCTTTAATTAAATAAAAGCATTATTTCCTTTATCCTATTTTTATTGTAAATTTTACTGATTAAACTTTCAATACATTTCTACTATTTTCCATTAACATATGTAATTTTTGTTCTTTTTTACCTGTAAAAATAGGCTGGGAAATGTGTTTACTGATAGATGCAGAACAATAGAACTAATTCATATCTAAAAATCTTCTCTTTAAATACGGGAATTTATTTTATCATTTAGATTTCATGGAAAAATAATTCCATAAAATCCAAGCCATTGATCTATAAAAGATGAACCGGCCTCCAAAAGTGGATGCCGGTCATCATTAAAGTTCTAGCTCTCCCATTCGAAGGAGCTCTACAACTGCTTGTGAACGCCCCTTTACACCAAGCTTTTGCATGGCATTTGAAATGTGATTCCTAACGGTTTTTTCGCTTATAAATAATTCACCAGCGATTTCTTTCGTTGTTTTGTCTTGGACTAGTAGTTCGAATACTTCTCTCTCACGTTTGGTGAGTAGCGGCTTGTGAATATAATCATTCTCCTTCAAGTATTGTAACCCTCCTTGCCTTCGCCAGTAATGAATCGTGGGGTGGGTATAAATTTAGTCACCATATCTTATGTGAACAATACAAATGTAGTGACTATATTTGCTTAAAGGAAATGATTTAATAAAAAAATTATTGTTTCTTTAAAAAATTAAAAGCCCCTAGGATTTAGGAACTTTTGGGCTTTGCATAAATAATGTATCGTTTTGGCGCATTACCTACATATCGGAATGGATAGCAGGTAGTGACAATTAATTCTTCCTGTTGATTTTGTAATGTGATAATACTGGTATCGTCAGATTTCACAACTTTTGTATGTGTAATTTCATATGTGTAGTTCCCATTTGGCATTTGGATATTAAGTGAATCACCGATTTCCAATTCACCTAATTTGCGGAAAACTGTATCACGGTGGCCAGACAAAACAATTTGCCCCTGCTCACTAGGAAAATAGGAACCTTTATAATGCCCAACACCTTTTTCAAGGTCATCTGGATCTGTTCCTTCAACGATGGCCAATTCTGCCTTGATCTTAGGAATTGTTAAAAGTCCTACCGTTTCTCCCATACCTGGCGGCGGACTATTTTCAACTTTCTTTTTTTGTGTATCTGTATGCTGTTCGGAAATGATTTCCTTTGCTTGCTTAAGAGATGCTTCCGTTTGAAATTTCATATCAACATATTGCCAGAGTCCAACAGCTAAAAGAATGATGCCGACCAAAACAATAAATAGAGGAAGCTTAGATTTCACTTTCAAATACCTGCCTTTACATAAGGACCTTATTTATAAGTATAACAAAAGGCTGCCAATAGGAATATTGAAATCATTAGGCCTTAAAATAAAGAAAACTCGCCGATTGGCGAGCCCCTAAGGGCGAAGACACAGTTGCACTTATGCGTTAGGAAAGTATAAATTTGAAAAATTTATACTTTCCTAATAGCCGAAAAAAACCTTCTTTTCTAAAGTAGAAAAGAAGGTTTTAAGATGAGCATAAGCAGCGTCCTGCGGCTAGTGGACTTCGCTAAACGGCTGCTTCCGCTTTTCTATTAGTCCTGATCACTTCCAAAGAAGTTCCTGAATGCCTGCATGGTAGCGTCACGGTTAATGGCAGCGATTGAAGTCGTAATTGGAATCCCTTTAGGACATGCTTGCACGCAGTTTTGGGAGTTACCGCAGCCTTGCATTCCTCCATCCTCCATAAAAGCATTTAAGCGTTCTGCTTTATTCATCTCACCAGTTGGATGGGCATTAAATAAACGAACTTGGTTAAATACAGCAGGTCCCATAAAGTTAGTTTTACTGTTTACATTTGGACATGCTTCCAAACAAACACCACATGTCATACATTTGGAAAGCTCATATGCCCATTGACGTTTTTTCTCAGGCATACGGGGACCTGGCCCTAAATCATAGGTTCCATCAATTGGTATCCATGCTTTAACTTTTTTCAAGGAATCAAACATTCTGCTTCGGTCAACCTGAAGGTCACGTATAACCGGGAATGTTCGCATTGGTTCTAAGCGAATTGGCTGCGTTAATTGATCAACTAATGAGGAACAAGATTGGCGCGGTTTTCCATTAATCACCATTGAACAGGCACCGCAAACCTCTTCTAGACAGTTCATATCCCAAGTGATTGGGGTAGTAGCTTGTCCCTTTGCGTTGACAGGGTTTTTACGAATTTCCATTAATGCCGAAATAACGTTCATATTTGGACGATAAGGAACTTCAAATTCTTCCTCATAAGCAGGAGAATTCTCGTTATCCTGACGAACGATTGTAAACTTCACCGTTTTATTTTCTGCCATTCCTTCCTACTCCCCTTTCGTTTAATGTTTTTTTGAATAATCGCGCTCACGCGGTTTTAGTAAGGAGGTATCAACATCAGCATAATGGAATTCAGGAGCCGTTTTCGAATCAACAAATTTAGCCATAGTTGTTTTTAAGAATTCCTCATCATTCCGTTTAGGGAAATCAGGCTTATAGTGAGCACCACGACTCTCATTCCGGTTATATGCACCAATCGTAATAACGCGGGCCAATTGAAGCATATTCTGTAATTGTCGTGTGAACGCTGCACCTTGGTTGCTCCATTTCGATGTATCTTGGATGTTAATGTTTTGGTAACGTTCTAAAAGTTCCTGAATCTTTTCATCTGTTTTTAACAGCTGATCGTTGTAACGAACAACTGTTACGTTCTCTGTCATCCATTCTCCAAGCTCTTTGTGAAGCACATAAGCATTTTCAGTACCATTTAGAGACATAATAGAATTCCATTTCTCTTCCTGTTCTTTCACATGACGGTCGAAGACAGTAGAAGAAACGGCTTCAGAACTCTTTTCAAGTCCATTAATATACTTCAAAGCGTTTGGTCCCGCGACCATTCCGCCGTAAACAGCTGATAGCAATGAGTTGGCACCAAGACGGTTTGCACCGTGCTGTGAATAATCACATTCACCAGCAGCGAATAAACCTGGGATCGTCGTCATTTGGTCATAATCAACCCATAGTCCGCCCATCGAATAGTGAACAGCAGGGAATATTTTCATCGGAACTTTGCGTGGGTTATCACCCATGAATTTTTCATAAATCTCGATAATTCCGCCTAGTTTTACATCCAATTCGTGCGGATCCTTATGGGATAAATCAAGGAATACCATGTTTTCGCCATTAATACCAAGTCTCTGGCGAACGCAAACATCAAAGATTTCACGTGTAGCAATATCCCGTGGTACAAGGTTTCCATAAGCAGGATATTTTTCTTCGAGGAAGTACCATGGTTTTCCGTCTTTATACGTCCAAATTCGTCCGCCTTCACCACGTGCTGACTCACTCATTAAGCGAAGTTTATCATCACCAGGGATTGCGGTTGGATGGATTTGGATCATTTCACCGTTCGCGTAAGTAGCACCTTGCTGGTAAACGATCGATGCAGCTGATCCTGTATTAATAACAGAGTTAGTTGACTTACCAAAAATAATTCCAGGGCCCCCTGTTGCCATGATAACAGCGTCAGCAGTGAATGACTTAATTTCCATTGTCTTAAGGTTTTGAACTACAACTCCGCGGCATACACCATCATCATCAATAACGGCACCTAAAAATTCCCAGCCCTCATACTTTGTAACCAAACCGTCTACTTCATGACGACGAACTTGCTCATCCAATGCATAAAGCAATTGCTGACCAGTCGTTGCACCGGCAAATGCGGTCCGGTGATGCTGTGTTCCGCCAAAGCGACGAAAATCAAGTAAGCCTTCAGGAGTACGGTTAAACATAACCCCCATCCGGTCAAATAAATTAATAATGAACGGTGCAGCTTCACACATCGCCTTAACAGGAGGCTGATTTGCTAAGAAGTCTCCACCATAAATTGTATCGTCAAAGTGAATCCATGGGGAATCCCCTTCACCTTTTGTATTTACTGCTCCATTAATCCCACCTTGGGCACAAACAGAGTGAGAACGTTTAACCGGAACAAGAGAAAAAAGCTCTACCGGTGTTCCTGATTCTGCAACTTTGATGGTAGCCATTAAGCCGGCCAAGCCGCCGCCGACTACGATCACTTTACCTTTACCCATTCGTGACACACTCCCTAAATTCAAAATACCTTATTTTCCGAACGATTAATTAACGATATCAGAATTTAATTCTTTATCCTTTGATAACTGTCTAGCTCCAGCACCCAGCGTCTAATCCATACGCCGCTAAACGAGCGCTTCCGCTTTTCTTATTAAGAAACAAATGCGATTAGTGTTCGAATTCCAACAATAGATAAAATTACAAAAACACCAATTGTCACGTATGTAGAAATTACTTGTGAACGAGGTGACACAGTGATCCCCCAGCTAACTAGGAAAGACCATAAACCATTGGCAAAGTGGAAAATTGTCGAAAGAATACCAACTAGATAGAATACAAACATAAATGGTGATGATAGAATATCATGCATCATTTCATATGATACCTCGGCACCAAACGCTGCAGCCACGCGTGTTTGCCATACGTGCCACGCAATAAAAATCAATGAAATAACGCCTGTAATGCGCTGAAGTATGTACATCCAGTTCCTGTATGTACCAAATCTGTTGACATTGCTATTAGCGGTAAAAGCAATATAAAGTCCATAAATTGCATGAAATAATATTGGTAAATAAATAACTACAGTTTCCAGAACAATCCTGAAAGGCAGATTTCCCATAAAAGCTGCAGCCTTATTGAAGGATTCCGGTCCTCCTGTGATAAAATGGTTGACTACAAGATGCTGCAACAGAAATACACCGATTGGAATGACTCCCAGCAGCGAATGCAATTTACGATTAACAAACTCTCGATTACCCGCCATTATTTTACCCCCCTTTAATTTTTAAAAAATGATGATCAGTTTCTACTCTTTTTTTCCCCTTAAAAGAATTTCTGAACTTAGCACCACTGTGACAATTGTGTGACATGTCCATTTTACTCCCAACAACATAGAGCGTCAAGAAAACGGATACACAAACTTTAGTAAAAAATAAAATTTTTAAAATATATTGATATTGTAATAGAATGGATTGAAACGGTTAAATTAGTTGAATTTTTTTTGATGAATATCCAATTTTTTCATCTAAATTTCCAACATCTAACTGTTGAAATTTTTACCTTATAGGAAATGATAATTATGATGGTAAATAAGATTAGGTATTGCAAAATAACTTTACGATTTCCATGAAAACTGTACTGTAATTTAATCCAAATTGTATATAATAGAATGATAGAAAGAGGGGAAACATGTGAACGAGAGTACAGTAGTTGATTTGAATGTAAATGTTGCTGAACCACGAACAATATCCATATTCGGATATGAGTTAATTAGAGAAGTCCTTTTACCGGAGATTTTAGGGAAAGATACCCCTGAAATCTTATATTGGGCAGGTAAGCGCCTGGCACGGAAATTTCCTCTAACTGATTTTGATCAAGTCATTGAATTTTTCGCCCATGCTTCGTGGGGTCAGCTTGAAATAACAAAAGAAACGAAAAATGAAATCGAGATTGAACTAACGAGTCCACTAATTGTGTCGCGTGTGAAATCAAAAGCGGAGCACTTTTTCCAACTAGAAGCCGGATTCCTTGCCCAGCAAATCGAGCTTCAAAGAGAAGTCATCGCCGAAGCCTTCGAGCATCCAGTCAAAAAAGCAAACAAAGTTCAATTCACCATCAAATGGGACACAAAAGATCCAATCAAATAAAATTAAGATGAAGTATATTCACTGTCATCGTGTTACTTATGGTGTCAGGCACCTTCGGTGCCTGACACCATTTTTACTATTCGCCTAGTTCGAATGCTGAATGTAGTGCTTCTACTGCTTTTAGCATTTGTTTTTCTTCGAGGACGGCAGATACTTTTATTTCTGATGTACTGACCATTTTGATTAGGATGTTGTTAGAAGCTAGTACTTCAAACATTTTTGCAGCTACACCTGGATTGGAGATCATACCTGAACCGACAATTGACACCTTTGCTAATTTATTTTCCGTATCGAGCTGCTCATAACCTAGCACCTCCTTATTGTCTTCTAGCACCTTCAATGTCTCTACCAAATCATTAGTATGTATGGAAAAGGACAAGTTGGCACTTCCTCCCTCTGTCGTGCTTTGAATAATAATGTCAACGTTGAGATGATTCTGTGCTAATGTTGTAAAAATTGTTGACAGGCTTGTTAGTGAATTAGTAAGTCCTAATACAGTTACCTTTGTAATTTCGTCTTCAAATGCAACTCCGCGTACAACTAGATTTTGTTCCATCGTTGCTTCCCCCTCAATAACAGTTCCTTTTATTTTCTCCATGCTTGAACGAACTTCAAGCTGAACTTGGTAGTTTTTAGCAAACTCTACTGCTCTTGGATGCAGTACACCCGCGCCTAAATTAGCAAGCTCGAGCATCTCATCATACGAAACAGATAATAACTTTCGTGCGGCTTTAACATACCTTGGATCCGTCGTAAATACCCCGGTTACATCGGTATAAATATCGCATTTATCTGCTTTTAGTGCAGCTGCTAATGCTACTGCCGTCGTATCAGAGCCGCCACGGCCGAGAGTGGTAATTTCACCTTCTTCTGTTATTCCCTGAAATCCGGCGACAATGACCACCTTACCTTCTGATAGCTGAGTCTGGATTGCATCCGTATTAATTTTCGTGATTCTCGCGTTTCCATGAACTGGTTCTGTAACGATTCCTGCCTGCCACCCTGTGAAGGAAACAGCATTAAGTCCTTGTTGATTTAAGGCCATGGACAATAATGAGATGGTTACCTGCTCCCCAGTAGATAAGAGCATATCCATTTCACGCTTATTTGGCCGTGTGGAAATTTCCTTTGCAAGGCTAACAAGCTGATCCGTTGATTTCCCCATTGCTGAAACGACGACAACGACATTGTTGCCTCTCTTTATCTCCTCTTTTACACATGCTGCTACATTCAAAATTCTTTCTGCACTACCGACGGAGGTTCCTCCGAATTTTTGTACAATTAGTCCCATTTCTGCCTTCCCCTTCTTTCAAGTGAATAATCTTAGATTCTCCAAAAACGCAAAAAAGCAATGAGAAGGGCATCTCATTGCTTCAAAAACACGAAAAAATAAATTCCCGTACAAACAATGTAAGATAGCTCTCCAAGACACAGGTCTTGACAATTCGGCATTTATTCAATGCAGAACCAGCAAAGAAAGAAATGAGACTATCTTTACTTCGGCGAACATCCCCTTTCATGATCCTTCTTCGAAGCTCATCCTTCTCAGAACCACTACTCTTGAATCTCGCACCTCTACCTTCACTTTAGTACTATAAAGTGATAGTTTTGTGAATTTTCACTCATTATAGCATGTTCTATTTTATATGACAATCCTTAAGAGCGAAGTTTATTGATTAATTCTTCTACGACATTAGCTGGTATTCCAAGGGCTCGAAATGCCTCAAACGTTGCTTCCTTCATTTTCTTCACAGAGCCGAATTCCTTTAACAATTGTTTTTTACGCTTTTCGCCAATTCCCGGGATATCGTCAAGTACCGATTGAAAGGCTGATTTTCCACGGATTTGACGATGAAAGGTAATCGCAAAGCGGTGTACCTCATCTTGGATTCTTTGTAATAAATAAAATTCTTGGCTGTTCCGTGCGAGCGGGACAATTTCCAACGGATTACCGTAAAGAAGCTGCGATGTTCTATGCTTTTCATCCTTTACCAGTCCTGCAAGCGGGATATCCAACCCTAATTCATTTTCAAGAACATCTCGTACAGCCTCAACATGCCCTTTTCCGCCATCAATAATTATTAAATCTGGAAGCGGCAGCTCTTCTTTTAATGCTCTCGAGTATCTTCTTCTCGTAACTTCACGCATTGATTCATAATCATCTGGGCCCTTAACCGATTTAATTTTATATTTACGGTATTCCCGTTTGTTTGCCTTGCCATCAATAAAAACGACCATCGCGGATACAGGGTCTGTCCCTTGGATGTTGGAGTTATCAAATGACTCAATCCTGTGCGGGGTATAAATCCTTAGAAGCTCTCCAAGGTTTTCAACTGCCTTAATGGTTCGCTCCTCGTCTTTTTCAATCAAGGAGAATTTTTCATTAAGGGCAATTTTTGCATTTTTAATTGCCATTTTAATAAGGTCCTTCTTTTGTCCACGCTGAGGCTGCAACACTTTCACTTCGAGCAGCTGCTCCGCCATTTTCAAATCCACTTCATCCTGAATTAGAATTTCCTTTGGCTTGAAATGATTTGCTTTTGTGTAAAATTGTCCAAGGAATGTTAAGATTTCCTCCTCTGGCTCATTATAGATAGGGAACATGGAAACATCCCGCTCAATGAGCTTTCCTTGGCGGACAAAGAAGACCTGGACACACATCCAGCCTTTATCGACAGCATAACCAAAGACATCTCGGTCGGTAAAATCCGTCATTGTTATTTTTTGCTTTTCCATAATCGTTTCAATATGAACGATTTTATCGCGATATTCCTTTGCACGTTCAAAATCAAGTTCCTCTGCTGCAGCGGTCATTTTTTCTGTGAGTTCTTTCTTAATCTCTTTATACCCGCCATTTAAAAAACGCGTTATTTCATCGGTCATTTCCTTATACTGCTCTTCACTTACTTCATTTACACAAGGCGCCAGGCACTGCCCCAAATGGTAATAAAGACATACACGGTCGGGCAGGGTAGAGCATTTGCGTAACGGATAAATCCGATCAAGCAGCTTTTTGGTTTCGTTGGCCGCCCCGACGTTCGGGTAGGGGCCAAAGTATTTGCCCTTATCCTTTTTTACTTTCCTTGTAATGATGAGCTTTGGATGTCTTTCCGCTGTCAGCTTGATAAAAGGATAGCTTTTGTCATCCTTCAGCATAATATTGTATTTTGGATCGTATTTCTTGATTAAGTTTAATTCCAGTAAGAGTGCTTCTATATTTGAAGAGGTAACAATATATTCAAAGTCCTCGATTTCATTAACAAGTCTTAAGGTTTTTCCATCATGCGACCCAGTGAAATAAGATCGAACGCGGTTTTTTAGTACCTTTGCTTTCCCCACATAGATGATCGTTCCCTGACGGTCTTTCATTAAATAGCAGCCAGGCTGATCAGGAAGCAGTGTCAGTTTTCGCTTAATAGTTTCATTCATTTCCGGCCACTCCACTCCGACTTTTTCTTATCTATAAAATTTTAAAGCAAATCACTCATAAATAAAAGTGGGAGGATTATAAAATAAAAAACCTCAGCTAGAACGAATTCATCCAGCTAAGGTTTATTTCTTCATAACAAAAGACTTATACGTGCTTTTCTAACACACTTGCTAATGCTTCTTTTGGTTGGAAGCCGACTACTTTATCAACGACTTCGCCATTTTTCATAACTAACAATGTTGGAATGCTCATTACACCGAAGTTAGCAGCTGTTTGTGGGTTGTCATCTACGTCAAGCTTAGTGATTTTTACTTTATCACCCATGTCTGCGTCAAGTTCTTCAAGAACTGGAGCGATCATTTTACAAGGTCCACACCAAGGTGCCCAGAAATCTACTAGTACAAGCCCTGAACTTGTTTCAGAAGCAAAGTTTTGATCTGTTAAATGTGAAATTGCCATTTTTTATTAACCTCCTAATAAATACTTGAAATATACCGAAAGTATAACATTGATTGGAAAATCACGCTAATAAATTGCTCTCAGCGTTATTTTCCCCTTGTTTTTCCTAAGTATTCTTAAAATGATAAAGCGAGCGGAACATTCCGCTCGCCTCTTCTTTTCTTATTATGAGTGAACTTTAAGCTTTTTAAACTCTTCCGTTAATAATGGAACTACTTCAAACAAGTCGCCAACAATTCCGTAATCAGCTACTTTGAAGATATTTGCTTCTGGGTCTTTGTTGATCGCTACGATTACTTTTGAGTTAGACATTCCGGCTAAGTGCTGTATGGCTCCGGAAATACCGCAAGCAATGTATAGATCTGGAGTGACAACTTTACCAGTTTGGCCAATTTGTAAGGAGTAATCACAGTAGTCGGCATCACACGCACCACGTGAAGCACCTACCGCTCCGCCTAATAAATCAGCCAATTCTTTAAGCGGTTTAAATCCGTCAGCACTTTTCACACCGCGGCCGCCGGAAATAACCACTTTTGCTTCGCTAAGATCCACACCCTCCGATGCTTTTCTTACCACTTCTTTAATGATGGCACGAAGGTCCTTGATGTCAACTGATAAGGAGGAAACCTCTCCGGTTCTGCTTTCATCTTTTTCTAATGGTGCAATGTTATTTGGGCGTACCGTTGCAAAAATTAAACCAGCGGTAACGATTTTCTTTTCAAATGCTTTTCCGGAATAAATCGGTCTTGTAAACACGATATTTCCACCAGCTGCTTCAACAGCTGTTGCATCCGAAATTAGACCAGATGAAAGTTTACCGGCAATGCGTGGTGCCAGATCTTTACCTAGTGCTGTATGACCTAAAACGAGTCCTTCTGGTTTTTCTTGATCAATAACAGCTAATAATGCTTGTGCATAACCATCTGATGTATATTGATTTAATTTCTCATTTTCAACAACGACAACACGATCTGCTCCGTTTTGGATGAGTTCAGCACCTAAAGCGCTTACAGAATCTCCAACTAATACTCCAACAACTTCTCCGCCCTCTGCAACTTTTTTTGCTGCAGCAATTGCTTCGAAAGAAACGTTACGTAATGATCCGTCACGAACTTCTCCTAATACCAATACTTTTCTTGACATGTAAGTTTACCTCCTGAAAAACAATTTTTATGTGAGTACGATTAAATTACTTTTGCTTCAGTATGAAGTAAGTGAACAAGTTCTTTAACCTGATCATTCAAATCTCCGGCTAAAACCTTACCTGCATCTTTTTTAGGCGGCAAATAAATTTCGATTGTTTTTGTTTTCGCTTCAACTTCATCTTCTTCAATGTCAAGATCGCCTAATTCTAATTCTTCAAGCGGCTTCTTTTTCGCTTTCATAATTCCAGGTAAAGAAGGGTAACGTGGCTCATTAAGGCCTTGTTGTGCTGTAACTAAAAGCGGCAGGCTTGTTTCGATGATTTCTGCATCCCCTTCAACGTCGCGGGTAACGGTTACATTTGTTCCGTTGATTTCTAATTTGGTAATTGTTGTTACATAAGGGATGTTCAGCAACTCGGCAACACGGGGGCCAACTTGTCCTGATCCACCATCAATTGCAACATTTCCACCTAAAATTAAATCTGCATCTTTATCCTTTAAGTATTCTGCTAGAATTTTTGCTGTGGTAAATTGATCGCCATTTTCGACATCGTCTTCTGTATTGATGAGGACAGCTTTATCAGCGCCCATAGCAAGTGCGGTACGAAGCTGTTTTTCCGTTTCTTCATTGCCAACAGAAATAACAGTTATTTCGCCGCCATTGGCATCACGAACTTGAATCGCTTCTTCAATCGCATATTCGTCATATGGATTGATGATAAATTCTGCACCATCCTCATTGATCTTTCCACCGGAAATTGAAATTTTTTCTTCTGTATCAAAGGTCCTTTTCATTAATACATAAATGTTCATGGTTTCCCTCCTAGTAAAATTTCGAGCATTCGCTCAGTTTGAAAGATTGAGAAAATTTTTTGCAAAAAAATTTTTATAATAACTTCTTTAAGCAGGTCTCCTGCTTAAAGAAGTTATTCACCTTTAAAGTCTGGTTCTCTTTTTTCAAGGAAGGCTTGAATTCCTTCTTTGGCATCATTTGAAACAAAAACTTCACCAAATAATTCTGCCTCTTTTTTGGTACCTTCATAAAACTCTTCTGTTTTTGCATAGTTTAATAATTGAATCGAAGCACTAATTGAGACAGGACTTTTCTTAGCAATTTTTTCAGCTAATTTAAATGCCTGATCTAATACTTCATTTTCCGGAAAGGCATGATTGGCAAGCCCGTATTGAACCGCCTCTAGACCTGTGATTGGCTCAGATGTAAACAGCATTTCGGCTGCCCTTGCAACACCTACATATTTTGGCAGGCGCTGTGTGCCAGCAAACCCTGGGACTAATCCTAGCTGCAGCTCTGGAAGGCCAAGTTTAGCTGTTTCGCTTACATAGCGGATGTGACAGGCCATTGCCAGTTCAAGTCCGCCGCCAAGGGCTGCCCCATGAATCGCCGCAATAATCGGTTTCGAAAACTTTTCCATGCGGTCAAATAAATCTTGTCCAAACTTACCAAGATTAGCAAACCCTTTTGAAGAAGTAACCGTGGTAAATTCTTTAATATCTGCACCTGCCGAGAAAAAGCGTCCTTCTCCATGAATAACTATTACTCTAATTTCACGGTTTGGCTCAATTTCGTCCAATACAGCCGACAATTCCCTTAAAAGACCTGATGAAAGGGCATTTGCGGGAGGACGCTGAATCGTTATCGTGGCAATGCTGTCTTGATACGACCATCTTAAATATTCCAAAAAAAACTCCCCCTATTCTGCTGCTCTTCCAAACCCGCAGCCATTAATTAAAAGATGATGGACTGGGGATGCCAGTGCAAGCAAATTATACTTTTCTTCGTTCATCACCCAAGATGTCGCGGTTTCATCAATGGTACCGAAAACCATTTGCCGGGCAAGGCGCACATCGAGGTCAGGTGAAAACTCTCCCGTTTCTTTGCCTTCTAAAATAATTTTATCAATCACCTGTAAGTAACCTTTTAGAATATTATTAATTCGGAGCCGTAAATCCTTGTTGGATTGACGTAATTCTAGCTGGGTTACAATCGCAAGGTGATGATCTTTATATAGCATGCTGAAATGGGCTTCAATCATCATTAATAACTTCTCCGTCGCCGTCCCTTTTCCTGCAATCATTTGATCTATTTTTTCGATGAAATTTCCCATTTTTTCTTCAAAAAGTGAAATTAGGATATCTTCTTTGTTTTTAAAATAAAGATAAATAGTGCCATCCGCCACTCCTGCCTGTTTCGCAATTTTAGAAACTTGGGCTTGATGGTACCCATTTTCAGCGATGGCAATGACCGCGGCATCAATAATTTGCATGTATTTTGGCTTACTTTTTTTCAAGTCTATCCCCCCTTTGAAGAAAATTGGAAAAACAGAAACGCTTTGTACAGAGGGGTATGACCCCGAGCCCCTAGGCCCTATAGCTATACAATTCTCGATGTTATATAAGCAAAAAGAAAAATATGAATGAATCATCATTCATATTTTAATAATAAATAATAGATTTATTTCTGTCAAGAATTTCTGACCTACCTTTATCATCCTATTATAAATGTTATTGCTAGACAAGCCTATATGTTCAAAAAAAAAATGACAATTCCTATAGTTAGGCGTGTTTTTGGCTTTCTTCCTCTATTCTTCGTTTTTCCTCTTCAATAAGCATTCTACGTAAAATTTTTCCAACTGCTGTTTTCGGCAATTCTTCTCTGAATTCATATAGCCTTGGGGCCTTATAAGCAGCAAGATATTTTCTTGCATATTGGTTCATTTCATCTGTCGAGACAGTTGAACCTTCTTTTAAAACAATGTACGCCTTGACGGTTTCGCCGCGATATGGGTCAGGAATCCCTGCTGCCACTGCCTCAAGCACATCTGGATGTTCATATAAAACTTCTTCTATCTCTCTTGGATAAATGTTGTATCCGCCTGCAATGATCATATCCTTTTTGCGGTCAACAACATAAAAATATCCTTTCTCATCCATATAGCCAAGGTCTCCTGTATAAAGCCATCCGTCATGCAAGACTTCCTTTGTTTCCTCTGGTCGATTCCAGTATCCTTTCATAATTTGCGGCCCTTTAATTACAATTTCACCAATTTCACCTACAGGCATTGGTTCCCCTGTTTCAATGGACAGGATTTTTACATCCGTATCTGGATAGGGAACACCGATACTGCCCTTTACCCTTTCTATGTCCCACAAGAAGTTGGCATGTGTTACCGGCGATGCTTCAGATAAACCATAACCTTCGACAAGCTTTCCTCCGGTCACTTCCTCAAACTTCTGCTGTACTTCAACTGGAAGCGGTGCCGAGCCGCTTAAACATGAATCAATCGAAGAAAGATCGTATTTTTTCAAATCATGGTGATTCAATAATCCAATATAGATTGTTGGTGCACCAGGAAAAAGGGTCGGACGCTGTTTATGAATCGTTTTTAACGTTGTCAGTGCATCAAATTTCGGCAATAAAATCATTTTACAGGCCATTTTAATCGCAAAGATCATGCAGACTGTCATCCCATAGACATGGAAAAAAGGGACAATTCCAAGAATTGATTCTTCACCTGGTTTGGCTTTGTATAGCCACGCCTCACCCATGGTTGTGTTGGAAACTAAATTTTTATGTGTCAACATTACTCCTTTTGGTGAACCCGTTGTTCCGCCTGTATATTGAAGCAGTGCGATGTCTTCTTCGGAATTGAAGTCGTACTTAGTTAATTCTTTTGGACTCCCCTTTAAAATTTCTGTCAGTAAATGGGACGTTCCGACGTGTTTTACCTTAACAACAATACCATATTGTTTTTTCTGAATGAAAGGATAGACGAGATTTTTTGGAAATGGCAAGTAGTCTTTGATAGCGGTTACAATAATGTGCTGTAAATTAGTCTGAGGCATAACTTTCGAAACTCTTGGGTAGAGGATGTCTAGGGTGACAATGGCTTTAGCTCCGGAGTCCTTCATTTGATACTCAAGTTCCCGTTCCGTATATAATGGATTGGTCTGTACGACAATTCCACCCGCCATTAATATACCAAAAAAACTAATAACCGCCTGTGGAGTATTTGGAAGCATGATGGCGATTCGATCATCTTTTTCAATTCCAAGATTCACTTGTAAGTAACTAGCAAAACTTAATGCATCTTCATAAAGCTGTTTGTAGGTCATTTCTTTGCCCATAAAATGAATAGCTATTTTTTTCGGAAACGTTTTTGCAGCATGTACTAAGTATTCTTGTACAGGTTCTGAGGAGTATTCTAGTGTGGCAGGAATTTCTTTTGGATAAAGATTCAACCATGGTTTAGACTCCAACATAAGTAACCTCCCTCTTTTGTAAAATAATTATAAAAATTCTAAATTCTCTTCTATTATAGTACAGTATTTCACAATAGACAATTGAAGTTATGGTAAAAAACTACCATAAGTTTCAACTCCTAAACCCTCATAGAAATAAATTGATTATGAGCAGTTCACTAACATAATAATAGCAGTGTAAGCAAAGCTTAGCTTTTCAAATCTAAAATGATAAATGTGATTTTTTTACACTAACAAGATTAAATGATTCTTTATCAAAAAAAATCACCGCTGATTAAATCTCAGCGATGATTTTATCTTATACAAAAAACACCATATAGATAATACCAATGAGCAAAAATAAGCCGCATAATCCAATTAGCACCTTAGCTAACGTCTCCACTGTTCCTCTCCCCTTACTAAATACCTGCACCAATCACATATGATAATCCAACTGAAATAATCAGTGAAATCAACCCAACTGCACGATTATCATTTTGAATTTCTTCGTCAATCTTAAATTTGGGTGTTAAAAATTCAAAGATAAAATAGCCGGCTAGTAACAGCACAAAACCGTAGATCCCCCAGCCAACCATTTCAAGTAAGGAATTGTGCTCCTCAACTGAAGCTCGAAAAATATTGGCTACGCCAAAAATTTTTCCCCCGGTTGCCATTGCCACTGCTAAATTTCCTTTTTTTATTTCTTCCCAATTTTTATATTTGGTTACCATTTCAAAAATGGCTAGAAAGACAACAATACATAGTATCACAACACTATAATAGGCCGCAATTTGAATATATTCGTTCTCCCAAAACTGGTTCATTTTCGTTTCTCCCTGAGATTATTTAAATTCTACGATGGTTACGCCTGAACCACCCTCTCCGGCTTCTCCAAAGCGAATTTTCTTAACTGCACGATGGTTTCGTAAATATTCCTGAACCCCTTGCCTTAACGCACCAGTCCCTTTCCCGTGGATAATCGATACACGAGGATAACTGGATAGAAGGACATCATCAATATACTTTTCCACTTTCAACAGGGCATCTTCATATCTTTCCCCGCGAAGATCTAGTTCCAGTTTAACATATGAATCCCGCCCTTTAACAATGGCCATTGGCTTTGTTTCCACTTGTTTAGGCGTACTCATATATTCCATATCTTTCTCTTTTACCTTCATTTTCAAAATGCCGATCTGAACCTGCCACTCATTCGCTGAAACTCTTTCGACCAGCGATCCTTTTTGGTCAAAGGTTAAAACCTTTACTTCATCACCAGGCATGTACGTGTGCTTTTTATTTTTTTTATTGGTTAGCTTTTCTGATTTCTTAATTTCCGGCGCAGCCTCTTCGAGTCGTCTTTTGGCATCAATTAATTCATGCTCCTTAATTTCCGCATGTTTTTCAGTTCTCATCTTGCGGAGATCACGGATAACCTGCTCAGCTTCTTGCTTTGCCTCATCCACGATGTCTGCTGCTTTTTCTGCTGCCTTTTCAAGCATTGTGTCTTTTTTCTCGTAAAAATCAATCATTTGTTTTTGCAAGTCCTGATGAAGCTTCTCTGCCTGCTTTAAATAATCCCTAGCTTCCTGCTGCTCCATTTCCGCCTGCCGCTTACTTTCTTCTAAGGAAGCAATCATCTTATCAATTTGGTTCGTGTCTTCACTTACATGTGAGCGGGCTGCTTGGATGACCCGTTCATTTAACCCTAAACGTTTCGAGATTTCAAAAGCATTACTCCGTCCGGGTACTCCAAGCAGCAGCTTATAAGTCGGGCTTAAGGTCTCGACATCAAACTCTACACTGGCATTTAAGACACCCTCACGATTATAACCGTACGCTTTTAATTCTGGATAGTGGGTTGTGGCAATAACTCTTGCCCCACGCTTGTGAACCTCATCTAATATCGAAATCGCCAGGGCTGCACCTTCCTGGGGATCTGTTCCCGCTCCAAGCTCGTCAAATAACACAAGGCTATTAAAATCAACACTATTTAAGATGTCAACGATATTGACCATATGTGAGGAAAATGTACTTAAGCTTTGCTCAATCGACTGTTCATCGCCAATATCGGCATATACTGTATCAAAGACGGCAAGCTCGGAACCGTCCAAAGCAGGAACCTGCAATCCAGCCTGCGCCATTAAGGAACACAATCCAAGTGTTTTTAATGTGACTGTTTTACCGCCCGTATTCGGACCGGTAATAACAATGGTTGTATACTCTTTCCCGAGCATGATGTCATTAGCGACCACTTCATCGATGGGAATTAACGGATGCCTTGCTTTATATAAGGTAATTCGCCCTTCAGTATTCATCTCTGGCTTGGATCCCTTTATTTTTTTCCCATATCTTGCTTTTGCAAAAATAAAATCTAAATTAGCTAAGACTTCCACGATTACATTGAGCTCACTCTCATGCTCAGCCGCTTTCGCAGAAAGCTCGGTCAGGATCCGTTCAATTTCAAGCTGTTCCTTAACCCTAATATCTTGTAATTGATTGTTTAATTGAACAATGACCTGCGGCTCAATAAATAGAGTTTGTCCGGATGAGCTTTGGTCATGAATGATCCCGCCATAGTGGCCGCGGTATTCTTGCTTAACTGGAATAACAAATCGGTCATTTCGAATCGTGATAATCGCATCGGACAGCATTTTTGCCGCGTTCGAGGAACGAATCATGCTTTCTAATTTTTCTCGGACACGTGACTCATTTGACCTGAGCTGATGTCTTAAGGAGCGAAGCAGGTCACTCGCGCTATCTAACACCTCACCGCTTTCATCAATGGCATGTTTAATTTCCTGTTCCAAGTTTGTAAGCGGAATAATTCGCTCTACCTGTTCTGATAATAGTGGCAGTTCCGTTCTTTCCGCGGCAATATCCTCAATAAATCGCTTTATCTGGCGGCTGGCATGAATCGTACTGGCGATTTGGTTTAATTCGTGCGGACTGAGGACACCGCCGATAACTGAGCGCTTAATATGGGCACGAATATCATGAATCCCTGATAACGGGACATTTCCTTTAATGCGATAAACCGTTGCTGCTTCATCGGTTTCTGTTTGAAGTCTGACTACTTCATTAAAATCAGTGGATGGCACTAGGTGCTTTATTTTTTCTCTTCCAAGTGAGGAAGCAGCATGCTCTAGAAGCAGCTCTCTCACCTTTGTGAATTCTAATACCTTTAAGGCTCTTTCTTGCATGGAGTTAAGCCTCCTTTTTATCGATTATGCAGAAATTCAAGTAAGTCATATTTATCGAGTGCATTTAGCACTGTTGATTTTTTTATCCAGCCCTTTTTAGCAGCAGAAACACCGATTTCCATATGCTTTAATGTATCTATTTTGTGGGCATCTGTATTGATAAGAATTTTTACACCGGCCTCCTGTGCTTTCCGTAAATATTCCGCTGCAAGGTCAAGCCGGTTTGGGTTCGCATTTAATTCTAAGGCTGTATGGGTCTCTTTAGCGAGCTGAATTAATAAATCGATGTCAACATCATAGCCTTCACGGCGGCCAATTTTTCTGCCGGTAGGATGGGCAATTAAATCCACATGAGCATTTTCAAGGGCCGTCCTCAGCCGATCCATGATTTTTTCCTTGGGCTGGGAAAAAGCAGAATGAATCGAAGCGATCACAAAATCCATTTCTGCAAGCAGCTCATCATCATAGTCCAATGTACCGTCAGGAAGGATATCCATTTCCACCCCTGATAAGATGAGAAAGTCATCGTATTTCTCATTTAATTTTTTAATTTCTTCTTTTTGTTTCAACAGCCTTTCACGAGTGAGACCACCCGCTACCTTGAGGTATTGTGAATGGTCGGTGATTGCCATGTATTGATATCCACGTGCACGGCAGGCTTCTGCCATTTCCTCTATCGAGTGGGCGCCATCACTCCAGGTCGTGTGCATATGAAGATCGCCTTTAATATCGGCAAGCTCGATTAACGATTCATTAGCAGTGAAAGATTCTACTTCCTTCCCGTCCTCCCTAATCTCCGGCGGAATAAACGGAAGATCAAAATGCTTGAAAAATTCTTCTTCCGAAGAAAAGGTAAGGATTTCACCTGTTTCCACGTTTTCTACACCATATTCACTTATTTTTTCTCCACGTTCTTTCGCCAGTTGCCGCATCCGGACATTATGATCTTTTGAACCAGTAAAATGGTGTAGGGTTGTGATAAATTCCTCCGGTTTAACGAGACGAAAATCAGCGGAAATATCATAATCAAGTGCAAATACTATGGAAACCTTTGTATCTCCGGCACCAATTACTTCCTTTATGCTTGGTAATTTTAAGAGATGCTCACGAACGAATTCTGGTTGGGTTGTTGAAATAATAAAATCGAGATCCTTAATTGTCTCTCGCATTCTTCTTAAACTTCCCGCTCTCGAAAAACGGTCAATCTCCGGTAATTTTGCAAGTCTTGCTTCAATCTGCTCAGCAATTGGAAGCATGTAGGCAAGAGCAAGCCTATCAGGTCTTGTCCCAACATTGGCTATAGAGCCTAAGATTTTTTCCTCTGTTTTTTTACCAAAACCGGCAAGAGCTTGTACTTTCCCTGCTTCACAGGCTTCTTTTAAACTTGAAACATCTACAATGCCTAACTCCTTGTATAGCTTGGCGATTTTCTTACCTCCAAGTCCTGGGAGCTGTAGCAAAGGAATCAAACCAGACGGTACTTCTTCTTTTAGCTCTTTTAATACTGAGGAAGTACCCTCTTTTATGTATTCATCAATTACGGAGGCAGTACCTTTGCCAATTCCCGCGATCGCAGTAAAGTCTTCAATCTCTGTTATGGAGCGCTCATCCGTTTCGAGTGCGGCTGCTGCCTTGCGAAATGCCGAAACCTTGAATGGGTTCTCCCCTTTTAATTCCATATAAATCGCAATCATTTCTAATAAACGAATAATTTCTTTTTTATTTACTTCCATTTCATCCACCTGCCTTAGTTTAGCATCTTCATTTTATCCTATTAATGAAGGAAAAGAAATAAAAGCGGAAGCGACTTGTCCAGGTGCTGGAGCAAATAAAGAAAAACTTCTCTGCTACAGAGAAGTTTAAGCAGCTGAATATTCAATCCACAAGCCTTTGATTTGCTGTGAAAGGATAGGGGTGTGATTCACAATTGCTTTTGCTAAAATTGAGTGATCCAATTGATTTTGAATAAGTTCTATTGGTATTAAGGCACCAATGTATAATAAAATAAAAATAATTAAATAGACTTCACAAAAACCTAGAATGCCGCCAGCAAATACATTGATCTGCTTTAGGACTGGCAAATGGGCGATAAAGTCAAGCATTGATCCAATGATTTGTAATAACACTTTTACGGCAAAAAAGATAATGACAAAGGAAATGGCACGGTAGAAAGCCGTTTCCATATTGCTAGAATCCGTTAATATCTTTAAGGTAGTGCCTTCACCAAGGTTTGGATAAGGAACCCATAGTGTCAGCTTTGGTGCCAGTTCTTCGTAGTATAAAGTGGCAACAACATATGCAATAATAAAACCTGTTAAATGAACAAGCTGCAGGATAAAACCCCTTCTAAGGCCGACAAAGAATCCTATAATTAAAAAAATGATAATTGCTAGATCTAACATGATTTTTAGTCCTTTTCTTTTTCTAGTTCATTTTGCAGCCGCTCTAATTGATCTTTTATTTTAATATAATCATTGACTGCATTTAACGCTGTTAATACAGCAAGTTTACTCACGTCTAGATTTGGATTCTTAGAATGTATTTCACACATTTTGTCGTCAACCAACGATGCCACAAGCCGAATATGGCTTGGGCTTTCAGTACCCATTATGACGTATTGCTGTCCATATATATCAACGGTTGTTCGGTGTTTTTGTTTATTTGACAACGTTTAATCCTCCATTCAAGAATCCTATTCTATATCATAACACGAACTTATAGAAGTCGAAAAGTCAAACAAATCAAAAAGGCTGAAGTGCGTTGACCAGGGGCGACAGGCAGCTATCAAAGATTGAGTGATATTATTTAAAGAAATGTGGTGTTTTTACAGTGGGAAATGTTGTACTAAATTTGGAAATGTCTAAGATTAACGAAATGAAAAACTATTACGGAAGACAGCTTTTAGATAAAAACATACCTGGAAGTGTGTTTGCAGCGAAAACTCCAGCCTGTATGATCACAGCTTATAAATCAGGAAAAGTCTTATTTCAGGGGAATGATTGTGAAAAAGAGGCCAATAAGTGGAGTGAAAGTACCAGCACCCCCGGTAAAAAGCCGGCTGTTGCCAAAGTAAAATCAGTGGCTAAAGGACACCTTCCTTTTGGCATCGGTGAGATGTCCGCCATCGGATCAGATGAAGTAGGCACTGGTGATTTTTTCGGGCCGATAACCGTCGTTGCTGCCTATGTAAAAAAAGAAGATATTCCGTTATTAAAGGAACTAGGCGTGCGCGATTCGAAAGACTTAAATGATGAAAAAATCATTGCAATTGCCAAAGTCATCAAAGGTGTCGTTCCGTTTAGCCTGATGACACTGAAAAATGAAAAATATAATCAGGTACAGCGGTCGGGGATGTCCCAAGGGAAGATGAAGGCCATCCTTCATAATCAAGCAATATTAAATGTGCTGGAGAAAATTGCACCTGCAAAACCAGAAGCCATCCTAATTGACCAATTTGTCCAGCCAAGCACCTATTTTCAGCACTTAAAAGGACAGAAAGTTGTTGTAAATAAAGACGTTTATTTTAGTACTAAAGCAGAGGGCATTCATCTGGCGGTTGCCGCTGCTAGTATTCTCGCCCGCTATGCCTTTATTCAGTATATAGATAAGCTTAGCGAAGCAGCAGGATTTAGGATTCCGAAAGGTGCCGGGGCACAAGTTGATGTTGCTGCAGCCAAATTGATTTTAAATAAAGGCCGCGACATTTTGCCAACCTTTGTTAAGCTTCACTTTGCCAATACCGATAAAGCGATAGCACTTGTAAATAAAAAACAGAGCTGAAGAATAAATATGTAAATAAATTGTGTTTGGAGGGATTTTAGTGACGAATAGACTTAGTTTAACAGAGATTCATCAATCTCTTGCGGATTTATCCGGCTGGAAACTAGACGGTAAATTTATTGTGAAAAAGTATCGCTTTCAGGAGTTTTTAAAAGGGGTGGCGTTTGTAAATGAAATCGCCCAGCTCTCTGAGGAAAAAAATCATCATCCGTTTATAGCAATTGACTACAAATTAGTGACACTTAGGCTTACCTCTTGGAATGCTGGAGGCTTAACCGATCTAGATGTTGCTTTGGCGAAAAACTATGATGCTATTTATGATAAATGTAATTGAAGATGGCATTGAAAGAGGTTGCCCTATATTTTAAGTGTGGCAACCTCTTTTGTTGTGTTTTAAGAGAAAATTTCGCGAAAAATCTTTTAAAATATTTTTTGTACTTAATAAAGGCAATATTTACACAAAAAAGGGGATTCGTCGCCTGTCAAAATGTCATTATCTAGTTTTATCAGCGTTTTTTTGCATTTTTTAGCAATTTATCAGCGAATTTTACATTTTATCAGCGAATCTGTGCTATTTATCAGCGAATCAGAAATATCACCTAATTTTCAGCAAAAAAAGCCAGCCCGAAAACGACCTTTCGAGCTAGCCTCTATTGATTAACCTCTTAAAACTGCGTTAGCCTTATCCTTCAGGGCTTCAAGCACGCGCCCATGAACCTTCGTAACCTCTTCATCAGTCAATGTACGCTCAGGATCAACATATTTAAGTGAGAAAGCAATCGATTTCTTACCTGCTTCCATCTTGTCTCCCTCATATAAATCAAACTCTAAAGCTTCCTTCAGAAGCGGCGCACCTGCCGTTAAAATTATTTCCTTTAAGGTGCCTGACACCGTTTCTCTGTTTACCACGAGGGCAATGTCTCTTGTGATAGATGGGAAGCGTGGGATGGCTTCGTATTGTAATACAGGTATGTCTGCTTCTAGTACAGCTTTTAATGATAGTTCAAATACATAGGTATCTTTTAAATCAAGTTCTTTTTGGGCACTTGGGTGTACTTGACCGACGAAGCCGATTTTTTCACCATTCAAGCTAATTTCTGCAGTACGACCAGGATGCATGCCGTCTACTTGTGCCTGAACATATTCTACCTGTTCCACCAGACCGAGCTTGGCAAACATTCCTTCTAAAATCCCTTTAACAACGAAGAAGTCGACTGGTTTCTTTTCTCCCTGCCATGAATGGCTGTGCCACAAGCCGGTTACCGCTCCAGCTAAATGCTCTTTTTCTTCCGGAAGAGTGTCCACTCCATTAGCTAAGAATACGGCACCAGTTTCATACACAGCTAAGCTATCATTTTGACGAGCACTATTGTATTTTATAACCTCCAATAGTTGTGGCAAAATGCTTAAACGGAGGATGCTGCGCTCTTCACTCATTGGCATTGCAAGACGAATAGTGTTACGTTTTTCTAGGGCAAATTGTGAAGCCTTTTCCTCACTTGTTAAAGAGTAAGTTACAGCTTGATATAATCCTGCACCTTCGAGGTACTGACGGACTACACGGCGTTTCTTTTGATAGTCTGACAATTTCCCCGGTGTACTTGACCCAATTGGTAATGTTTTAGGAATGTTGTCATAACCATAAAGGCGGGCAACTTCTTCCACTAAATCTTCTTCGATTCTGATATCACCGCGGCGCGTTGGAGCCGTTACTGTAATCAAATCTTCCTCGATACTTACAGCAAATTGTAAGCGCTCGAAGATCTCTTTTACATCCTGAATTACTAAATCTGTTCCAAGGACCCGATTGATTTTTTCAAGAGTAATCGAAACAACGGCTGGTTCAATCGTTAATGTATCAACTTCGGCAGCTCCTTCTAAAACTTCACCACCAGCAAACTTTGCCATCAAGTATGCAGCACGTTCACCTGCAACACGAACACGATTAGGGTCAACCCCTTTTTCAAACCGCGCACTTGCCTCACTTCTTAAGGCGTGATCTTTTGATGCTTTTCTGACAGTTCCACCGTTAAAATAAGCGGATTCCAATAGAACGGTCGTTGTATCTGAAGTAACTTCAGAATTGGCGCCTCCCATAACACCAGCAAGAGCAACTGGCTCTGCACCATTAGTAATGACAAGATGATCAGATGAAAGTGTCCGGTCAACATCATCAAGCGTTACAAATTTTTCGCCATCGTTTGCACGGCGGACAAGAATTTCTTTTGATCCCAAACGGTCATAATCAAACGCATGAAGCGGCTGACCGTATTCTAATAAAATATAGTTAGTAATATCGACAACATTATTATGAGGACGGATTCCCGCGGACATTAATCGCGTCTGCATCCAAAGAGGTGAGGGACCAATTTTTACATTTTTGATCATTTTTGCCACATATAATGGGTTATCCTCTTTCGCGTCTACTACAATCTTTATATAATCAGAAGCTTTTTCAGCAACAGGATCCAAGCTTGTTTCAGGAAGCTTAACTTCTCTTCCTAAAATCGCTGCCACCTCATAAGCTACCCCTAGCATACTTAAGCAATCAGCCCGGTTTGGCGTTAAACTAAGCTCCAGAACCTCATCGTCTCGATTTAACATGGCAAGTGCATCGACACCAACCTCAGCATCTGCTGGAAAAACAAAGATGCCCTCGGAATATTCTTTTGGAACAACCTTTCCTTCCATTCCAAGCTCAGTAAGGGAGCAAATCATTCCGTTCGATTCTTCCCCGCGAAGCTTTGCCCGTTTAATTTTAAAATTGCCAGGTAAAACGGCACCAACTTTTGCTACAGCAACCTTTTGTCCTTGTGCCACATTTGGCGCACCGCAAATAATTTGCACTGGCTGCTCTTCGCCAACATCAACAAGACATTTACTTAATTTATCGGCATTTGGATGCTGCTCACGTTCTAGCACATGACCGACAACAACACCTTTAATGCCTTCGTTTAATACTTCTACTCCTTCAACTTCGATCCCGCTTTTAGTGATTTTTTCAGCTAATTCTGCTGCTGTTACTCCAGATAAATCGATGTAATCTTGGAGCCATTTATATGAAACGAACATCTCGTCATCCTCCTTATTATCTAGCTTCAGCGTCTAGGAGCTTTCTGGTCTAAGCCATTCCGGCAAGAAGATTAAATAGTAACCTTCACACTGGCTCGTCTTATCACTGGATACAAAAAGCTAACGCATTCTGTACGCATTAGGGGGGACTAATCTCTGGCTTTTTTCTGCTTGCCAGTCGGTAATTCTCCCTATAACTCCTTTGTTTGAGGCGCTTCTGCTTAAAGTCCTATTCATGTTTTGAAAATTGCTTTAAGAAACGAACATCATTTGTATAAAAATGTCTTATGTCATCGACACCGTATTTTAACATCGCGATCCGCTCTGGTCCCATACCGAAGGCGAATCCAGTGTATTTTTTAGAATCATATCCAGCCATCTCAAGGACGTTTGGATGAACCATGCCAGCGCCAAGAATTTCAATCCAGCCTGTTTGCTTACAAACGCTGCACCCATGGCCGCCGCAAATTTTACAAGAAATATCCATTTCAACAGATGGTTCTGTGAATGGGAAGAAGCTTGGTCTTAAGCGGATTTCACGGTCTTCGCCGAACATTTTTTTAGCAAAAACCTCTAATGTTCCTTTGAGGTCACTCATCCGGATATTCTCGCCGACCACAAGTCCCTCGATTTGCATGAATTGATGAGAATGAGTCGCGTCGTCATTATCGCGGCGGTACACTTTACCTGGGCAAATAATTTTAATTGGACCCTTACCTTGATGTTTTTCCATTGTCCTCGCTTGGACAGGAGATGTGTGAGTTCTCATTAAAATTTCTTCGGTAATATAGAACGAGTCCTGCATATCACGGGCAGGATGTCCCTTCGGTAAATTAAGAGCTTCGAAGTTATAATAATCCTGTTCAACTTCCGGACCTTCAGCGACCTGATAGCCCATACCAATAAATAAATCTTCTATTTCTTCAATGATTCTTGTCAGCGGATGATGGTTTCCTAACTTAACTGGTCGTCCAGGGAGGGTAACATCAATGCTTTCCGAAGCTAACTTTTCAAGGACAGCCGCCTCTTCTAACCCCTTTTGTTTCGCTTCGATTTTTACCGCAATCGCTTCACGTACTTCATTTGCGAGTGCTCCCATGACTGGGCGTTCTTCAGCAGAAAGCTTACCCATCCCGCGCAGTACCTCAGTGATTGGACCTTTTTTACCTAAATACGCAACACGGATGTCATTCAATTCTTTTAAGCTTGCAGACTGTTCAATTTTTTGAATAGCCTCTTCCTGCAATTCCTTTAATCGTTCTTGCACGTCTATTCCTCCTTATTTTTGATCGGTATTGGGCCGGACAGTGGAAAATCATATGATTCCGCGGATTTTATGATTAATTCCGCCAAACTTAGGATTAATTCCGCCAAGTCTGAAGATAATTCCGCCAAACTTGGGGATTATACCGCCAAGTTCAGAGATAATCCCGCCAATCCGTGGTGACAGCACCATTAGTAATACAATGACAGTAGGAAGGGTGTCAGGCACCAGGTGTAATGAACCGAAAAAAACAAAAAAACCCCATCCCTGGAAAGGGACGAGGTTTGTTATTCGCGGTACCACCCTTGTAAACACGATATGTTAGAAATATTGTGTTCGCTTCATTCGGATAACGGCATCTGCCGGTGCATCTTTACATTTCTTTTTCAAAAAATGGTCCCGATGCCAACTCAGGAGGTGAACTTCTCAAGTCCCAATCCATAAAAGTGCTTTCAGTCGCGGCACTTTCTCCCTAAATGGTCATTAGACAAGGTACTTTTCTCCGTCATCGTTTTTGTTATTATCAATATTGTTCATTATTATATAATAATTTTCCTCAAAAGGTCAAACTTGTTTGCATCTATTTTTTTAAATAATAGAGCAAAATCCCGGTCGCAACTGCTACATTTAGCGACTCACTTTTACCGTAAATCGGAATATAAAGGTTAGCAGTCGTGCTTGAAAGAATATCTTTACCTACGCCGTTTCCCTCGTTCCCAACAATCAATGCAAAAGAATCTCCACTTGAAATATCAGTGTATGCAGATGCCCCTTCTAGTGCTGTTCCGTATACAGGGATATTTTTTTCTAGAAGTTTGTTTATCCATTCATGCAGGTCACCTCTGATGATTGGAAGGTGAAAATGACTTCCCTGCGCCGATCTTAACACCTTTGAGTTAAAAAGATCCACACTGCCGCGGCCAACGACGACGGCATCAATCCCAGCTGCATCTGCTGTACGGATCATCGTACCAAGATTACCGGGATCCTGAACTGCATCAATAAGCAGGAAGGTTTTTGCATTTCGAACTTCCGGTTTTGCTTGGCGGCAGACCGCATAAATTCCTTGTGGCGCCTCTGTCTCTGATAAAGAATTCGAAATCTCCTCCGTAACAAGGATGACCGGTGTTCCAGCGAAATCCCAGCGCGGCGGCAAGCCTACTTTTTCCGAAACAATTACTTCTAAAATTTGCTCACCTTGTTTTAACGCCTCTTCCACTAAATGAAAGCCTTCAATTAAAAATGTGCCAGACTTATCCCGCTCTTTTTTGGTTAAAAGTTTTTTCCATTGTTTTACCTTAGGATTATTAACAGATTCAATATGTTTCAAAACTGGTTCTCCTTTAGAAATCTCATGTGATTTTATCCCATATTAATGAACAGTAAGCTCCCACTTCAAGACTTGAGGGTTAATAGTTTAAGCGGGGGACAACTACCCTTAGAAGCTAGATTGGTGAAATACAGTAAAAAGAAAAAACTCCTACTGATTGAAGTTTCACTTTATGATAACAATAATACATAATAAAACCAAAAATAGAAAACATATTAAAGAAATACAGGAATAAAAGGAGTGTGCAGGTATGAATTTAAACCTAAGAAACGCCATTATTCACAATGTTTCTGGTAATACGCAAGCAGAGTTAGAAGATACAATCGTGGATGCGATTCATAATGGGGAAGAAAAGATGCTTCCTGGACTTGGAGTTTTGTTTGAAATCATTTGGAAAAATTCATCTGAGGAAGAGAAGAAAGAAATGCTTACAGTCCTTGAAAACGGGCTAAAATAAAAATCTTTCGGGCCGGAGCTGTTAATCGGATAGATTGACAGCTTTTTTCTGTATAAATTGAGTTTTCAAGCAAAAACAGATGCATTTTCCACTGAAAAATCAGGAAGACCATGGAAATGTGCACCGTATCAGTGAAAAAACATTGTCTATCAGTAAATTTTCAAGTTCTAAGCAAAATCGAGCAGTTTATCGGTGAATTTTCAAGTTTTATCAGTGAATTCGGCAGTTTATCGG
>NZ_JBALPG010000049.1:0-28238 GCF_036965245.1 Neobacillus drentensis
CTTTAATGTTCAACAAATTTAATTTACGAAGACAACCGTGTGTTTTAAAAAAAACACACGGTTTAATCCTGGGGTTAAATTATTTTTATAAAAATGAGGTGAAGCAATGGCACAAGATAATTACAAAAAAGATGACTACTTTTGGAGAGATTTAAACTTAAATTATTCGGGGGAAAACAATTATGCTTCATTCTTTCCCTCGAAAAGTAATACACATGCCTATCCCGCCAAGGCAGTACCGGATATGGTATTTGAATTATTAAACCATATTAAAAGCCGATATAATATTAAAAGTGTTTTGGATCCTTTTGTGGGTAGTGGCACTACTGCCCTCGAATCAAAATACTTAGGTTTAGATTTTTACGGCTCAGATCTAAATCCATTAGCTATCTTAATAGCACGTACTAAAGTACTTACACTTTCTAACTCTAATTATATGATTAAAACCATAAAAGACTTTGTAGGAGATTTGCAATTGGGGTATGAAAATGCAAACGTAGTTAAGCTTACTACTTTTAATAACATAGACTATTGGTTTAAAGAAGAAAACATTAGAGAACTATCATACATTAAAGAAAAAATTAATCAATTTTTAAAAGGTAAAGGGAAAAAAAATATTGAGAACTATGCGTTAATTTTACTTAATTCTTTTAGTTCTAGTATAAGGTATTGTTCATTAAGCCGTAATAGTGAATTTAAGCTATATAGGATGTCTCCAAGTGATATAGAAAAATTTAATGTAAATGCTGTTGAAGTATTTTCTAATAATATTATAGGCCTTTTGGAAATGTTAAAAGAAGTTAATAGGGCTTATAAAGTTATAAGCAATATGCAGGTTGAATTAGGTAATGCTAAAGAACTTAATTTTATGGAAGATAAAAAAGTAGATTTAATTTTAACGTCTCCTCCTTATGGAGATTCTAGTAGTACTGTAGCTTATGGTCAATTCTCAAGACTTTCATTACAGTGGGCCTCAGACCTTCTAAATAAATACTTAGGAATTAAAGTCTATTCTGATAATTGTGATGAATATTTATTAGGCGGAAAAAAATCAGAAATTGAAGCGGGGATAGAGACTATATTATCTCGTTCCATTACACTTCAAAATTTAGTGAGCGAAATGGATCAGGTAATAAATGAAGATGTTGAACAATTAAATGAAATGAAGTGTGAATTAAATAATTGGCAGAAACAGCTTGAAGCAGGAAATATTTTTACGCTAGAACAAATTGATAATAAAATATTTGCTTTGTTGAGGGAAAGGGTAAGGTTAGATTTTTATAGGGAATATAATAAAGAAACTAATCTATCGAGAAAAGAAGTTAAGAAGCTAAGCGCTGAAAAGACAGATCATTTCTTTGAAGAGTTATTTAACGGTCACGTTGAGGACGATCTAGATAATATAGAATTTTTAAAAGAAAAATTAAAACGTGTTTTGGAAACAATAAAGCGAAAAATACAAGCTGTACCAAAAAGAAAAGATGAAGTATTAAATTTTTTCAAAGATCTATATCAAGTTGTAGTATCTACTGATAGAGTACTTAATCATGATGGTATTCAGGCGTGGATCGTCGGCCACAGAACAGTGTTAGGGAAAATCAACATAAATATGAAAGACGTTTTAAATGACTGGTTTGAAAATATAGGTTATGAGAAAGTTACTGATTTAACTAGAGAGTATTCTTTTAAAAGGCTTCCACATCATATAAATTCAACCGTGAATCGAAATGATCAAATAAAAACGATGATGCAAGAATATATTTTGATTGTGAAAAAGCCTTAATAAATGCTACCTTTCAAATAACTATACGAGAGGAAACGGTGCAAATATCATGTTGCATAAAGAAGAACTTCAAAAGTTAGTGAAAGAAGCTTTAGAGTCAGCTGGTGGGTCAGCAAATATTGTAACAATTGCTAAGTATATCTGGATTCACTATGAAACAGAATTGAAAGAATCAGGTGATTTGTTTTATACATGGCAATATGACATTAGATGGGCAGCTAACGAGTTAAGACGTAAGGGGATAATGAAAGATGCTGAAAGCTCACCAAGAGGAATTTGGGAACTTGTTTGATTGTAAAAAAAAACTATTAACAGTTGTATTTTAAACAACTTTATTGTTCAATGTTCTCCGGTTTTCAAGAAGTGAAAATCTAAAATTAAACAACTTTATCATAGTACCGTCTCCTTCTGGAAACGGTGTTATGTGTGTTTGAGCTGCTATTTTTAAACGACTTTATTGTCTCAGATCAAATTTGTAGATTTAAAAGAAAGTTGTACCGTTTAAAAGAAAGTTATACCGTTTATAACAAAGTTGTACCGTTTTACCCCTTTGGATATAATTGTCTAAAGGGGTGTTTTTATGTCAAAAAGAAAAAGAACATCTAAAATTGAGAAATGGATAAAAGAAGGCCGTGGCTCAGGTATTGGCTCAGAATATAAACCATGGTTAAAGATCCAAGATGTATCTTCGTTAGGAAGATCTACTCGCTTGAAAGAATAAAGACAAACTGTAGATTTGAAAGAAAGTTGTACTGTTTATAAAAAAGTCGTACCGTTTTAAAGAAAGTTTAACCGTTTATTAAAAAGATGTACCGAAATTAGCTACACTCTGTTATTGCACTAAAGCACCTGTTTGTCCAATAAGGGGTATCGTCAGGAAAATGCGGATTTACAACGTTAAGGAAATTTCAATACTAAATAGGGATTTAGTTACCATTTCTATTTATAAGAACTTCAGGGATGCTTTGTAATTTTTTTACTTCTATAAATAATTTTTAAGTTATATACAAAAACCATGCTTTGACATCGTCTAAAGCATGGTAATTATTTAAACTAATATTAAACTGCTAAGTTGATTTTTTTAGCTCATCTATTTATTGAATTCATTAACTGGAAGAAGTATTCAGGTTTATGAGTCTTATTTAGGTTATACCATGAATGCAATGTATCTGGTGCAAATACATCTAATTTTTTCAGTACTTCCATCGCAAATTCCAGAGGAGCTACTCCTGATGCAGTAACCAAATTCTCACCAGATACTGCAGGTCCCATCTCATGAAATTTTTCTCCTTTATAATTAGGACAGACCATTTTAATATACTCTAAGTTATTGCTTGTATGCTTTCTAGAATCTAGGTATCCAATATTCGCTAGTCCCTCAGTTGCACCACAAATTGCAGCAACAATAGTGCCAAGCTTTAAAGCTTCGCCAATTTTTTTCAAGATAGGTTGATGAATATCTTCTCCCCAAGTATTCCCTCCAGGTAAAACTAAAAGATCTTTACTCTTAAGAGTACATTCATCAAGGGAAATATCTGGTTTTATGCTCAGTCCTCCCATCGTAGTAATAATTTCTTTATTAGCTCCTACTGTAACTACTTTTAAAGGTGCTAAATCTTTTTTGAAATATCTTCCTGAGTTTAGTTCAGCAATTAAATATCCATATTCCCAGTCTGACATTGTATTAAAAACATAAAGATAAACTTTTTTTGTTTGCATCCAATAACGCTCCAATCACAATTGATATAGCCTATTATAATATAACTTCCCTGACAGTTATCGTCAGGGAAGTTATCATACTTGATGAAATTTTATTAATTCCGACAGAACTTCAATAAGTCTTTGCTTAAGACTTACTGGCCCAATAATTTGAATAGATTTACCGTACGGTAAAAGTAAATGAGGTACATATGTATGTATCATATCGTTTTCAAGAAGAAATATTGCTTGGGTTGAAGTCTGTTCTTGTAAATAATGTCCAAAAAACCAATGTTGGCAAATATCATCCAACACCCTTGTATTTCCACTAATAACTAAAGGGATAACCCCTTCCTTACCTTCTATAGTTGGAAGAAGATTATCCATAAAAAAGTCATGTGCTGAAAAATTTTCTGGTCGGTTAAACTTATTTTCAGTTAGCATTAAGTTTTCAATTCGATCTACTCTAAAGCTACGGATATCATTCCTAAGATGACAAAATCCAATCACATACCAATTATTATTCCAATAAATAATTCTGTACGGATCAACCAATCTATATGTTGATTGTTCTTCTCCAATTTTAAGGTATAGAATTTTTACAGAGTATCCGTCAGCTACGGCCTGCTCCACTTCCTTCAAGAGAGGCTCTATAGAGAGGGAACTTAATCGACTTATTACTTCAAGACTAGTTAAACGCTGGTTTATCTTTGTTTCCTGTTCTGGATTTGAATATTTGCTTAGCTTGGAAATAGCTCTATTTAGTGCTTCACCTCCATAATATCCGGCTTCTTCTGCAAAAACAGCAGCATGAAATAGTGAGGTTTGCTCCTCAAAATCAAAAAAAAGAGGAGCTTTAATAAAATTGTTCAATAAAGTGTATCCACCATTATGGCCTGTTTCTGAAATTATAGGTACACCACTTGTTGAAAGTGTATCAATATAACGATACACAGTCCTTATATTTATTTCTAACCTTTCTGAAATTTGTTTTGCAGTAATTTTTTCACTTGAATTAAGCATCCATAGAATTGCTAGTATATTGTCAATTTTAGGCATATAAATCCACCTTTATATGAAGTTTATTATTTATCATATTAGTTTATTTTCCTTAATTAGTAGTAAGCAAATTTTACTGTAGGTATCATTTTGAATTTAACTTATTTCCTTGAATTAAATTATTATGTCTTGTTAGTATAAGTACAATTCTTCACAATCTATCCTTTTAATTGGAAAAGAAAGGACTAATTGTTCCCTTCTGATAACTTCCTATATAATGATGCTCTAGACACATTTAATTCCTTAGATGGCCACATTTTCCTTACTAAAGGTAATTTCTCAATTTCCTCAGCAAATTTTGAATCAGTCTGATCACTATATGCAAACCCAACAACTTTTTCTTGTTGTTCAAATTTCACAATTAATTCTGCAACAGCCGAACCAATGATCATAACTTTCTTGGGAGATTTGTCAATTGTTTGTGTGATTTCCTCACCTTTGTATGTATGAACATCGACTGACATTGGATTTTTTTTATTAATATTTGCGCTGGTTATTTCCAAGAGGATTTCTCCTTTTGAGAGCATCCTAAGGTAACGAAAATGAATATAAAACATAATAGATAAATAGTTTTTTTAAACATCTAAATTCTCCTTATAAATCGTAACTGACAGTCACTCAATTAAATTTAACTAACCAATTTTCACTCCCATAATGCAATTGACTACTAGTCAGACCAATGCTTAAATAAAAAAAGGAGGTAGTGCATTCAATGGTCAGAGTAACGAAAAATGCAACGGAACGCCGAAACGAAATATTAGATACAGCAGAATCTCTTTTTAGCCAAAAAGGTTATGAGAAAACCTCAACGACTGATATTACTAAAACGCTGAGAGTAGCTCAGGGAACACTTTACTACTACTTCAAATCGAAAGAAGACTTAGCAAATGCATTAATTGATCGACAGATGCAAGGTATCAAAAAGCAGTTTATGGATGTAATTTATGACGAAACACTTTCTGCATTTGAAAAAATTGCTTGGGTTTTTGTGTTTGAGCTTGATTATCCGACAGGGCATAATGAAATCTTTAAGTATTTACAACACGATAATAATGCAATTCTTCGGCAAATATTACATGTACAAATGATTTGTCAAAGCACACCAATATTAACGGATTTAATTATTCAAGGTAATAAGGAAGGCATTTTCCATGTTGACAAACCGACACTTGTAGCAGAATTTTTTATTTCGACAATTCATCAATGGGCTGATTCATCATTATTCAAATGGAGTAAAGCAGAACGCATTGCAAGAATTGTAGCAATTCAATCTTTATTTGAACATTTATTTGGCGTTCCTAGTGGAAAATTTGATTTATCACTATTAAGAAAAACAGTAAAAGCTAAATTTAATTATTGAGTAACAACCATCTAATTGATATTGATTATCAGTTTGATGGTTCAATCATACATTTTGACTGACAACCTGTCAATGTTTTATCAATACATTCTCCTATTTGTAAAATTTTTCTTAACAAAATGTGAATTGTTATCTTATTTATTGTTTAGTAAAAATAATTTATATATATTGAAAATGCAGGAAGGGATATTAATTTTCCCTCACCTCAAACGCTGGCCGGCGATTATTATGTTTCTAGTACAATTATTAGGAGATGAGAAATAATGAAATGGTGGAAAACCCCTCAAGCAGCAGTTCTTTGGACTGTTTTGAGATTATGGTTTGGATTTACATGGTTAACAGCAGGATGGGATAAGATAGTTCGTGAAGGTGGATTCGATGCTTCCGGATTTCTAAATGCAGCTCTCACAAAAACAGAAGGTGCACATCCTCAAGTATTAGGGTGGTATGGAACATTTTTGGAGAAATTTGCTCTTCCAAACATTGAACTTTTCAATGTTTTAGTCGTTTGGGGTGAATTTCTAGTCGGTCTTGGACTTATCATTGGATTTTTAACTAGACCTGCTTTATATGCAGCAGCACTAATGAATTTAAGTTTTCTTTTAACTGGTGAAACAGGTGTAAACCCAGTTTATTATACAATTGCTATTTTACTACTAGTTGTTGGAAGTGGTACTTATTATTGGGGAGTCGATCGTTTTGCTCTCCCAGTAATTAAAAAGAAATTTTTTAAGAAAAAAGAACAAGCGACAGTTAATGCATCATAAATAGTTTGCTTATTAAAGGCTCAAATCCACTTATAGGGGATTGGGCCTTTTTTTTGTGGAATAATTAAATATATTATTAAACAAAAATTCTTTTATTTGGAATTAAAATAGCTAAGATATTTAAAATCAATATTTTAGGCTCTTGTAGAGATAGAAAAGGATGTGGTACTAACTTTAAAAGAGTTAGTACCTTATCTTTATAAGTACTCTCTATAGAATCTTGTCTTTAATTCTGTTGAAGAGAGCGTGTTTGTTGAAGATCAACAGAAGAAAATAATCAAACTTTTTTATAAAAATTGAACAATACTTCACAAGGAAAGAATCCATTTTGATCAATCTTTTTTTAAAAACGTATTCTTTTATTTATCGTAAAATGTGGGCTTGGTAGGTGCTTTTAATCAAACTTTCTTCCAAACCTACATAATTTTGTAGACTTGAAAGAAAGATGTACCGTTTTACCCCTTTGGATATGATTGTCTAAAGGGGTGTTTTTATGTCTAAAAGAAAAAGTGTAGGATTGAAATAAAGTTACGATGTTTATAAAAAAGATACGAAGTTTAAAATAAAGTTGCGACGTTTATAATTTTGCAAAGAGTGATTATTACACATCGGGAAATTCGTTAGAATTGGGATTTAGCCTTTCAAAAAACACAAAAACCCCGAATAGGTCCACTTTTTCTAAAAGTATCTACTATTCGGGGTTCAGTTCAATCAAGTTGATACCCCTTTTAATTTTTCTAGCTTACTTCAATAATCACCTAAAGAAATGAGCTTGACATGATTACTTTGATTATAAAATGTATTTTACTTAGTTGGTGTGTGCGATGGCGCTGATTTCAATCAGTTGCTCTGGGAATGCCAAGTAAGTCACGCCGATGAGGCTGCCGGCCGGTCGATGTTGTCCTAGATATTCCTTGAACAGCCGAAGGACTGGTTCGGAATGTTCTTGCGCATTTGTTAAATAGATCTCCATATAAGCGAGGTTGGACTTCGTGACACCAAATCCCTCCAGTACGCGATCGAGATTTTCAAGCGTCTGTCGGGTCTGTGCTTCGATATTGCCATCGCCAATGAACGCACCCTTCATATCGTGGGAAAATTGCCCTGAAATGTAGATAGTGCCGTTGACGCTGTAACCTTGGGTAATACCGTGATCCCAAAGACCGTGATCGTAGGTTTTAACATTAGTCATTTTTTCTCTCCTTTACTTCAATGTAATGTCAGTATAAAATGAACGCAAACAAAAAAATAGTACGCACTTTTTTGATAGATACTACCTGAAAGGATAGTGTAAATATGAGTATGGCTGACTATAAAGAAAAGGGTAATGTTCAAGAGACACCTTTTGGTTATACAATATCAGTGATTGGTGGTAAATGGAAAATGCTTATTATTTACCTCCTGGCAGAAAACCAACCAGTTCGATTTAATGATTTGAAAAGAAAAATAGGAGCTATTACTTTTAAAACATTGAGTTCACAACTTAAAGAATTGGAAGCAGACGGGATTGTTAGACGCAAAGAGTATCCTCAAATTCCCCCTAAAGTTGAGTACAGTCTCACACATAAAGCAGAAACTCTATTACCTGTTTTGGAACAGTTATGTGAGTGGGGAGAAAAAAACAGCAATAATTAAGCTCCTTCTGTATAGCTGATAAAATTAATAGCATCATCCGTTACAAAAACGTGGAAGTTTTTTTACGAGAGCAATTAGAAAACTGTGGTTTTAATTCTTTGTTCATGACAGAGGCGTTTGTGGAATAAGGAGATTTAAAATAATTAATCTTTTTTATAAAAAACAGTTATTAAAAATAAAAGAAAGCTGTCATTTTGATCAATCTTTATTCAAAACGACAGCTTTTTATATACAGTAGAATCAAGGATTTAGAGTAATTTATAATCAAACTTTATTCTAAACCAACATGATTTGTCTCCCCAAAGCAATGTCCTTCCCTAAGTAACAAAGTTGGTACCTGCTGAAACTAAGTTGGTACCTGAAGGGAAGAACGGGAGGCAAATACGATCAAATTAAGAATCGGGAAGCGTACCGTTGGTAAGCTTTCTCGGTTCTTTTTTTTGATCAAACGTTTGATTAAAAAAGGAAAATTTCAATCAAACGTTTGATTGAAAACGGGATAAGCCCGGGATGAAGCCATTAAGGAGGTCAACACAAGCTCTTTAACGGCATTGGCATTGGCGCCGGGTGTGTTAAAAACGACAATTCCCTGCTCCGTTCATTTTTCAACCGGGATACTATTAACACCTGTTCCAGCCTGGATAATTCCGAGTAAATTGGTGCCAAACTCCATGGTATGCATGTTAAAGCTGCGGACAACAATCGCATCAGGGTTTTCACAGGTATCATCAATTATATACTGAACATTATGAAATACCTTAAGCCCGCTTGCATACTCCCCTAAATTTGCATTTAATCCCCTGTTTAATCGTGGGATAAAGCTTTATGATATACCTATTTTTATTACTCGTGAAAACGCCCTTCTTAGCGTAAAATTTCCTTTTACTTATTAAAGCCCGAGCAAAAATTCCGTTCTCTCATACATTAATTAATGTATTTAGTTGTAGTTGAAAAAGACAATCAACTGAAAATGTGTTGGTTAGAGTTTAAAAGGTTTGAATAAAGAGACTACCAATAAATTTTTTCTTTTTTAACTAAATAGGTAATATACACTATTGTTACGAGGTGTGGAGATAATGAAGAAGACTACTCAACTCAAGAAAATACTAAGTTCTCCCAAACTGAATTTTTTAATGGAAGCACATAATGGACTATCAGCAAAGATTGTAGAAGAAGCGGGATTTAATGGGATATGGGCCAGCGGCCTTTCCATTTCTGCTTCAATGGGGCTCAGAGATAATAATGAGGCTTCTTGGACGGAAGTATTAGATATCCTTGAAAATATGAGTGATGCGACGGAAATACCAATACTTTTAGATGGGGATACAGGATATGGAAACTTTAATAATGCCAGGAGGCTTGTTAAGAAACTCGAACAAATAAATATAGCAGGAGTTTGTATTGAGGATAAGACTTTTCCGAAAGCGAACTCGTTTATTAATGGAGAAGCACAACCTCTTGCTTCAATTGAGGAGTTTTCAGGAAAAATAAAAGCAATGAAAGATACTCAGCTAGATAAAGATTTTATGGTTGTTGCTAGGATAGAGGCATTTATTGCCGGTTGGGGTCTCAAGGAAGCATTAAAGCGGGCGGAGGCATATCGGAAAGCAGGAGCAGATGCGATTCTAATGCATAGTAAAAAATCCACAATTGAGGAAATAGAAATGTTTATGAAGGAATGGAGTGGAAGGCACCCAGTTGTCATTGTTCCTACGAAATATTATAACACTCCAACAGAACAGTTTAGAAAATTGGGAATAAATGCTGTTATTTGGGCGAATCACAACTTAAGAGCATCGGTCAAAGCGATGCAAAACATATCAAAACAAATTCTGCAAGAGGAAAACCTCATTCATGTAGAAAATCAAATTGTAAGCGTTGAAGAAATTTTCCGGCTTCAAAATGCTGAGGAGCTTCAAACAGCAGAAAAAAAATATTTGCCTGGAACAACGGAAAAAGAACAGAGTGAGGAGATAGGTGGTTGAATGCTGGAGACAAAAACGTTTGGAAATCACCTTAAAGCACTTGGTTTTGACTTTTACACTGGTGTTCCATGCTCATTTTTAAAAAATCTCATCAATTATTCTATAAATGAATGTAAATATATAGCTGCAGCAAATGAGGGTGATGCGGTTGCTATAGCTGCGGGGGCTTATCTTGGAGGGAGAAAACCAATTGTTTTAATGCAAAACTCAGGATTAACAAATGCTATTTCTCCATTAACCTCCTTAACCTACCCCTTTCAAATTCCAATTCTTGGGTTCGTTAGCTTGCGGGGAGAACCAGGATTGCAGGATGAACCCCAGCATGAGCTCATGGGTGAAATTACAGTAAAAATGTTAGATTTAATGAAAATAAAATGGGAATTTTTATCTCCAGTAGACCATGTGGCTAGAAAACAAGTTCAAAAAGCAGCCGATTTCATTGAAAAACAAGAAACCTTTTTCTTTGTAGTCAAAAAAGGGACATTCACAAGTGAAAAGTTAAATAATGACGTATCTGAGAAAAGCGAAAATAAGAAAAAAACAAGGAAAACAGCGGATGATGAAGTGCCAAGCCGCTATGAAACTTTATGGACAATCAATCAATGTAAAGATGAGAATACCATCCAGTTAGCAACAACAGGTAAAACAGGTCGAGAACTATATGAAATTGAGGATGCGCCAAACAATATATATATGGTCGGTTCCATGGGGTGTGCTAGTTCTCTTGGACTTGGATTAGCCTGCACCCGTAAAGACAAAGACGTCGTAATCATAGATGGAGATGGTGCCATTCTAATGAGGATGGGAAGTTTAGCAACAAATGGTTACTATCGGCCTGAAAATATGCTTCATATATTGCTAGATAATCAGTCTCATGATTCAACGGGAGGGCAGCGTACCGTTTCCCATAATGTTAACTTTGTTGAAATTGCTGCTGCTAGTGGCTATGAGAACTCATACTATGTACACAGTTTGGAAGAGCTGCAAGCAAGAATAGCAGAATGGAAGAAAAGAAAGGGGCTCACTTTTTTATATTTAAAAAATACTCCAGGGTCCAAAAAAAATCTTGGACGCCCCAAAATAGACCCAGCTGAGGTGAAAGCACGTCTACAACTATTTATCAATTAAAACACAATGAGGAGCTGCGTTATGAAAAAATTGAAACGGAACATATTATTAAATCCAGGTCCTGCTACCACAACCGATACAGTTAAATATGCACAAGTAGTTCCTGATATTTGCCCTCGTGAAAAAGAGTTCTGCCAAATTATGAAATACGTTTCCTCCGAACTGACAAGGCTTGTCGCCGATACTGAGGAGTATACAACTGTATTATTCAGTGGATCTGGAACCTCCGCGGTAGAGTCTGTTTTAAGTTCTGTTGCAAATGATGGCGTTGTGGTCATTATCAACAACGGTGTATATGGGGAAAGGATGTGCGAAATTGCGGAGGCATATCGACTTGACTGTGTTGAATTTCAAAGTCCTTACGATTGTGCTGTTAACATAAAAGAGCTTCAAGAATTTATTTTAAATTTTCCTCGTAAGGTTTCCTATTTAGCGATCGTTCATAATGAAACAACGACCGGATTATTGAATGATATTGAAAAAATTGGCGAGATCTGCAGAAGGCAAAATATTCAAATGATTGTAGATGCGATGAGTTCATTTGCTGCCATTCCTATCCAAATGAAAAAAATGAACATTAGCTATCTTGCTGCCAGCTCAAATAAAAATCTCCAGGGAATGGCTGGGATCTCATTTGTCATCGCTAAGAAAATTGACTTACAGAAACAAAAGGAATTACAACCTGCTAATTACTATTTAAACCTATACGCACAATATCAATACTTTATCGAGAAGGGCCAAATGCGTTTTACCCCTCCCGTCCAGACAATCTTTGCCCTAAAGCAAGCTATCATAGAATTAAAAAAGGAAGGGATTAAGGAAAGGTATAAGCGATATAGTGAGTTATGGGAAATGTTAGTGGCAGGCCTTTCACGGTTAGGTTTAAAACATCTCATCTCAAAAGAGAACCATTCAAAACTAATCACTGCTATTATAGAACCTGATTGTGCGGCATATGATTTCAACCACATGCATGATTATTTTTATGCAAATGGGATCACCATTTATCCTGGAAAGCTTACTCATTTAAAATATTTTAGAATAGCGAACATTGGTGACCTAAATCCAGATGATATGGACCTATTTCTAACACTATTGGAGAAGTATCTAAAAACAATAGATTACTGCTCCAGGGAAAGGTATGATGAAGAATGCCAAAATGGGACAAATGGAATAAATATTTAACCTTAATCAAAAATAAAGAACTTGAAATGCATCTTCCCGAAACGATGAGGTTTTCAACAGAGAAGGAACTATGGGACTTTACTGTTAAGTATCCTTCAGTGATCTTAAAGCCTGTAATGGGCAGCAGGGGGAGAAAGATATTTAAAGTATCTGCACTTGAATCAGATAAGGTCGAAATTCATTACTTAAATAGTACAAGGGAATTTATTGGAAGGTATCATGCTTATTCCTACTTTAAAAAAAAGAAAGCTCCACGAAGAACTTATCTTGCTCAGAGGTATATCTCCCTAGCCAATATCCAGGGGCGTCCATTTGATCTTCGGGTCATTGTCCAGAAAAAAAAGAACTCGAATAATTGGGTCGTAACCGGTAAAGTTGCAAAATTAGCCGGGCAAGGCTTCTTTGTAACGAATAATCAGTTAAGCAGTGGATCCGTATTGCCTGTTGTCGAAGCGATCAAGGCCTCCAATATTCATAAAGAGGATGGTAATGATGAAAAGCTTGTATCAGAATTAGAACGAATTGCCTTGCTTGCAACGAAAACATTAGAGCCACTTTATGAAGGGCATCGTATATATGGGTTTGATATGGGGATAGACAGTGACGGACACATTTGGATTATCGAGGCAAACTTAAATCCTGCTTTGTCTCACTTTTATAAGCTCCAAGATAAAACGATGTACCGTACAATTAGGAAAATGCGTGGAGGTAAGATATTGAAAGTTCGTAGAGTTAAAAAAAGAAAAAGAAAAAATTAAGATGAGCTTTTCTAATCAAATTTTAATTAAAGAGCCTGATATACATGTCTTGTATATTTTGGCTCTTATTAGTATTTATGATACGTTAGGGGTTGGACTGGTTCTATAAATACTAATAAAAAACTATATGATTAATCTCCAATGAGCAAAATAAAAAAGCACCCTATTAGGTGCCTTCTGTGTACGAAAACGGATAACCTTGTGATAATATTTTTGTTTCAAATTCATAGAATTCGGTTTCCATTGTCCTTGAGAATCCGACGTCTATTAAAGACTGTTTTACTTGCTCTGTGAGTTTTGAATAATTTCCGAGACTCCAAATATCCACCTGAATGTGGTGGCTTGTTTGTTGTTGTTCATCATCCGCATATAAAGAGCCTTTTTGGTTGTACTCAAAAAATGTAATATAGATATCTGGATTGCTATCTTCATCGAGCAAGAACTGAAGACGAACCATAATACCAAGGGTGCCAACTGGACATCCGTGTAGATGTCTTTTTAAGTACACTCTTTTATAATGTTAATATTTAAACAACATTGTCGCAAGTTGATATCCTCCACCTATAGTCCAGAATAACACCTTATCTCCTCGTTTGATTTTACCAGAATCAATTCCTTCATGAAAAGCCATAAAAGGACTACTTGTTCCAGTGTATCCATAACGGTCTCCCGAAAAGATGATTTTTTCCTCTGGAATATGATAATGGTCTTGAATTTCTTGAAGAAGTGTTAGAGCAAATTGTGATAAACAAAAATGGTCAATATCTTCAATCTTTAGATTGTTTCTTTCTAATACTTTTTCAAACATTTTATATACTTGGGGCAAAACAAATCTTCCGTCAAATGGAATCCACAACATCGATTTACCTTGTCCATTACCTTTAATTGTTTGAGATAGCCCCTTTTCAGGATAAACAACACATGTTCGATTATCCGTATCAGAATGAACATCAACTATTGAGTCAATAAATCCTGTATCTTCTTCTGTTTTTTCTAAAATAATTGCGGAAGAAGAATCTCCAAAATTAGAATACGTCATAGTATCTTCTGGACTTGATAGCAAGGAAAGATTATCTGAGCCTACCACTAATGCTCTTTTCATATGAGGGTTGGACATCATATATCTCGATACTTGTTCTACTGCTATAGTCATCCCAGCACAGTTAGCGTTCATATCATAAACAACCATGTTTTCCTTTCCTTTTATTGCATGGTGGACTAATAATGCGTTAGTTGGAATAACATATTCAGGTACTTGTGAAGTAAAGACAAGCATATCTAAATCTTTACCAGTTAAACCAGCTTTTTTTAATACACGATTCGAAGCTTCTATTCCCATCGTAAGAGAATTTTCTCTTTCATTATCAATAACAAATCGGTCTTTTCTTCCCATTATTTCCAAAAAGTGAGAAATGTCTTTCCCTTGATCTTTAAAATGGTTAATATAAAATTCATTTGAAATACTTTTTTCGGCATGATAGATATCTACCGCCTTAATTTTAATGTTTGTCATAATTGTTATAAACGCCTCCATTTATTATATTTTTGTAATTAAATTACAAGAGTATAATTACTCTATTTTTCTAGAACATATGATAGAAAATTCGTTCTATCATAATTGAACGAAAAATTCGGACGATTATCGATAAAAAAGAGTAAGGCTCATTCAAGCTTTACTCTTTTATAAGACCTCTTAATAAATTTCCGATACTTCAAAATTGTCAAGCCCTGCATTACGAGCCAAACGATTCAACTGCAGTTTAATAATTGGTTTCTTTTGAATGCCAACCAACACTTTTTTAAATCCAGATTCTTTATACATCCTCATAACATTTTCAAGGTTTGGAGCTAAATCTTGTGATACAACGCTCAAATCCCTGCAGTCAAATTGTAGAACAAATTCTTCTGGTTTAATCGCAGACAATGTTTGTTGATACTCCTTAATAAACTCTTGTGCTTTTTCAGGAGTGAATGTACCTCTCACTGTCATATCAATTGTTTTTTCTGCTTGATTTACTTTCATTGTGAAACTTCCTGTATCTTGCATAGATTGTATACTCCCTTTCTCTTTATATATTAATTATTGTTATATTTATAATATCGGGGATTTTTTCCTCCAGTTTAGTATTTAACAACAATCTTCAAAAGAATATACCAAGGTAAGCCACTGTCAACACTTAACCCAATGGCTCAAAAGAATCGGGAAACGTACCGTTGGTATGTCCTTTGCGATTCTTTTTTTACTGATCAAACGTTTGATTAACAACGGAAAATTTTCAATCAAACGTTTGTTTAAATAAGGGTAAAGCCCGATACATCAACGATTTAGAGTGGGAAGAATAGGCTGAGTAACAGAACTGTGACTCAGACAACTTAATCGTGACCTAAAAACCTGGTTAGTGATTTTCTAACCAGGTTATTTTTTGTAATTAGCAAAGCTAATATCTTTTTTTATAAAAATGTTTATTTTTTATTTCTTGTTACATTACCCTTAATATTATTGATATTAACCTTCCCATTTCCAGTCTGAGTAATTTCCACATTTTTTGATACATAATTGATATCAAGGGAACCGTCTCCAACATGAATTTTTGCTGATCCATCTATTTGATCGACTTTGATGTGTCCGTTAAGATTCATTATTTTTATATCTGAATCAATATTATGAAGGGACAGATTACCGTCTCTATTATTTATATCGATGGGGCCATCAATGTTCATCGCTTGAATCTTCCCATTTTTATTATTTAGTGTAACCTTTGAAGCAATATCTCGAATTTCCATGTCGCCATCCCTATTCTCGATTAGTACAGGTCCCTCTGAGTTTGATACATTAATATCACCGTTTACATTCACAATTTCAATATTGGAAGACATATCAGATATACTAATATTTCCATCTCTATGTGAATGAATGTCTAACTGAAGGTGCTTTGGTATCTTAATGTTAAGGTCAACTGATCCTGAACCCATCGCAAAAAATTGACCATCAAATGTAGCATCTAAATAGGCGATGTTTTTTCGTTCTTTTAAACTAAATTTCAGTTTATCCATACTGATTCCATTAGCCTTTACTAGTGCAGTGACCTCAATCTTTTCGGAGTTCGAATGGCCTGCAATTTCTACCTCTCCATTTCTATTGTTAATAACAAGTTTGGAAATATCTTTAACTGGAAGTTCAACTTCCTTTGCATTTGATTGTTGCTTACATGCTGAAATAAGAGTTAACATAGATAGAATGACAAAACACAGCATTAATTTTTTCATATATTCTCCTACTTTCCGGATTTGGATATTTGACTACCCTTACAACAAACTAGTACTGTATTTTGCTAAGCTACGTCACGTTTGACAAAAATGGGGTATGATATCAGATGGAGTATCAATAGATGTAAGATAATAAATCCAACTGATAAACCTAGTGTCATTCCTTCAACTGAAGGTGTTCCGAATATAAATTGGTTAAGGTCTGTATGAGAAAAGACGAAATACTTCGTCCAGTACCATCCATTCATTGCAATAGATAATATAAATCCAACTAATGTTACTAGAATGGAGATAACAATGGAAAATGTGGTACTCCGGAAGGCTGCGGAGATCATAAATGCCAATGTGATTGCCAGAAACAGAAACGGAATATTTAAAAGATAACTACCTATTAATGCTTGGAGTATAGGAACTCCTACAACAGTTTGATCCTTTACAAAAAAGTAGTTATCACCTAATCCGTCCAATCCGAATATGAAACTGCTAAATAAAATGGCCGTTAATATCCCAACTAATGTTAAAAAAAGCCCGAACAATATGGCAGCGGTATATTTAGCAAAATAGATTTTCGTCCGACTAGCTGATTGGGTAAGTAAAAGTTTGATTGTTCCAGAACCAAACTCAGCAGCTACAATTTCCCCGCCTATAATAATAGCAATAAGTGAAACCGCAAAAATAATATTACTAATCTGACCAACGGCAAAACTCCATGCATTTGTGTCGGGGGGAATATTATTTTCTAAATAATATTGATTTAGTAACAATTTTTTCTTAGCTTGTTTGTCTTCAATTATCAACGTATTTGATTTTTCTAATTCCTTACTAAGTGAAATATTCTCCTGTTCAAGCTTCGTCCTCCAGTCTTTACCAAAAGCAGTATCTTCTGCTGTTTTTAAATTTATAATCTGGATTAATACATACACTATAACTAATGCGACCATAACCCAAGTACGCTTACGTTTATATATTTTCATGTTTTCATTACGTATTAGGTTCAATGAATATTCCCTCCTGTAATTTCTATAAATTTGTCCTCAAGCGTCTTCTTGACAGTTTGGATATTATATACATTAATGCCTGCACCCAACAGATGCTGACTTATTTCAGGTATGCGTTCTTTAGGAATGTGTACCTTAATCTGTTTTCGATCCGCTATAATTGTTTTTCCAGACAGTAAAGATTGAAGTACTTGTATAGCGTAATCCGGGCGATCAACTTCAAATCCTACTTCTGAACATTCATCTTCTACCATTTCCGATACATTATGGATGCCTATCAACTTTCCTTTGTTTAAAATGGCCACTCGGTCACACATCATTTCCATCTCGGACATTAAATGACTTGAAATAATAACTCCTACCCCTTCGTTTTTCACTATGGATATTAAATGTCCCCTCAATTCACGGATACCAGCCGGATCAAGTCCGTTAGTTGGTTCATCTAGAATGAGCAAGGAAGGCTTATGAACCAAAACAACAGCAAGACCTAGACGTTGTTTCATGCCAAGTGAATAGGTACTGACTTTTTCGTTAATGCTGTGCTCCAGTCCTACCAATGATATAACTTCACTAATTCTTTTTTTCGTCACCTTGGAATTCATTCTTGAAAAATGAACTAGATTATCATATCCAGATAAGTATTTGTACAAATCAGGATTTTCCACAATAACCCCAACCTGTTTCATTGCTTTTTCAAAATGAAGAGAAGTGTCCTCTCCGTTAATGAATACCTTTCCTTCTGATTTGCTAACTAGTCCCACAATCATACGAATTGTGGTTGTTTTTCCGGCTCCATTCGGACCGAGAAGACCTAGAATTTCCCCCTTGTCCATTTCTAAAGATAAACGGTCTACAATAGTCTTGTTCCCAACTTTTTTAGTAAGGTCACTTATTTGTAGTAACGACAATGACTTTCACTCCTTCAATTCATAATTTGAATGAGATATAATTTATTTTGGAATCGTCTCAGACACTATCAATCTAACAAAGCAGCTGTCATAATCCCTAGTGACAAAGTGTAATAACCTTGATATGACAAAGAAAACATGCTTTTTTAAATCATTCTAATCACATTTTATTTTTTTTGATCGGAGCTGTACGAATGCGTATTTTCATAAATCGATGGTCATGGCAAGATTGGTCCATTTTTACGTTACGAACTGTGTGGATCATTTTAGTTATCATTTTCATGTATAGAGACAAAGCAAATTTTCCTTTTTGGTTGGTTTGTATTGCTCTTCTCGTTTGCAGTACAATTCCTTTTTTATTTGTAGGAAGACAATATTACCGATATTTTATTACTGAGTGTTTGGTTGCCGGTGGCTTCTCGCTTTTTCTTGCTTACCATTTAGAGTTGACTAGGTTATTTGCTCCAATACTTTTTACAATTGCATTCTATTCTCGAGGTAAACAACATTGGTTTTCTCTGCCTATTTCTGTGATTTTGTTTATTTTAATTGCGGGTGACTCGGTAGTTTCATCACTGACAAGTCCTTTGATTTGGCAAAGCTTAATGGATGCCCTTATTTTTTATGGAGTTAGCTTTTCTCTACAGATGGGGGCTGTCTCTATTAATGCAATTAAGCAAAAACTAAAACTAATAGAAGAGCAATATTCGATTCTGGAACAATATTCATCACAAATCGAAAAAATGACTCTTCTGGAAGAACGATATCGTATGGCACGTGAACTTCATGATACGATTGGGCATTCATTTACCTCTATGATTTTAGGCATGGAAACACTAATCCCTCATATTAATTCAAGTGAAGGAAAGACCAAGCTGCAAAGCATGCTAAAACTTGCTAGAACTGGACTAGAAGATATTAGACGGCAAGTGCATCAAATGGATCCCTTAGAAGAAAATTTGCCATTGGATCGTTCTCTTCTTCAAATCATGGAGGAGTTTAAAACAAATACAGGAGTACATGTTATTTTTCGCACAATGGGTGAACCTTATCCTGTAATGAAGCAAGCTAAACTTACATTGTATCGGTGCTTACAGGAGACTTTGACTAATGCCAGCCGTCACGGTCAAGCTAGTTCCATTCAAGTTCTTCTTCAATATGACCAAGCTCAAATAATGCTACAGGTACAGGATAACGGAAAAGGAAGTGAAAAAATTCAATATGGATATGGACTTTCAAGTATGAGCGAACGTCTTGCTATGCTGCAAGGCAAGTTTTATATCGATACTCAGAAGGATGAAGGTACAATTATCACCTGTATGATTCCAAATCAAACGAATGAGGGCAGTCATAAAATTAAAGTTCTTATAGTGGATGATCAACCGCTAGTCCGTGAAAGTTTAAGGCTATTGTTAGGGGAAGAAAAAGATTTTCAGGTTTTTATTGCTGGAAACGGAAAACAAGCAATTGAGGATTCCCAGAAAAATTGTCCCGATATAATATTAATGGATATTAACATGCCAGAAATGGATGGTATAACTGCAACAAAAATAGTTAAAGAAACTTGGCCGCATATACGTGTTATTATGATTACAACTATTGAGGATGTGTCTTATGCGGCGACAGCTCTGCGGATTGGAGCAGAAGGATACATACTAAAATCCGTTAATCCAAAGGAATTGGCAGCAACGATCCGTCTAATTTATGGTGGTGGAACGATGATCACACAAGATGTAGCACAACAATTACTTGAAAATCAGATGGGGGCTAAAGTAGAAAATCCTTATCAACTAACCGAAAGAGAATTGGAAATACTTCGTGGGTTGGCTGAGGGAACTCGTAATAAAATACTTGCTCAAAAGTTATACTTATCTGAAGGAACTATAAGAAACTACATTTCCACTATCTATTCTAAACTACAGGTACAAGGAAGAGATGAAGCTGTGGAGAAGGCGAAAAGAGAGAATCTAATTCAATAACTGTTCTAGGCAGATCGATACCTTTTATTTTTGGATTGATTTAAGTATTTAGGCATTAGGCGTTTTTTTACTGCCCAATGCCTTTTTAAAAGATAAGAAAAAATAATTTGTGTTTCGGTGTCTATCTCGAAGTATCCTCAACTCGAGATTGTTGCCGAAATTAGGGGCCCTAAAATGTACTAATTAATAAAGTGGTTTTACATTTGTATCACTTGAAGCAGACTTCTTTTGTTTTAGTATACCTTTAATCCAATCCTCCTAATTAGATAGAGATTGCGCCACTGCAACAAACCTTTTTATCCCTTCACTTAGTTGTTTTTCATTTGCGTAAGAATAGCTTAAACGTATCCAGGATGATAGTTGTTTTAACGGATCACAAACTTGACCTGGGACAAAGGATATAGATTGTTCGATGCTTTTTGTTAATAATAAATCAATTGGAAGTTTATCCGGAAGCTGCACCCATAAATTCAGACCGCCTTGTGGACTGGTCCATTTCCAATCTGTTACCGCCAGCTCTTCTTCCATGATTTCCTTTCGGATCTGCAGGGCGATCCGTATTTTCTCTAAGTGTTGCTGCAATCTAAGTGATGAAAAGTAATGGAGAAAAATTTTTTGATTGAGAAGTGGTGAGCCATTATCAGTTAACAATTTTACTGTTATTAGTGAATTCATTAATGATGATTGACAAATAACAGCCGCAATTCTCAAACCAGGCGAGATATATTTGCAAAAGCTTCGGATATAAATGACTGTCCCGGCAGCATCATATGTGTAAATTGGCGGCGGCGGGGCATGATCAAAATATATGTCGTGATAGGCATCGTCCTCAATTAAAAGACACCTATATTGTTCAGCCAATTCCACTAATTTCTTGCGCTGCCCGACTGAAACAGTATAACCAGTCGGGTTATGGAATGTTGGGTTGAGATAAAATAGGCGTGGTTTATATTGTTTAAGATATAATTCAACCTGCTGTAAATCGTACCCGTCTGGATGGATATCAACCGTTACAATCTGTGCTCCTTGTGCTCTAAAAATATCAATCGCAGCACTATAGCTTGGACGTTCAAATAAAACCGCGTCTCCTCTCTTAATAAAAGTTTGAGCAATTAAGTGAATTGCTTGTTGTGATCCAGAAGTGATTAATAGATCATCAGTATGGAGATGAGTTTTATACTGGTTGATAAAATAGTGAGCGAGTGCTTCACGAAGCTCTAAATCACCTTGCACAGTTGAGTAGGTTGCAAGTACTTTTGGATAAAGGTCGAAAACTTTCTTCACGTAATCCGAAAAATATTGATTTGGCAAAAGATTTGGATCAATTAACGCCTGAGAAAAATGATAGGAAACAGGTGATTGGTGGATTTCAGATAAATGATTTTTTTGAACGTATGCAGAAACAATTGGATTGTCCAGATATTCAAGATTTTTCGTCACATTTGATTGGACAAAATAGCCTACTTTATCAATTACATAAACTTTGTCATGCAGTTTCAGTAATTGATAAGCCTTTAATACAGTTAATCTATGAATATTCATTTCAGATGCTAATTGCCGGACGGAGGGAAGCTTTTGATGTTCTTTCCATTCATTACGTTCTATTCGGTGAAGTACATAATCATATACTTTCTTAAAAAGATAATCTTCATTTTGAATCGCATTGCTCACATCGATTCCTCCTATTCAAAACGATTGTACCATGATCTAATCTAATCTGTTCTATCTTTTGCAATCTGTTCTATTATCCTTCTTTTATGATAGAAAAAAGGAGGAGTTTTATATGGTGATTATTAATTATTGCTTCATGTGTTTGATTTTTGGAACGACATTTTTAGCGATTAAAATTGGTGTTGATGCAGGAGTGCCTCCATTTTTATCAGCTGGACTCCGTTTTTTTATTGCTGGTTTGCTGCTATTTAGTTTTATGGTTTGGAGAGGAAAAACGACAATATCATTATTATTTCGGAAAGAGATGTTTTTAACAGGAGTAGGTTTAACCTTTGGGACGTTTGCCACATTATACTGGGCAGAACAGTATGTGACATCAGGGATTGCAGCTGTCTTATCTGCTACCGCTCCGATGATGATTATTATTATTCAGACAATCATAATGAAGCAAAAGGGAAATCGAAAATCATTGATTGGTTGTGTCGTAGGAGTCATTGGTGTCACGTTCTTAATCTTACCTAGTTTTTCAATTGAGATTAGTCCCTTATGGATGGTTGGTTGTCTCGCCGTCATAATCGGTCAAGTTTTTTACGCATCTGGGACGATTTATACGAAGCATGTTATCCGAAAATTTGAAAATACATCAGCGATTGCCTTAAATGCAGCGCAAATGATGCATGGCGGGATTTTATTAATCATTTTATCATTTTTTACCGAGAACATTCAGTTTGATTATCTTTTAAGCTCAGCTTCAATTGGTTCTTTTCTTTATTTAACTATTTTTGGTTCAATGATCGCTCATAGCATTTATTATTGGCTTGTCTCTCGGACAAATCCCGTTTTTCCTTCTACATGGCTGTATATCTCACCATTAATTGCCGTAATATTAGGAGTTATCTTTTACCATGAATATATTTCTTGGTTAACAGGCATTGGTACTTTGACGATTATTATAGGAACAGGTTTAGTTAATTTCGAAACATTACGGGAATTGTTTTGGGGGAAGCGGACTGTTCTTCAGGATGTTAAAAATACCTGAGTAATGAGCGAAGTCATTTGTAAAAAGGATTCAGCTCAAATAACCGTTGATTTGGATATATTAATGGGTAAGAAAACGTCCGCAGAATTATCGTTGGATGATATCGTTTCCCTTTGTGATGATTTAATAGAGGCACATGGAGAGTGGCTTCCAGAATTTAAGAAAGAAGAGGAAATTACCTTCAGCTTGTAGGATTTTATGTTTATCAAGTAAAACGTAAAGTTTTAGTTACGAAATGGGTCCAAGATAGAGAATCAATAAAATATTGAGTATAAGACAAAGAAGGTGTAAAAAATGTTTGACACCTTCTTTGTCTTTTTTTATCATAAAGATGTAAAAGGTTTTTTACACCTTACGGATGCAGAGGTGATATATGGAATGGAAAATAGAATTAAGGAGTTCAGAGAAAAAAACAGTCTTTCACAAGGCAAATTAGCAGAACTATGTAATGTAAGTAGGCAAACGATTAACGCTATCGAGAATAACAAATATGACCCCAGTTTACAGTTAGCGTTTGATATTGCAAGTAATTTAGGAACCACTATGGAGGAATTATTTATACGTTCAGAGAATGGAGGAAAAAGGAATGGATAAATCAAAAAAAATCGTCGCTGTTTTAACCTTTGGTGTTTTTTGTACGCTTGTGGGAGTTACCTTATACAAATGGGTACGATTTGGCACTATAGATGGAGGTTCTATATTTTTTAGTTTCCTTGCCCTATCATATTTTTTAAATTGGGTTAAATGGGGCAACCATGAAGGCGGTGGAGAGAAAGACGAATTAGACAGGCATATTGAAACCCAGAGTGCAAAGATAGGGTATTTTGTGTTAATGATTTTGGCAGGTTTAATTCTTTTCATTTCTGAAGGTGTATCCAATTTGAACGATATTAATAATTTTCCTTTACTTATTGTGGTTGGCCTTACATTTGTTACACTTCCGATTACAGAGTTAATATATTCAAAGAAGTATAAATAATTTTTACACATCACAGAATGTGAAACCCTTTATTCAACAAACGGGTGCAAGACTTAAAGAGCAAGCTGCTATTATTGGGCAGCTTTGCTTGTTAGCTAACGGAGCAGGATTGTAGAAAAAGGTATAAATTAAAAACCAGCATAAATATAGAAAAAAGCGATTCATGTTAGAGAATCGCTTTTTTCCTTATTTTGAAACAGGAGTTACTTGTAAATATTCTTCTAACGTAATACCACGATTATGGATTGCAGTTGAAATATTACCAACATAACGAATATGCCAAGGTTCGTATTTATAACCCGTTATGGCTTCTTTTCCTTTTGGGTAACGAATGATAAATCCATATTTTGCACAATTATTCTTTAACCAAGCAGCCTCTTTCGTATTAGCAAAACAAGATGTTGCTGCACATTTCCCATCTCTTCCACTAACATCAATGGCTAAACCAGTTTGATGTTCGCTTGTCCCAGGAATGGCGCTATAGGTTCGAGCTTTTTCAAAACCATCCCTTTTTACATAATTGTTAAATAGCACTTTTTGAGTATTATAAGAACGATACGCAGATACTCCGCTTAAATAAATTCCATCCTTTTGGGCAGCGGCAAACATTCTTTCCAAAGCTTTTGCCGCTTCATTTCTCATTTTACGCTTTTCAATTTTTTCACTAAATAAAAAAGGTACATTGGGATAGACTAGATTCTTCGGAACATAGGTAACCGGCATATAATACTTTTTATTCACAACTGCCGCAATCGATGCTGGATACGCAGTTAATGTAACAGCACTTATCTTCGTTTTAGAGGGAGAATTCGTTACATTCTTTTGCTGTATTTTAGATGATTTAGGCTGAGTTGATTTGTCTAAATTTTTCGTGCAGCCAATCGCATTGATTATTAAAAAGATCATCAGGAATACACGGATACTATTCTTAAACATTAAAATACCCTCCTTTAAATTCTACGTTTATTTTTATAATGGATTTAAAAAGGAGGATTATTCTTGAATAATAAATTGTGCTTTCGAAAAAAATCAAAAAATTATTAGTGAAAGAAAATTTTAGGAAGATATTTAAAACGGAGAAAAAATGACTTCAAAATTCGTTCGTTATATTTGTATACTGACAAATCATTACTAAGAAACCTTGAGATTTTATAGGGACATTCTTGGTTTTGAATTAATTGAAGAATTTCCAAATAGTAAAGGGGCATTTTAGTCTAATAAATATTTTGTGAAAGCTTTTTTTGATTTTTATGTAATATATATTTTACTAAACGTAATTTATATGTTACATTTTATTTGTGGGAGGTGGGTATATGAGAAATTCTGTAAAGGTAGCAAGGGTAAAAAAGGATCTTACGCAACAGCAATTGGCAGATGCTGTGGGTATTACACGACAAACAGTAAGCTTAATTGAAAAAGGAAAATATAACCCATCTTTAAAATTGTGTTTACAGATTTGTTATGCAGTAGGTGGCACTTTAGATGAAATATTTTGGGTTGAAGAGGAGGACTTTTAATGAAGAAAATAACAGACGAGCGCTTAGTACTTCGAAATTTGCAAAATACAAGAATTGTTTATATTGTACAAACGTTTGGGATTCTCTGTATCTTGGGATATAATCTATTTACTAGTGGGATAGACGGTATGCGTGACAATCCTATTTGGCTTGTGTTTATGGTTTCAGCAATTGTATCAGCTTATCTATCAATGAGTATCAGTGTTGAGCACGAGAAAAAAATCCGTAATCCCAAAAAATCATTTATCATTTCAACTGTAATCACATTAGTCATTTCTATTATAATTGCGTACTTTGTTTCAATTACACCAGAGTCAGGGCTGTCAGTAGGAATTCTAACCGGCGTAATTATATTAATTTGTTTTCTTATTCCAAATATTTATATCTACCGTTTGAGAATGAAACAACTAATAGATTTAGATGACTTAGAGGAATAATTGATACTTCAGCATTGGAGGTATCGTGATGAATTTTTTTAATTTAAGAAGGTGTAAAGAACATTATGGTAAAAAAATACGTTCACCATTTATGTATTCAAACCAATACATATCTGGAAACATTAAAGTTTTATACGGAAGCTTTAGGATTTGAAATAGTCCAAGAATCCCCGGATTTTCATGGAAGACAGTTTAATAGTTGGTTAAATCTAGACGGTTTTTATATTGAGCTGCAAACTGGTAAAAACAATGAAGTCCTTATAGATAATAATTCTAACGGTCAAGGGATTGTTCATTTTTGTATATGGGTTGAAAATCTCGAGCACGAAGTAGAACGCTTAAAAGCAATGAATGTGAATTTTATTTGTAAAAAAGGTGAGATTATTTATCATGTTGAAAATGGCCATCTTTGTAAAATAAAAGCTCCAGAAGGTACAATTGTGGAATTGCGTGATAATAAAGGTATATAAGGGAGCGTTTGTTGAATAATCAAGAATAGGGTAACGGGATAAACGAATAAAAAAGCAGTACCAACACTATAAATGTGTTAGTACTGCAAATTGAGTGAAAGTTGTTTTTGTTAATTAGAACGTACTTGCTACTTTAACAGCTTTTTCAAGGCCATCGGCAATAATTTCTTCTGCTTGATCTGGGAATTGGTTGTGACCTTCAATCACTACTTTCTCTATATCTTTTACACCGAAGAAGCCCAACATACTTGCTACATATTTAACAGCCATTTCTAATTCAGCTGCTGGTCCTTTAGAATATACACCGCCACTTGCGTTTAATAATGCAATTTTCTTATCTTCAATAAGACCTACTGGACCTTCAGGTGTATATTTAAATGTTTTACCCGCGCGGTTTAAGTAATCAATATATGTGTGAAGTACAGCTGGGATTGTTAAATTCCATAACGGGAAAGCAAGTACAACTTTATCCGCTGCAAGGAACTGATCTAAATATTTATCAGCAACAGCTACTGCTTGTACTTCCTTTGCTGTTAAATCAAGTCCTCTGCTAGCTTTAAATGTGCCGTTAATCATATCTACTCCAACATATGGCAATTCTTCATTGTATAAATCAAGCTCTACCACTGTATCATTTGGATGTGATTCTTTGTAGCTTGCTAAAAAAGCCTCATATAATTTCACACTAACCGCCTGATCTGCTGGACGATTGTTTGCTTTTACAAATAAAACTGTTGTCATTCTCTTTTCCTCCTGTTGCTCACTCTTACGTTGTTATATATTTTCTCACTAAAAAGGTCATCCCATTGTAGTTGTAAAAATATAGTCAATTTGATTGATTATATTTCAGATAGTACAATAAGGTTTAAATATAGTCAACTTAATTGACTTTATTCGAGGAGGTTGAATACATGAATAATCAGTTATTTAGTGAATTGGATCTTGCCGCGCTTTTGTCATTATCCTTTAGTACATTAATTAATGAACTACATGATAGATTGAGTGAGTTGGGATATGGAGATATTAAACCTGCACATGGTTTTATGTTTAAACGTATCATTCCTAATGGAGCGACAGGTATAGAACTAGCTGAATATTTAGGAATTACAAAGCAAGCTGTAAGTAAAATGGCGGATTATCTTGAGAAAAGTGGTTATGTAATGCGCCAAACTCATTCCACTGATAAGAGAGAGAAAATTATTGTTTTGACCGAACGTGGCTGCCTGGTAATGAAAGCAAAAGAGGAGATACTAGCTGAGATAGAACGACGTTGGATTGACAACATAGGTGCCGAACGAATGCAAATGCTCAAAGAGGATTTAACAAAATTAGTTTATGAAACAAATGAAGATAAATGGTCATCGAAGTTACGACCTGTTTGGTAGTATAAAGTCTATAAGGGGGACCAACCTTACATTGGAAGAAGAATAAAATTCCCTTTCTCTTTGCTTCTACTTTTGAATGAAATTGTTCAAAAAAAAGAGAGGAAAAATTCCTCTCGAAACGCAGAATCAAGCTTTTTTTTCCTTGCCTTGTCCGAATGGAACCTGCATTCAGACAGGAACAATCTTTTTTTGCCTTACCTTGTCCGAATAGGGCCTGCATTCAGACAGGA
>NZ_JBALPG010000050.1:0-2271 GCF_036965245.1 Neobacillus drentensis
GCGAATTCGGCAGTTTATCAGCGAATTTTCAAGTTTTATCAGCGAATTCGGGCAGTCTAACGGCTAATCTATGAACACACATAAAGAGCAGAAAAAATCCCCGGCCCAAAAATTCAGCCGAGGATTCAAAGTTTTTATTCAAAGGTAATTTTATCAACTGTCTCACGGTCTAAGCGTTTGATGACTTCGACAATCAATTTAACTGCATTTTCGTAATCATCACGGTGAAGCATTGCTGCATGTGAATGAATATAACGTGTAGCAATAGTAATCGCCATTGCAGGGACGCCATTATGTGTTACATGGATCGAGCCTGCATCTGTTCCGCCGCCAGGAATCGATTCATATTGATATGGGATATTCAATTCATCCGCTGTATCCGTGACAAAATCACGCAAGCCTTTATGGGCTACGAGCGATGCATCATAGATGACTACCTGAGGTCCTTTGCCCATTTTACTTATCGACTCTTTTTCCGTAATTCCAGGTGTGTCGCCGGCAATACCCACATCAACCGCAAAGCCGATATCAGGTTTAATTTTTGCTGAAGCCGTCTTTGCCCCGCGCAGACCAACCTCTTCCTGAACATTTCCTACAGCATAAACCTCATTTGGATGATCCACACCTTTTAATTGCTTCAATACATCAATCGCAATCGCACAGCCAATGCGATTATCCCATGCTTTGGCCAACAGCATTTTCTCATTGTTCATGACGGTAAATTCGAAATATGGCACAACCATATCTCCTGGACGTACACCCCACTCCCCAGCTTCCTCTCGGCTTGAAGCACCGATGTCAATAAACATATCTTTAATTTCCACCGGCTTTTTACGCGCTTCTACCGAAAGAACATGTGGAGGCTTTGAACCAATAATCCCTGTTACGTCGCCCTTTCTCGTAACAACCGTTACCCGTTGTGCGAGCATAACCTGGCCCCACCAACCACCGACTGTTTGGAAACGGAGAAATCCTTTGTCATCGATTTGGGTAACCATGAAGCCGACTTCATCTAAGTGGCCGGCAACCATAATTTTCGGACCACCGGCTTTCCCGACCTTTTTAGCAATTAAACTGCCAAGTCCATCGGTTGTCAATTCATCAGCAAATGGTTCTATGTAATTCTTCATCACTTCGCGCACTTCACGCTCATTGCCAGGAATCCCTTTGGCATCAGTTAAATCTTTTAACATCGTTAATGTTTCATCAAGTTTTGCCATTTATTAGCCCCCTTTTATGAATGTACGTTTATTATACAGGAAAAAGTCTGCAAATTCACAAATTTCCTGCTAATAGTTATTCTGTTGTCTTTGATAATTTACTTCGTTTTTATGAAAATATGCCTGTTCTATTTCCAACTGTGAAAATCCTAACAGTTCTGCTAACTGGAGATATGCTTTAAACAATTCAATATAACTTAATAAATTTTTTGACTTCTGAAAACTACTAGTTAGTTCATAAATACGGAGGAACTGGTCTGTTACATTCAAAGTTGACTCATGTACATTCAATTCTATCTGCTGCGGATCAAAACCACATTCAATCCCAAGTGACAAAATAAAATGAACCCCGTCGACAAACTCTTCTAAAATTACGTCTTTGGCGGAAGATGGTTTCACGCTCCAAAACTTAAAACAACGGGTTTCATTCGCCAATTCTCCAATTTCAACAAGTAATGCAAGAACCTTTCTCTCAAATAATTCCTCATCCAGCAGCTCGTGCTTTTCTTCAATATGGGTATCCAATGCTTTTTGCATTTGAAACAGTTTTTCAAGTTGCATAGTATTCGCTCCTTATGGAAAAATTATAGCAAAATGTGAAATGATTGAAACTTTTTTGCTATTGGTTCGTATTAGAAGAAAAATAGGTGTAGGGGGCTTAGCCATGATTTGGTTGCTGCGCTTCGTATTGTTATTTTTCATCATTTTTTTATTTTACTTGGGGGTAAAATTACTTTTTCAATCGGCCCGAAAGCTTGAATCTGCACGTAAACATAAACGATTTTTGTTTATTGATCACAATGATGTAAGAAGGAATTTCCAGCTTACCTACAAAGGTGCAGTATTTTCCGGTGAAAAATACATGGGAACTGTCAATAATACCTTTGACGTCGTCTCTATCTCTATTTGGCCAGAAAACACGGCCTCACTTAAAGGGATGGTAAAAGATGATTTTTTTTATTTGGATCAAAAAATACTTGAACATTATCCGAACGCCGAAATTAATTGGAAAAGTCCTGTAAAAGAATTTTTATTAGAAAACTCGCCGATT
>NZ_JBALPG010000050.1:2338-46494 GCF_036965245.1 Neobacillus drentensis
ACTTTCCTAATAGCCAAAAATAGCCGCCATTAAAGCGGCTTTTTATAATAGAAACTTAATGAGTAAATACAATTCTACAATCGCAAGGACCGGAAAGCCAATCTTAAAAGAAACATGCTTCGTTTTGTGGCGAAAAAGCTGCATGCCAGCCGTTGTGCCAACAGCACCGCCAAATAGTGCCACAAGCCACAAAGTCCGCTCCCTAATCCTGTATTGATGCTTTCTCGCCCGCTTTTTATCCTCTCCCATAATCAAGAGCCCCACTACATTCATGACCAAAAAAGCGACCAATAAAATCGTCATACCTAAATATCCCCTTTATGGAAAAAGCCATCCTCACGACGGAGAATGGCATTTGATCAATTATTTACTGATTTGTTGCTTAGCAGCGTTTGCTAATTCAGCAAATGCGTTAGCATCGCTAACTGCTAATTCAGCAAGCATTTTGCGGTTTACTTCGATACCAGCAAGCTTTAAGCCGTGCATTAAACGGCTGTAAGAAAGGCCGTTCATACGTGCTGCTGCATTGATACGAGTAATCCAAAGTTTGCGGAAGTCGCGCTTCTTCTGGCGACGGTCGCGGAATGCATACATTAAAGATTTCATAACCTGTTGGTTAGCAACTTTATATAATGTATGTTTTGAACCGTAATAACCTTTTGCTAATTTTAAAACTTTTTTACGACGCTTGCGCGTAACTGTACCGCCTTTTACACGTGGCATGTAATTTCCCTCCTATATAAATCGATCTATCCGAGATTATTTTACGTAAGTTAATAGTTGACGAATGCGTTTGAAATCGCCTTTAGAAACAAGAGTTCCTTTGCGAAGTTTACGCTTAGCTTTTGTAGATTTGTTCGCAAATAAGTGGCTTGTATAAGCGTGGTCACGCTTTAGTTGACCAGAACCAGTTTTCTTAAAACGCTTTGCAGCGCCGCGGTGAGTTTTCATTTTTGGCATTGTGATTGTCCTCCTTAATTACTTGTCGATTTTAGGTGCTAAAACTAGGAACATGCTCCGTCCATCCATTTTTGGATGTGACTCGATTGTAGCAACTTCCTTGCACGCTTCGGAAAAACGGTCTAACACACGTTGACCAATTTCTTTATGGGTAATCGCCCGGCCCTTGAAACGGATTGAAGCTTTTACCTTGTCGCCTTTTTCCAAAAACTTAATGGCATTGCGAAGCTTTGTATTAAAGTCATGCTCATCAATCGTTGGGCTGAGACGAACTTCTTTCGTCGTAATGATCTTTTGATTTTTACGAGCTTCTTTTTCTTTCTTTTGCTGCTCGAATTTAAATTTGCCATAGTCCATTATCCGGGCTACCGGAGGCTTTGCATTTGGTGCAACAAGTACCAAATCAAGATTTACTCGTCCGGCAATTTCCAACGCTTCGAATTTGGTTTTAATTCCTAATTGCTCGCCATTTTGATCAATTAAGCGAACTTCGCGAGCGCGAATGCCCTCATTTAACAACATGTCTTTGCTAATAGTTAGCCACCTCCAAGGTTTTATCAAGAATACAACTTCAGGGTCAAGAAACATCTGATATGACACCATGTTGAATCGACAGGTATTAAAAAACTTTTATTAGTGCATTTCTTAAGTATGCAAATAAAAAAGTGCGGATGAATTCACCCACACTTTACGAAACATAAGTAATAAACAAAAAGTTCACGTAAAACCTGCCAACTGCTAATTAGCGTCAAATCAGGTGAGAAGCGGGTGCTTCTTCTTTTCCCAAAAACTTGTATTCAATTTTCACTTTAGTAACTATACCATAAACAAAGACGCAATGTCAAACGACTATTTCCTTTGACAACGAAATATATTGTAGCAAGAAATAAAGAATTATTCAATAGTTTTTTTCAAAACGAAAGAGAGGCGAACCTCTCTTTCGTTACCTTATCCTCTTTTTACTTCTGTATTAAGTACTGCAAGAAACTCAGCAAATGGCTTTGTTTCTGAGTTTTGTTCGCCGTATTTGCGGACATTAACGGCTTGATCTTCAACCTCTTTATCGCCAACTACGAGCATATATGGTATCTTTTGCATTTGTGCTTCACGGATTTTATAACCGATTTTTTCATCGCGGCCATCCAATTCAACGCGGAAGCCTTCATTTTGAAGCTGTTCCTGTACTTGCTTCGCATAATCATAATGTGCGTCCGGCGATACAGGGATGACTTGAACCTGAACTGGAGCGAGCCAAGTAGGGAATGCCCCTTTGTATTCTTCAATTAAGAAGGCAACAAAGCGTTCCATTGTTGACACGACACCACGGTGTATGACAACTGGACGATGCTGCTTGCCATCCTCTCCAACAAAATTTAAATCAAAGCGCTCTGGCAGTAGGAAGTCTAATTGAACAGTTGATAATGTTTCATCCTTACCTAACGCAGTTCTTACTTGAACATCGAGCTTAGGACCGTAGAAAGCCGCCTCGCCTTCAGCTTCAAAATAATCAAGACCCAAATCATCCATTGCTTCCTTCAGCATGCTTTGCGCCTTTTCCCACATCGCATCATCATCAAAGTATTTCTCTTTATCCTGTGGGTCACGGTAAGACAGACGGAAGGAATAATCGTTAATATTAAAATCTTTGTATACACCAAGAATTAAGTTAACGACACGTTTAAATTCATCCTTAATTTGATCTGGACGAACGAAAATATGCGCATCATTTAATGTCATCCCACGGACACGCTGCAATCCTGCTAACGCACCTGACATTTCATACCGGTGCATTAAACCAAGCTCAGCAATCCGAATTGGAAGCTCACGATAGCTATGGATACTATTTTTGTAAATCATCATATGATGCGGACAGTTCATTGGACGAAGCACTAGCTGTTCATTGTCCATATCCATTACAGGGAACATGTCCTCTTGATAATGCCCCCAGTGTCCGGAAGTTTTATATAAATCGACACTTCCCATGACCGGTGTATACACATGATCATAACCAAGACGAATTTCTTTATCCACAATGTATCGTTCAATGACACGGCGGATTGTAGCGCCTTTAGGGAGCCATAATGGTAATCCCTGTCCAACTAATTGGGAACTAGCGAAAAGGCTCAATTCTTTACCAATTTTACGGTGATCACGCTCTTTCGCCTCTTCAAGCAAACGAAGGTGTTCAGCCAAATCCTCTTTTTTGAAAAAAGCTGTTCCATACACACGCTGGAGCATTTTATTATCACTATTGCCTCGCCAATAAGCACCAGCAATGCTCAATAATTTAAATTCTTTAATTTTTCCAGTTGAGGGAACATGTACACCGCGGCAAAGGTCAATAAATTCACCTTGTTGATAGAGTGTTACAGTTTCCTCATCAGGAATGGCTTCTATTAGTTCAAGCTTATATGGATCATCCATTTCTTTAAAAAGCTGCACAGCCTCATTCCTGCTTACCTCTTTACGGATAATTTCAAGGTTTTCATTCACGATTTTCGCCATTTCTTTTTCAATCTTTGGCAGGTCTTCAGGTGTTAATGATTCCTCAAGATCCATATCATAATAGAATCCACCTTCAATGACGGGGCCTACTCCAAAATTTACACCTGGATACAGCCTTCTAACAGCTTGTGCCATTAAGTGTGCTGTACTGTGGCGTAAAACCTCTAACGCATCATTGGAATCAGGTACAACGATTTCTATGGAACCGTCTTCTAGAATCGGACGGCGAAGATCAAACATTTGACCGTTCCATTTGCCGGCAATTGCCTTTTTCTTTAGACCCGGGCTAATAGAAGCGGCAATATCTTCCGTTGTTGTCCCGCGAGCAAACTCCTTTACTGCCCCATCAGGAAACGAAATCTTAACAACGTCTGACATAACTATTCCTCCTTTTAATTGAAGCGTTATTTAACAACGCTTGTAAAAAATAAAAAACCCGTCCCTGGAATAGGGACGAGTTTTAATTAACACGTGGTTCCACCCAATTTTTCATTATCAATGCCCACATTGATAATGACTTTGGTCAGGTAACGGCTGTAGACCGTCAACAATTAATTACTCCATCAAACAAGAAGTGTTCACTGCTGAAGTTTAAAGGTGGTAAGTATTTTTTCCGTGTTAGGAGACTTTCAGCCGGCGGCCTCCCTCTCTAAAAACCGTAAAGAAATACTGTTGTCCTTATCATTACTTTTACTCTATTATGAAAAATTGCTATGTACGTTATTATAATGAGTTCATGATAAAAAATCAAGGTACACAAAACTAAATATTACCATAATTTTAGTTTTTATGCATGATATTCAGCAGAATCGTAGTTTTCTGCTCCTTTTTTCATTTCACGGAGAGCATCAAAGGTCTTAATCGTTACTCTTTCTTCGAAGATATTTTTGATAGTTCTTACAAGCGGTTCTTCAGGGTCTTTTGTATAAATAAAAATAGATGTTGGTGCAAGCGATAAGAGTGGTGCAATCGAAGCAGAATCAACATAAACAGGATGATTAACTAATAATTTACGGTCAATCATTCTCGTTAATTCACCTCTTTTTATTTCGACAAACTGTTCATTATAAAAAGTGATTTCTTCATTAAACAATAAATGAAGAGCGTCCATTTTTGGTTCTCGATTGATCAAAAAATCTCTAAGCATTTGCACAAACATTTGATATTCCTGCTCCATTTTATACTCATCAATGGCAAGTTCCACAGAACGTTCAAGCATTTGGAAGTATGAACGTAAACGAAATTTAATAAAAGAGTCAAACGAAAAAGAAACATTATCCTGAAAAATATGATCAATTGCAGCCTTTAAAATATTAAGCTCCCCGTTTGTTTCTTTAAAAAAAACAGCAAGATCCTCTCTTTGTCCTTCAAGCACAGAATAAAGGATCTCCAAAATTTGCTCCTGTTCTTCTAAATCCTCATAATAATATTTATTTTTTATAATCTCTCTAAACCAGTCATTTCTTTTGGTATTCGTAATAAAATCATAAAATGCTGTTTTAAGCAGCTCAAAAATATCAACGGAAGTAAAGCCATCTAAAACTTTAACTATATGTCGATCTTCTAAAAGAAGAATAGTTTCTTTTTTATGATTATATGATAGATACTTCAGCAAGTGGTTATAAAATCTTTGTGCATCCAGCTTGCTTTGGAAGATGATTTCCGCCAACCAAACCCCCCCTTTTTAGGCCGATAGGAAAGTAAAATTTTCCTGTCAGGCATAAGTGCAACTTCGCCTAACGGCTCGCCAATCGACGAGTTTTCTTTACAAATCTCTGTTTTAATATATATGGGGGACTTGGCTAAAATAGAAGTTGGCGGACCACAGCTTTTTGCATTCAAACAAAAAAAGGATCGCCGCTTAATTTACGACAATCCTAAACTCCATTTATTATCTTCGATTTGGGCCTTCAACTAGTACTGGCTCACTTAAGGTTCGAATCCTCTCCATAATTCTTCGCGCCTTCATTTTCTCTTCATCTCCACGCTGGCTATATGTTAAATGATGCTCAAGCCCTTTAAAATCAAAATTTGAGGTAAAAAAAGTCGGAAGGTTTTCAAGCATTCTAAACTGAAGAATTGGACCCAATATTTCGTCTCTCGTCCAGCTTGATATGGCTTCCGCCCCAATATCATCAAGCATTAAAATCGGTTCTTTTTTAAGTGCCTCGATTTTTTCGTTTAAAGTAGAATCTGCAATGGAGCTTTTCATCTCCCTTAGTAATTCTGGAAGATAAACAATCATCGAAGAAATTTGTTTTTTAGCTAATCTATTTGCAATTGCACCTAACAAATAAGATTTTCCAACTCCAAATTCTCCATAAAAGTATAATCCTTTTGTTGCTATTCCCTTTTCATAATTTAACAAAAAAGCAGCAGCCTTTTTAGCAGCATGGCTCCTTTTTTCATCATCATGTTTAAATCCCTCAAAAGTTGCATTCAATATGTCTCGCGGAACATATAGACTTTTTATTAGCTTTTCATTTTTCTTCTTTTCATCATCCATAATTTTTCTTGGACAGCGTTCATATTTAACATCTATGGAGTCTTTAGTTAATACTAGTTCCGGGTGATAACCTCTCATCATATTGACGCAGCTGTCTAGACTTGTGCATTTTTCACATTCTTTACTTTGGTTTATATATTCATATAACTTTACCAAGCTTTTTTCAATCATATTCTTAGTAATAACATTTTGATTTTTTTTAATAAATTCTTGGATTCCAGGATGCTCTAAGGTTTCTTTACGCATTTTTTCATATCGCTTTTGAAAATTTTCATGTGAGGCTAACCGTTTCAATGTTTGGTTGATTTTCTCCATAAGTCACCTCTTATTCATCAAATGCCTTTAACATTTCTTCAATTTCGCGTTTTTCTGCCTCTAAATCAGGATTTTTTTCTTTTTGATTTTGCTTATCATTTTTCAGCGGGTCTTTATCAAACCAATCTGGAAGTAACTCAGTCCGAATCGGTTTTTGTTTTGAAGATTTCCTTGAGCCTTTCTCCTTACTCCAAGAAAGGTACATATTATGTTCTTTCCTAGCCAATTCCATTGCTTCTTTAACTGTTTTTATTTCCTTACGTGCCCAATGGCTGGCAATTTGTTCAACGTAATTTTTTGTGAATTTCATATCTGCTTTTAAAAGTACAAATTGAATTAGTACATTTACAACACCGGGCAAAAGTTTTTTCTTAAGCATTACTTCTTCTAAAATTTTCATTTCATTTTCTGAGGGTTCAATTCCATTTGAAGCGTCTTTAAAAACTTTTATTGGAGATGTTGTTTCTAACGATCGGACTAATACCTCTTCTTGGGTCTTTGGTTCAACTAATTGAACCCTGTATTTAGATGGCTGCGTCCGTTCAACTAGACTTGGAAGCTGGTCATAATTCTCAAATTGATACCAATCACGAGCACCTTTTCGTAAGTCTTCAATATCAATTTCATCATTCGGATTTATGGCACCTAATATGAAATTTTTCATTTCAATGGGATTGATATTATATAGAAATGCAAGATTGCTAATTACACTCTTAACCTTTTGTGTCAGTGCTTTTTTCGGGACAAGCGATTCATTTAGACCGGATTCTAACAAATTAAAATCGAACGTGCTGCCATCAATTTGAATAGGATCGGTTTCGTTTCGACCTATAAACTGTTTATTTTCCCCCGCTTCTTCAATATCTTCGGAAACATCTTGCAGATATTGGAGACTCCCTGGAGTGGCTGAAGCAAATACATCTTGAAAAGCTCTCGTCACATTTTGGTATTCTTTTTCCGTCGGTTTTCGGTGGTCAGTAAAAAAACGTTTCAGACGCGCAAAATGGTTCTTGCCAATTTTTCGGTATAGATAAATATTTAACATCCCATCTAAAAAGAATTGCTCGGGATTTAATGGAGGATGCAGCTCGTAAATAAAGGAGCGTTCCCCGTCATCCGTTTTGACAAATGTTTTTAATAAACCAATGCCTTCAAGTTTTAATCGTGCTTCGTATATATCATTTAAATTCATTCCCATTAGGTTCATTAATAAATGATGTGTGGAGGATTCAGACCAGAGCCGGCTTTCCTCAAGCTCCGCCCAGAGGGTCATATACAAACTAAAACAAGTTGACCCAATCAAAGGCTGATATAAAAACGTCAGCACTTTACGGTCATACTCATGAAGAAGCCCATTGGCCGCTACAATATACCGGTCGATAGGAAGAATTTCCTGCCAATGCTGGGCCATATCATTTCCTACCTTTCCCTCGTTAGTGAAAAAAGAGCCAAAAACTTTAGCTCCTTAAGATTTTTCCCTTTTTATTAATTCTTTTAATTCATCTATAAATACATTAATATCTTTAAATTGGCGGTAAACGGAGGCGAATCTCACATATGCGACCTCATCAACATGTGCCAGCCTGTCCATCACCATTTCGCCAACGGCTTCACTTTTGATTTCAGAAATACCCTGACTGCGAAGATCCTTTTCGACACCGTGGGTGATATCTTCTAATTGTTTTAAGGCTACAGGCCGCTTTTCACATGCCTTAATTAAGCCTCGCAGTATTTTATCACGGCTGAATTCTTCCCTTGTTCCTTCTTTTTTCACCACTATTAAGGGAATCTCTTCAATCTTTTCAAAAGTAGTAAAGCGATATCCGCATTCTTCACATTCTCGTCTTCTACGTGTTGCACGTCCTTCATCAACAGGCCGGGAATCCAGTACACGTGTACCATAATTTTGACATGAAGGGCATTTCATTATTTAATCAGCTCCAAATCCGACAAAATCCTTTCTTTTATCTTATTAAAAAGCAGCCCTTTGTACAAGTGGAAGTGCTATGAGTTTTTTCTTATTCCGACAATATTATGCAATTGCCCAATCCGCTTGTAATAGGAATTAATCCGCTTTTTTAAATCGGGATAGATACCAAGTATTGAAAACTTTTCAGATGAAATATTAAAATCCACTGCTGTTTCCAAAGGTTTTACCGAAACAATTGTAACAATCAGGAAGCACGGTATTGGCTTACTAATTTCCACAGCAATCTCTCCATGCTCCTTAGATAGAGTCGTTATTTGACAATCTGCATCTTCATGGAATAGCTTTTCTACTGATTGAAATAATTGATTAAAAGTCGCTTTATAATAATGTGTTTTTAAGGAATCATCCGCATTTTGTTCCGATGTTTCAATATGCTTTTTAAAACGTGTAAAAATAGCCATACAAACCCTCCAAGTATTCTTCTCTTATAACCTAGTTTACAACATTTTTCGCAAAATATAAAAAGAGGTGTACAATTGGTACACCTCTGGGAATTTGTTTTAAAGATTATAATACCTTTGCCTGTTTAACATGCACAGGGCCCATTCCACGTGGTATTTCAATATTTTCACGTGTTTCGGCATTTAATGCTTCTGCAATATATTCAGCAGCTACATTCGGGTCTAAATCACCGCAAGTATAGACATCAATGCTGGCATATCCATGTTCAGGGAAGCTGTGGATGGTAAGGTGTGATTCAGAAATAATAACAACACCGCTTACACCTTGTGGAGCAAATTTATGAAATGCTACTTCACGGATTTCCGCACCTGATTTAAGAGCAGCTTCGACAAAAGTTGTTTCAATAAAATCCATATCATTCAATTTTTCAAAATCGCAACCCCAAAGTTCAGAGATTACGTGACGTCCCATTGTTTCCATATTCATTTTTCCCCCTTTAAACTTTTATGATTGTTTCTTGAAATCCTGTTATTGACGGTATCTAAGTAATTACCACGGGGGAAAGTTAGTCCAGAGAGGTCCTAACCCTTTAAGTAATTAATCGCTACCTAATTTCAAGAAGTTCACGATGACTAGTATACTTTGTTTATATTTATTTTGCAACCTATCAAAAAAAAATTTTTTTAATGAAAAAGCGAAAATTCGATCAGTGTTTTTTTGTCAATTTGTACACACTAAAAAAACGCTGTCATTTGACAGCATTTTTTGATTCATTTTGATATTAGCCAACCTTTACTTGTGAGGCATTTGCGATTTGCTCTGCAACGAATACGGCTAGATCGACAACACGGGATGAATAACCCCACTCATTATCATACCAAGCTAAAACCTTTACTTTCCTTGTCCCCATGACCATTGTGGAAAGGCCGTCAATAATCGCAGAATGTTCATTAGTATTAAAATCAATAGATACTAATGGTTCAATCGTGAAATCAACAATGCCTTTTAATGAACCATTTGAAGCTTCAATAAATGCATGATTAATATCATCAACCGTCACATCTCGCTTTAGATCCACTACTAAGTCTACAAGTGAAACGTTTGGTGTAGGTACTCGGAGTGACATACCATGTAATTTTCCTTTCAACTGCGGCAAAACAAGTGATAATGCTTTCGCAGCGCCTGTTGTTGTAGGAATAATAGATTGTCCACAAGCACGTGCTCTTCGTAAATCTTTATGTGGATTATCAATATTCTTTTGGTCATTTGTATAAGCATGAATCGTTGTCATTAAACCGTTTTCAATTCCAAATTTCTCATCCAACACCTTAGCAACAGGTGCAAGGCAGTTAGTTGTACATGAAGCATTGGAAATAATATCATGATTCGTAATATCAAGCATTTCATCATTAACACCCATAACGATAGTAACATCCTCATTTTTCCCTGGAGCTGTCAAAATTACCTTTTTGGCTCCTGCGTCTAAGTGAAGAGCTGCTTTTTCCCGAGCATTAAACTTTCCGGTAGCCTCAATCACAATATCAATCCCAAGCTCTCTCCATGGCAGCTCCTCAGGATTTCGCTTACTTAATAGTTTAATTCTTTTTCCATTCACGATTAACTCATGATCTAAAGGAATTACATCTCCTTGAAATGGTCCATGGTTCGTATCATATTTTATTAAATGAGCTAAAGTTTCTGCAGGATAGCTCGCATTTATGGCTACAATCTCAAATTTATTTTCAAGGACTGCTTTTCTAAAAACCATCCTTCCAATTCTCCCAAAACCATTAATTGCAATTCTCGCCTTCATTTTACGGCCCCTTCCGTATTAATGTTATACTGTTAACTTGTTTTATTGTAATTAGTATAACATATTTAGGTTTAATTGTGATAAATAAATGGCGGATTTTTAAATGTTTTTTAATTCTGATAACTTGTTTACTAATTTCAAAAAAAATAAGAAGGGGGGCCCCTTCTTACATTATGATCATTCCAGATTAATTCCCCATTTTATTAAAACTTCAATGAGTTGTTTTTTTAAATCTGCTATTGATCCATTATTATTAATCACAGCATCCGCCAGCTCTACTTTGTCTGAAAGTGGCATCTGGGAACGGATTCTTGCTTCAGCATCCTCTACCGATAGGTTATTTCTTGCGATTAATCTGTGAAGCTGCGTTTCATGATCCACAAATACAAGAATAGTTTTATCCACCAGATTCGTTAGTTTACTTTCAAACAATAACGGGATATCAAGAACAACCACTTCTTCATTGTTCTTTTTTGCATTTTCTACTTGTTCCTTCATTCTTTTCCTTACTTCTGGGTGGGTAATTTCATTTAGGAGCTTCCTTTTCTCTGCTTGATGGAAAATAATCGAGCCGAGTTTTGGACGGTTGATTTCTCCATCCTCCATTAAAATTTCTCGACCAAATTCACCGATGATTTTATTGTAAGCAGGCTCACCTTTTTCCACCGCTAGGCGTGCTTCAACATCTGCATCGACCACTGTGACATACATTTCCTTTAGCATATTTGATACTGTACTTTTTCCACTGGCAATTCCGCCTGTCAGACCGATAACTAGTGTCATGCTCGTTTCCTTCCTACATAATTATATCTTCCAGATTCCTATGATTATTAATAGGATTCCTGGCAAAAAGGTAAACTTTTGAATCCATTCAAACTTATGAAAGAAAGTTCCGCTTTTTATCCCTAAAAGAACAAATAAGGAGCTCATTATCGCAACAGTTACTGCTAAATAAATAGGCGAAAAACCAAGCATTGCTGCTCCAATCCCTGCTCCAAATGAATCTAAGGATAAGGCTAATCCCAGCATTAACGCTTCAATTCCTGTAATCGTACCTGATTGGTCAAAATCAGCAGACATTGGCTTTTTCAGGATATTAATGGCTAATCCTAAAGACCGGATTTCAAAATTCACAATTGTCTTTTCATATTTTACTATTTCTTTTTCCTTCTCTGGCCGGAAAAATTGATACAATACCCAGGCACCAAGGGCGATTAGTATGAACCCACCCATGCTTGCCGTGATACTCGGCGATAGCACTTTTTCCAGGCCGTGTCCAATTGACACTGCAATCATTAAAGAGACAGCCGAGCATGTTGCAATAATTAGAACTGACTTAATCGGCATTACCATTTGCCTCAACCCATAGGTAAAACCGACACTAAAGCTGTCAAGGCTGAGTGCAAATGCTAATACGAGAAGTGAGAACAACTGAACCATTAATCTCTGACTCCTTCCTCCAAATCACTACGATAGTATATGGAAGGAGCCCATCCAAGGTTAATGTTATTCCACTTTCTTTAATTTCGTCTCAGTTAAAGTTTCTGGCAGGCAGGGCAATAATGTGTTCCTCTGCCACCTACAGTTGTTTTCTCTAGTGGAGTTCCGCATTTTTTACATGCTTCTCCTTTTCGTCCATAGGCCAATAATTCAAGCTGAAACATTCCAATCTCCCCTTGTGAATTAACATAGGAGCGAATTGTACTGCCGCCCTTTTGGACCGCCTCGTTTAACGTTGCCACAATTTCCTGGTGGAGAACAGCAACTTCCTTTTCGTTCAGTGTACTGGCAATGCGTTCCGGGTGAATTCCAGCTCGAAAAAGCGCCTCATCAACATAGATGTTGCCAAGCCCGACAAAAAGCTTTTGATCAAGTAAGGCTGGTTTTACTTTCCTGTTTGTCTTTTTTAACTTCTCAGCCAAATATTCTTCGGTAAATTCCGCTGAAAAGGGTTCCGGCCCAAGATCAATCAGCGGTGGTTTTAAAAATTCGTCGCCTTTCTTGAACAGGTGCATCGTTCCAAATTTCCGAACGTCACGATACCTTAATTCTGTATCATCCGTAAAGTGGAAAATAACATGTGTGTGTTTATCAAACGCCTCTGTCTTAGGGTAGAGCCCATATTTTCCTTCCATTCGTAAGTGCGATACAATCGCAAAATTTCCAGTATATATAATTAAAAATTTCCCTCTTCTACCGACATCAATAATGTTTTCCCCTTTTAAGGCATCCACGAATTGTTCGACATCGACAGGATTTTTAATGATTTTTGGCCAGAAGACAGTTATGTTTTCAATTGTTTTATTAAGAACTAATTTCTTTAACGTTCTTCGTATTGATTCAACCTCAGGAAGCTCTGGCATATCCATCGTCCCCCCTTTGCTGTGTATTTATCCCGCATTACCAGGCAGTAAAAAAACACTGACTGAAGTTTCACTTTATTTCGCGTCAAACCAGGTTGGACCATATGAGTAATCTACTTTTAACGGTACTTTTAATTCGAGCGCATTCTCCATTACGTCTGGGACTAACTTTTTTAGGATCTCCACTTCATCCTCAGGAGCTTCAAAGATCAATTCATCGTGTACCTGCAGTAAGAGCCGCGTCTTTAGTCCTTGATCCTTTAATGCTTCGTCCATATCAATCATTGCTTTTTTTATGATATCAGCGGCACTTCCTTGAATTGGCGTGTTCATCGCTGTTCTTTCTGCAAAACTTCTGATGTTAAAATTACGGCTCGTTATCTCAGGGATGTACCTTCTCCTGTGCAATAAGGTTGATACATACCCTTTTTGTCTTGCCGAGTGAATGATATCATCCATATATTCCTTTACACCAGGATAGCTGTTAAGGTATCTTTCAATGAATTGGCCAGCTTCTTTTCTTGTGATTCCCAAGGATTGAGAAAGTCCATAATCACTGATTCCGTATACGATTCCAAAGTTTACTGCCTTGGCATGACGTCTCATGTTAGAGGTTACCTCATCTTTATCAACGTGGAAGACCTCCATGGCTGTTTTCGTATGAATATCCAAATCATCCTTAAAGGCCTGAATCAGTTTTTCATCGCCTGCAATGTCCGCAAGCACACGCAGCTCGATTTGCGAATAGTCCGCCGCAAAGATCACCCATCCCTCTTCTGAAGGGACAAAAGCCTGACGAATCTTTCTTCCTTCTTCAAGGCGGATTGGGATGTTTTGCAGGTTTGGATCGATTGAGCTTAATCTGCCAGTCGCTGTTAAGGTTTGTTGATACCTTGTATGGACTTTTTCCGTTTTTGGATCAATCACTTTCAGCAGTCCCTCTATATATGTGGACTGAAGCTTTCCTAATTGTCGATAAAGAAGAATATGTTTAATAATTTCATGATCCTCGGCTAACTTTTCTAAAACATCCGCTGATGTCGAATGACCTGTTTTTGTTTTCTTAAAGGAATGCAGACCCAATTTTTCAAATAAAATAACACCAAGCTGTTTAGGCGAGTTAATATTAAATTTTTCACCGGCTAATTCACATATTTTTTCTTCAATTTCAATAAGACGCTCATTCAGTTCTTTCCCCATCATCAGGAGACGTTCCCGTTCTACTTTTATACCCCACGATTCCATGTCAGCTAAAATAAGTGATAAGGGCATTTCAAGTTCTGTAAATAATTCGTACTGTTCATTTTTCCTTAATTCATCTTCGAGTTTTTCTTTCAGGTCAGCCATGGCTAGACTCTTTCGAACGAGATGCTCTGCAAGCTTAGACGCTTCTGGAACCGTTTGTTTAGCTCCTTTGCCATAAAACGATTCATCTGATTGAATATTGTGGATATCATATCTTTTCGCAATCGCTGCAAGATCTTCAATATTTTCAGATGGATTAATGAGATAGGAAGCCATTAATATATCAAAGTCGGTTCCTTTTAAATGGATACCTCTCCTTCTTAAGGAAACTTCGGACTGCTTTGCATCATATACTATTTTCTTTTTTCCTTCGTCTTCTGCCCATTTTTTAAATGCTGCTGATTGTAATGCTTGCTCTGTTGGCAAGTAATACTGCCCATTTTCATTTACAAGAGAAAAACCAATGATCTCCGCATAATGATAATTATCTTCCAGCATTTCAACATACAAATAATTGTCATCAGCAAATATTTCGTCCGTTATTTCAGCCGGAATGACATACTCAACCTTTTCAAGCTCTTGCTCTTCGTTTACTGTTGTATCTTCACCTAGCCTATCCAATAATGAATGAAAACCTAATTCTTTAAATAAGGGCACTAATTTTTCTCTCGCAAAGCCCTCATAGGTAATTTTTTCTAAATTCACTTCTACTGGCGCATGCCGTTCGATCGTGGCAAGTTCTTTGCTCATCAAGGCCTGCTCTTTAAATTCTGTTAGTTTTTCCTTTAGTTTGTTCCCACTGACTAGATCAATCGAATGTAACAGATTTTCTAAAGTTGAAAACTCTTTTAGCAGCTTAATCGCAGTCTTTTCCCCAACACCCGGTACCCCAGGTATATTATCAGAAGTATCACCCATTAAACCCTTCATATCGATAATTTGCTCTGGAGTAAGACCGTATTTTTCTGCCACATGCTCAGGGGTATACTTTTCAATATCAGTAATTCCCTTGCGGGTAATCCCGACTGTTGTAGCAGAAGAAGAAAGCTGGGTTAAATCTTTGTCCCCGGAAATAACTTTTACTTCATAGCCATCCTTTTCAGCTGTCAAGGAAAGAGTACCGATAATGTCATCGGCCTCGTAGTTCTCAAGCTCATATCTTGAAATCCCATAAGCATCTAACAATTCACGAATAAATGGAAATTGCTCTGATAACTCCGGCGGGGTTTTTTGTCTGCCACCTTTATATTCTGTAAAGGTTTTATGACGAAAGGTTGTTTTTCCAGCATCAAATGCGACAAGCATATGCGTTGGCTTTTCATCCTCCAAAATTTTCATCAACATCATTGTAAAGCCGTATACTGCATTCGTATGGATTCCTTTATCGTTATTAAGCAAAGGTAATGCAAAAAAAGCACGATAGGCTATACTGTTCCCGTCAATCAGGACAAGCTTTTTCTTTTCCAACTATCTTCACCATCCAAAAAAATCATTTCTTATGAAGTTCAATAATAAATTCACTGCCTTCGCCCACTTTACTCCTAACACTTATATTCCCATGATGGGCTTCAATTAAATGTTTCACAATTGCTAAACCTAAACCTGTCCCGCCCGAATTACGGCTTCTAGCACGGTCAACTCGGTAAAACCGTTCAAAAATACGTGGAATTTCTTCTTCCATTATGCCAACACCAGAATCTTTTACATGAATCCGGACATTTTCTTCAAAGTCTAGAAGGATGATTTTCACATACCCTTCAACTGGTGTATAGGTAATGGCGTTGCCGATTAAGTTAATAAAAACTTGCTTTAGGCGATCGGCGTCACCAATTATAAACACTTGGCTCTGCTTACAATAAAATTCTAGGTGAATGTTCTTCGCCTCTGCTTTCCCTGTAAGCAGTGTCATCACATCTTCTAGAAGCGAACGCAACTCAACTTCCTGCAGGTTCAATTGGAAGCCTTGCTGCTCTATTTTGGAAAGATCCAGCAAATCTTGAATAAGTGTTTGAAGGCGATCACTTTCTTTTAAAATAATCGAAAGGAATGCTTCTAAAGTTTCTTGGTTATTCATCGCTCCATCCAACAGAGTCTCAGTAAACCCCTTAATCGATGTAACAGGGGTTTTTAGTTCGTGCGAAACATTGGCGACAAAATCTTTACGCATCTGCTCAAGTTTTTTTAATTCTGTTATGTCGTGGAATACGAGCAATACCCCTTTCCATACATTGTTTGTCCCAATAATCGGCACCCCGTAAACAGCAAAATATCTTCTTTCAATCAAAAATGGAATAAGCAATTGTTTACTTGCTTTTTGTTCTGTTCGGAATACTTCTGCAACTAAATGGCAGATTTCCTCATTTGCAATGACTTCATAATAAAGTTTATTTAGGTAATCTTTCGAATTAACATGAAAGATATCAATATAGCCTTTATTGATTAGATTTATGTAACCGCGGCTATCGATTAAAACTAACCCTGCCCCCATATTTTCAATCAGAACACTTAGTCGATCCTGCTGCATTTCCTGTGCTTTTATGAGCGTTTGAAGGTTTTCTGCCAGCATATTAATCGACGAACCCAGCATCCCTGTTTCATCGAGACGGTCGATAGATGTTCTGGCACGGTAGTTCCCTTTTGCTAATTCAATAGCAACATTTGTCGCGGATTCTATTGGTTTTGTATATCTTGAGGTGATTCTAATGCCAAGAAAAATAATAGCAATCAAAGCCATTCCAAGGCTGATGGAGAGGATCCACCAGATTTGCCCATATGCTTGTTTTACTTCATTAGTTTTCGTGCTTAGGAATATGTAACCTTCCTTTAGTCCGTCTTTTTTAATTGGCTTCCAATAATAGTGCAGGTCATAGCCATCACCTTCTTCTAAGAGATCCTCTTTTTTCGGACTTTTCTTTATTACATCATGAATGATTTCGTTAAGTCCCCTAGTGCTTTTTTCGCTAAGATCTGTACCCCCGTCGCTATCGTACAAAATCTTTCCTTCAGGATTTGTTATAGTGGCTCGAACATTTAACATCTTACTGAATTTTAAAACATCCTGTTTATTAAAGGAGGACACTCCACCAGTTTCCTCAATATACGTGATGAGAAGATCCCGCTCTATTTTTAGGCGTTCATTGAACGAATGTGAGTAATAGTTTTTAAACAACTGGCCAAGCAATATTCCTAATCCGACTAATACAGTAATAATTAGAGTAGTCAGGGCAATTAATAGCCTTGTTCGGAACTTTGTCATTCTCTTTTGGGCTCCTCCAGTTTGTAGCCAAGACCGCGGATAGTTTTAATATAGGCCGGCTTTTTCGTGTCCTCTTCAATTTTTTCTCTAAGATGTGAAATATGTACATCAACAATTCTAGTATCGCCAGCAAAGTCATAATTCCAAACAGCGCTGAGTAATTGATCCCGTGTTAACACCCTGCCTTTATTTTGCGCAAGGTAGAGGAGCAATTCAAATTCTTTTAGCGTTAACTCAAGAAGATTTTCTTTAAAGTAGGCTTCATATTTTTCTGGATAAATGGTCAATTTTCCAATGCCTATTTGCCCATCAGTTTGATCATTTTCTCCTGCCGATTCCGTTTGAACCTGTGTTCTCCTTAAAATTGCTTTCACACGAGCAATGACCTCTCTCGGACTGAATGGCTTGACCATATAGTCGTCTGCGCCGAGCTCAAGGCCCAATATTTTATCAAGCTGATCATCTTTTGCTGTTAGCATTAAAATAGGAATCATTATATTTTTTTGGCGAAGTTGTTTGCATACTTCCATGCCATCTAATTTTGGCAGCATAAGATCTAACACGATGATATCTGGTGACTCGGTTTCAGCTAAAATTCTCCCCTCATTCCCATCCATTGCAGTTATTACTTCAAATCCTGCCTGTTCTAAATTATATTTAAGTAAGGTGACAATTGACTGCTCATCGTCAACAACAAGAATTTTATTTTTCATAATAACCCCCGCTATACAAGATACCTTCATTATATATTTAAGGAAGAGTGATTATCTAGTTTTATGGGCTAATACATAAAAATGTTACATTAACTTAACGTTAACTAAATAGTCATGTTTCTGTTCCAATCTACCGGTAAGCAAAGTAAGCTTCCCAATTAACACAAAAAGGAATGTCAACGCATTCCTTTTTAAATACCGGTATTAAAAATTCTCCAAAGCCTTCCCATGAATTTCTTCTAACCTATGCGGCGGGCAAACCTTGATTTTTCCGTTAATCACTGGCTCATTTTTTTCATTCGTTCCTACTACACTCATGACAACAGTATGCTCAGTTGGTATCACTTCAATAACTTCAAACAAAAACTCAACGGTACCGTAATGATAGACAGGCTTAGGAAACTCAATATTTTGGCTTATGATATGGCTGCCCGGCCCTGGTAAATATTTTGAGATGGCAGAGGTAATCATCCCCGTAAGCATAATACTTGGGACAATCGGTCTTTCAAATGGAGTTTGTGATGCATAGTCATGTTGAATATAAAGAGGATTCGCATCATCTGTTAATCCAAGATATAGGAGAAGGTCCTTATCTTCAATTTTTTCAGTTAATGATAACTTTTCACCAGCCGTTATTTCTTCAATTTTTCGCCCTAACTTTCTTTTTTTTCCTAAAAGCATCGAATTCCACCTCTACTGTAAGCGATTTCATCAATAGATAGAGAAATTCGGGGACACCTTTAGGACCCCGAATTCTCATTAATATTACGCTAATACTTGCATTACATTGCGAACTGATTCAACAGATTTGTCTAATGCAGCTTTTTCATCTGCAGTAAGCTCAAGCTCGATAACCTTTTCAATGCCATTTGCTCCAAGAATCGTTGGAACACCAAGGTAAATGCCTTCGTAGCCAAATTCTCCTTCTAAATAAGCAATGGATGGTAATACACGTCGTTGGTCTTTCAGGATTGCTTCGCACATTTCTACTAAAGAAGCAGCAGGTGCATAATAAGCACTTCCATTACCAAGAAGGTTGACAATCTCGCCGCCGCCTTTTCTTGTACGTTCCACGATTGCTTCTAAGCGATCTTTAGGAATTAAAGTTTCTAACGGAATACCGCCAGCGTAGGAGTACCGTACAAGCGGCACCATATCGTCCCCATGTCCTCCAAGTACAAAGCCTGTAATATCTTTTACTGAAAGGTTTAATTCTTGTGCAACAAATGTACGGAAACGGGCAGTATCAAGGACACCTGATTGACCGATTACACGGTTTTTAGGGAAACCTGATTCTTTAAACACAGTGTAAGTCATAGCATCAACAGGGTTTGTTAACACAACAATTGTACAGTTTGGAGAGTATTTCACAATCTCCTGGGTAACACTTTTCATTACTTTTTGGTTAATTTGCACTAAGTCATCACGGCTCATGCCTGGCTTACGTGCAATACCTGCAGTAATTACCACGATATCAGAATCGCGGGTATCCTCATAGTTAGAAGTACCGGTAATATTAGAATCAAATCCTTGAACAGGACTTGCTTCAAGCATATCCAATGCTTTACCTTTTGTTGGGTTTTCCATTTGTGGGATATCAACTAGAACGACATCACCAAGTTCTTTTTGTGCTAATAAAAATGCAGTTGTAGCACCAGTAAATCCGCCGCCGATTACAGAAACCTTTTTACGTTTTAATGACATTATTGCTCTCCCCTTTTTCATCAATAATTCAACTCAACAGGGGCTGCTCGAAAACAGCCCTAAAGTTCTGTCTAGCTCCAGCGCCTAGTGGCTCTGTCTAAGCCAATTCGGCAAGGAGGTTAAAAAGCAGCCTTCTCACCGACTCCACTTATGCTTGACTGCAGAAAGCTAACATTATCTGTACGCATTAAGGGAGACTAATCTCTGGCTTCACTCTGCTGGCAAGTCGATATTTCTCCCTATATCCCCCTGGTCAAGACGCTTCTGCACTTCTTGCTTATTCCATATTTTTAATTAGCTCATCAGCAAATTCTGATGTTTTTACTTCTGTTGCGCCTTCCATTAAGCGTGCGAAGTCATAAGTAACGACTTTAGAAGCAATTGTATTTTCCATTGATTTAACAATCATTTTAGCTGCTTCGTTCCAGCCTAAGTGCTCAAGCATTAACACACCGGATAAAATAACAGAAGAAGGGTTTACTTTATCAAGTCCAGCATATTTTGGTGCTGTACCATGTGTTGCTTCAAAAATAGCATGTCCAGTTTCATAGTTGATGTTTGCACCTGGAGCGATCCCAATTCCCCCAACTTGTGCAGCAAGTGCATCAGAAATATAGTCACCGTTCAAGTTCATTGTTGCAACAACATCGAACTCACGTGGACGGGTAAGAATTTGTTGTAAGAAGATATCTGCAATCGCATCTTTTACGATGATTTTACCAGCAGCTTCTGCATCGGCCTGTGCATTGTTCGCAGCATCTGTGCCTTGTTCCTCTTTGATACGGTCATATTGATTCCAAGTAAACACTTTATCGCCGAATTCTTTTTCAGCAACCTCATAACCCCAGTTCTTGAACGCACCTTCAGTGTATTTCATTATGTTCCCTTTGTGTACGATTGTAAGGGATTTACGGCCTTCTTTAATTGCAGAGTTAAGAGCAGCACGAACTAAACGGCTTGTCCCTTCTTCGGAAATTGGCTTAATGCCGATACCTGAAGTTTCAGGGAATCTGATTTTCTTAACGCCCATTTCGTTTTGCAGGAAGTCGATTACTTTTTTAACTGCATCAGAGCCTTTTTCGTATTCAATACCAGCATAAATATCTTCAGTATTTTCACGGAAGATCACCATGTCTGTGTCTTGCGGACGCTTAACTGGTGAAGGAACACCTTCAAACCATCTTACAGGACGCAAGCAGACAAACAAATCTAATTCTTGACGCAATGCAACGTTCAAGGAACGAATTCCGCCGCCAACAGGCGTTGTTAATGGACCTTTTATAGCAATCAAATATTCATTAATGACATCAAGTGTTTCTGATGGAAGCCATTCACCCGTTTGGTTGAAAGCTTTTTCGCCAGCTAAAACTTCTTTCCAGACTAATTTGCGTTCACCTTTATAAGCTTTTTCTACAGCTGCATCTAAAACTCTGTAGGAAGCAGCCCAAATATCAGGACCTGTACCGTCTCCTTCAATAAATGGGATAATTGGATTGTTTGGTACATTTAATACTCCATCTTTAACTGTGATTTTTTCGCCTTGCATAGTTGTTCTCCCTCCTATTATGTAAAAACCCTTTGTCATACGAATGACTGAATCAAAGGTTAGTGAGCCTGAGCCCCTAACCTTTTTTCATTCAATCCTATTGAATCAATTTTTCGAAAAAAAGTAAAATATTATCCTCTTTGCTCAACCGGAACATACTTTTGCATTCCTGGGCCAGTATATTCTGCACGAGGACGGATTAACCGATTGTTTTCATATTGCTCTAAAATATGTGCCAGCCATCCAGAAACACGGCTTACAGCAAAGATTGGTGTCATTAAGTCGTGGTCAACTCCTAAACTGTGATAAACAGAGGCAGAATAGAAATCCACATTTGGCGGTAAATTCTTTTCACCGGTAACGATGTCTTGAATCTTTACAGACATATCGTACAAGTGTGGTTCGCCAGTCAATTCTGTTAACTTTTTGGACATTTCTTTTAAATGCTTGGCACGGGGATCCCCTTTACGATAAACCCTGTGTCCAAAGCCCATGATTTTTTCTTTGTTTTCAAGCTTACCGCGAACATAAGGCTCAACATTTTCAAGTGTGCCAATTTCAGTCAACATTTTCATAACAGCCTCGTTTGCACCACCGTGCAAAGGCCCTTTTAATGCGCCAATTGCCGCTGTTACACCAGAATATACATCAGATAATGTTGCCACGCACACACGTGCTGTAAAGGTTGAAGCATTTAATTCATGATCTGCGTGCAATACGAGAGCCTTATTCATGGCTTCAACAGCAATTGCTTCTGGTTCTTTACCTGTTAACATATATAAGAAATTCGCTGCAAAGCTTAAATCCTGTCTTGGTGCGATTGGGTCAAGCCCTTTTCTAACACGTGCAAAGGTTGTTACAATTGCAGGCATTTTCGCTTGAAGCCGAACCGCTTTTCGATAATTGGCTTCCTCATCCATTAAATCGGCTTCCTCATCATAAAGTCCCAATAAAGAAACCGCTGAACGAAGTGCCGCCATCGGATGGACTTTTTGAATTGGATACATCTTAAAGTGCTGGATTACTTCTGGCGGCAGTGCTGAGTTTTCAGCAAGTTGTTTTTTCAATTCTGCTAATTGTTCAGCATTCGGTAATTTGCGATGCCATAATAAATAGATTACCTCTTCAAAACTAGCATTTACAGCCAAATCATCAATGTCGTAGCCAACGTATGTTAGCGTGTCATCAATAATTGAGCTGATTGAGGAAGTTGTTGCCACTACCCCTTCAAGACCACGAGTTACTGTCATAGAAAATCTCTCCCTTACATTCTAAAATTTCCCCATTACCCTTTTTCAAATCAAAAGAACTTGCCGACTCGCGATTCCTTTCCTTACATTGACTGAGCGATTGCTCGGGATATTTGCAAAATGTTTGTATGCACTTTCAATTACAAAAAAATTATTTTTACAAGTAATTCAGCATATATATTTATGGTTTATGTAAAAAAGGATACGCTTACAAGCCTATTATAAACAATTATTAATTTTTTGTGAACGAAAAGGAGTTGAAAAATACAAAAAAAATATTATTTTACAAAAAATCTAACTAAAAAAGCTAAAAATTTTCATAGCAGTATAAGCGATGCCTGCGCCAATTAAAGGTCCAACTGCTACCCCTTTAAAAATAGAAACAGAAAGAATAGTTCCTATCACTAATGCCGTTGTAATCTGCGGGTCATCAGCTAACAGCTTTACACCACCCTTTGCAAGCAAGGCCACAAGTATCCCAGAGATGAGAGCTATCCATGCAAACGGTGTTTTAAAAGCGCCTGATAAGTCTCTAAAACCTATTTCACCGCTGGCAATGGGAGCTAAAACAGCAATTGTAATAATGGTCACTCCCCAATTGATTCCTTTTGATTGTATAAATGAAAAAGACTTTGCATCCATTCCCCCGACTTTCAATAAAAGCAGGACGGCAATAGCAATCATTAAAGAACTATTTTTTGCGATCAAGCTAATTACAAGTAATAGTAACAAGAATAATATTGATTCACTTGGCAATCTTTTCACCAACCTTTCCATAAATTATCGTACCATAATATTCTTTTAGGTGTTGATATAACAATTTTCATTCCATATATGAAAATTTTCCTCTAAGTGTTCGTATTAATTTAAACTACATAAATTTGATTGGGAAATTATGCAGTTTCATTCATAAAATGTTAAACTTTAACTATAAATTTTTATAAAGGAGGCCTGCTTTTGAATCCAAAATACATAAACCGGACAATACGATTCTTACTTGTCATTGGGGTAGTTGTTTTAGCACTCTACTCATTTTACTTTTTATCATCAGTAACATATCCATTTTTAATTGGGCTTATTATAGCCTTTATGATTAATCCGCTTGTTAACTTTCTTGAAAAAAAGGCAAAAATGCCACGAGTACTAGCTGTTTTCGTCGCATTAGTTATTATATTTGCTTTATTTGCAGGCTTAGTTACACTTTTAGTCGCAGAAATTGTCTCCGGGGCAGCCTATTTGGCTACGGTTGTTCCGCAACACCTTGATACACTAATTGATTATATTCAGGATTATTTTACTGCTCAAATCATTCCGCTTTACAATCAATTAACAAGTGTTTTTAATAAGCTTGATGCTGGTCAGAAGGATACAATCATTGCGAACATTCAAAATTTCGGGACGAATATTGGAACAACGGTTGGAACATTTTTCAAAAATCTGTTTGGAAGTATTCCAAATGTCTTATCTTGGTTTCCAAATACAGCAACAGTCCTTATTTTCTCGTTATTGGCTACTTTTTTTATTAGTAAGGATTGGTACCGCTTGTCAGCAATGGGTGCAAAACTATTACCTGAGAAGGCAAAAGCAAGTGGCAGAACCGTTTTTATTGACTTAAAAAAAGCATTATTTGGATTTATTAAAGCTCAAGCAACACTTATTTCAATTACTACTGTTATCATTCTGATTGGTCTTTTGATCTTAAGGGTTGACTATGCGATTACGATTGCTTTAGCAACTGGTATCGTCGATATCATTCCTTATCTTGGTACAGGTGCTGTGTTTGTGCCGTGGATTATTTATTCAGCTATTAGCGGTGATCCAGGCCTTGCCATAGGCCTAGGCGTTCTGTATATTATTGTTCTCGTTCAACGGCAAATTATGGAGCCAAAGATTCTATCATCAAGTATCGGTCTTGATCCATTGGCGACACTTATAGCATTATTTATTGGTTTTAAGTTAATTGGCTTTTTAGGATTAATTGTCGGCCCGGTTTCCCTGGTCATAATCACCACCCTTTATCGTGCAAATGTCTTCCATGATGTTTGGTCATTTATTAAAGGGAAAGAAGCATAAAATAAAACTTCACTCAATAGTGGTTTACCATCACCACCACTGAATTTTAGTCCCATTTTACTAAGCCATAAAAAACATATCGACAAGTTTCAGTGTATCTACTCACTAATCGAGCTTTTACATGCAATTGATCTTTCGTTTATCCTTTTTCCTTAAAATCTAGAAGGTGAGGACCTACTGCCCGTTTTTGAGAGATAAAAAAACGTCAGCTCTAATTTAGAAGCTGACGTTTTTTATTATAGTACGCTTGCATGCCCGTTATAAATAACTCCTCTAGTTGCATCCACTGTTATTTCTTGACCCTCTTTAAGTAATTCTAAAACATTGTCTACACCAACAATGACTGGAATGCTTAAGTTTAGGCCAACTACAGCTGCATGGCTGGTTAATCCACCTTCTTGCGTAATAAGGGCAGCACATTTTTCAATAGCAGGGACCATTTCGCGATCTGAGCCGATTGTTACAAGAATAGAACCTGGCTTTACTTTTTCTAAAGCCTCTTTTGCATTATGGGCAATCACCACTTTCCCGAAAGCAGACCTGCGGCCAATTCCTTGCCCCTTCGTAATGATATCACCAACAACATGAATCTTCATTAAATTCGTTGTACCTGCTTCACCAACAGGAACGCCTGCAGTGATAACAACCAAATCTCCATGCTTTACAATATCGCTATTTAAGCTTTCTTCGACAGCAATATCGAGCATTTCATCAGTAGTGGTACAAATTCTCCCCAACTGAGGGTAAACACCCCAAACTAGCTGCAAACGACGGCAAACATGATCATTTGATGTCACAGCAACAATCGCTGCTTTCGGACGATACTTGGAAATCATTCTTGCTGTATGACCGCTCTCCGTTGGAGTTATAATTGATTTGACTTCTAAGTTTAAAGCTGTATGGGCAACTGATTGACCAATAGCATCTGTTAGATTATGTTCAGTGTCTTTGCTCCGGCTTGATAAAATTTCTTTATGATCCAATGCCTGTTCAGCTCTTGAAGCAATATTGTGCATCGTTTGCACGGCTTCCACTGGGTAAAGTCCTGCAGCCGTTTCACCAGAGAGCATAATTGCGTCTGTTCCATCAAAAATGGCATTCGCGACGTCGCTTGCTTCAGCACGTGTTGGTCTTGGATTTCGCTGCATCGAATCGAGCATTTGTGTTGCCGTGATCACAGGTTTTCCAAGGGAATTACACTTCTTAATTAACAGTTTTTGCACAAGAGGAACCTCTTCTGCTGGGATTTCCACGCCAAGGTCTCCTCGGGCAACCATCAGGCCATCAGAGATTTCAAGGATCTCATCAATGTTATCTACGCCTTCTTGGTTTTCAATTTTAGGGATAATGTGGATATGTGTAGCATTATTTTCTTCAAGTAGCTGACGGATTTCTAACACATCTTTTGCCCGACGGACAAAGGAAGCTGCAATGAAATCAATCCCCTGTTCGATTCCAAAAAGAATATCTTTCGTATCTTTCTCAGTAATGCCCGGCAGGTTAACTGATACTCCAGGGACATTTACTCCTTTTTTATTTTTCAATGTACCGCTGTTTAAAATTTTCGTATGAATTTCATTTCCAGCTTTATTTACTTCTGTTACTTCGAGGCCAATTAAACCATCATCTAAAAGAATTTTTGAGCCTACATGTACATCGTCAATCAACCCTGGGTATGTAACAGAGAATTTTTGTATGGTTCCTTCTACTTCAGTCATTGAAACAATCACATTTTCGCCAGCTTTTAGCTCAATCGCACCGTTTTGCATGTTATTTGTCCGAATTTCCGGGCCTTTTGTATCAAGCAGGATAGCTATCGTTTTTCCAGCTTGCTCTGCTGCTTCACGAATATTTCGAATCCGGGCACCATGTTCTTCAAAATCACCATGTGAAAAATTTAAGCGGGCAACGTTCATACCTGAATTGATTAATTGAGTTAATTTTTCAACGCTTTCACTTGCGGGACCAATTGTACAAACGATTTTTGTTTTTCGTAACATCCTTTATTTCCTCCCATTTTAGAAAAGACAAACGCTATTTCTTAAATTGATAATTCCTTTGATAGCTTAAATAGGTCAAGATCTAATCTATGTTTTTTATCAAGAGCTTCAATGATGTCGTAATCAACTAGCTGATTTTTTTCAATTCCTACCGCACGGCCGCCTTTTCCTTCAATTAAAAGCTCTACTGCTCTTGCTCCTAACCTGCTGGCAAGGACTCTGTCCGCAGCAGTTGGAGAGCCGCCGCGCTGAATGTGGCCTAAAACCGACACTCTTGTATCAAAGCTAGTTGCTTCTTGCAGCTGACGAGCAAACTCAACGCCACTACAAACCCCTTCAGCAACAACAATAATACTATGTTTTTTCCCGCGTTCTTGACCGCTTCGCAGCCTGTTTGCCACTTCATTCATGTCGTAGTTCTCTTCAGGAATTAAAATCGTTTCTGCACCACCTGCAAGCCCTGCCCATAAAGCAATATCACCTGCATCACGTCCCATTACTTCAATGACAAAAGTTCTTTCGTGTGATGTTGCAGTATCGCGAATTTTATCAATTGCGTCGATTACCGTATTTAAGGCCGTATCAAAACCTATGGTTTGTTCCGTTCCTGGAATATCATTATCAATCGTACCTGGAACACCTACGCATGGAAAGCCTTGCTCTGTTAATGCTTTAGCCCCACGGTACGACCCATCACCGCCAATGACAACAAGCCCTTCAATTCCATGTTGTCTAAGCTGCTCAATACCTTTTTGCTGTCCCTCTTTTGTTTTAAATTCCGGGCAGCGTGCCGAATGCAGCATCGTTCCCCCTCGATGAATAATATCACCAACTGAACCAAGCTCAAGCTTTTTTATATTTCCAGAAATTAATCCAGTATATCCTCCATAAACACCATAAACTTCAACATTATGAAAAATTGCTTTACGGACAACAGCACGAATCGCTGGATTCATCCCTGGAGAGTCGCCGCCGCTTGTAAGTACCCCAATTTTTTTCATTCTTACCACCTCAATCATGATTTTAGAAAAAATTATGTACACTTTGTTCGTACAATGAGATAAGCTACCTTTTAAATCAATACTATTATTATAAGCATAAAACCCTCGAATATTTATAAAATAACATGAAGAAATGCAGGTAACAACCGATTCCTATTAGTAATTATAATAGACGGAATAATTAGTGAACTGGAAGCGGTTTATTTGTGGTTGAAAGCGGCATCTTCATCTTTTCGGGGTATTTTTTGTGAATCCTTTGTGAACAAGAAAAAGCGGAAGTGCTTTGCTGAAGGGCTTATGCCTCCGAGCTCGTAGGCGCTGTAATTGGATATTTCTCAAAGTTCATATTTTATTATACCTTTAAAAAATCGTGCCCTATTGAGCACGATTTTTTTAATTTACACCAATATAATCCTTCAATGTAGTGTATTCCCCTATTGTCCTGAATCGATTATAACGGTCAGCTATTAATTCATCTTCTGATAGTTTAAGTAACTGCTGAAGAGACATTTTAAGGACCTTTTCGATTCCTTCTGCTTGCTTTTTGATATCCTTATGGGCTCCGCCTTTAATTTCAGGAATAATATCATCAATGACACCCAGTTCTTTTAAGTCAGGGGCAGTAATCCTCATTGTCTCAGCCGCATTTTTGGCGAGGGATGCATCCTTCCACAAAATAGCTGCCGCTCCTTCAGGAGAAATAACAGAGTAAGTTGAGTTTTCGAGCATGTATATGCGGTTGCCGACGCCTAGTGCAAGGGCACCACCGCTTCCACCTTCACCAATAACAATACAAATAACCGGAACTTTGAGACCCGCCATTTCAAAAAGATTACGGGCAATTGCTTCACTTTGGCCGCGTTCTTCCGCTGCTTTCCCTGGATAAGCACCTTTCGTATCAATAAAACAAATGATTGGGCGATTAAATTTATCAGCCTGCTTCATCAAGCGTAATGCTTTTCGGTAGCCTTCAGGATGGGGCATCCCAAAGTTTCTGCGAATATTCTCTTTCGTATCTTTTCCCCGTTGGTGACCGATAACGGTAACAGGAAGTCCTTTAAATTTAGCAACACCGCCAACGATGGCCTCATCATCTGCATAAGTTCGGTCTCCATGGCATTCAAAGAAGCCTTCAAATAGGTAAGAAATATAATCAAGCGTGGTCGGCCTATTCGCAATACGTGCTATTTGCACGCGATCCCATGGCTTAATATTTTCATATATATCCTGCTCTAGCTTTTCGAGCCGTGCCTCTAATTTTACAATTTCAGAACTTAAATCGACATCAGCTGTTTTCGTGAACTCTTTTAATTCAGAGATTTTCTTTCTTAATTCCACAATCGGGCGTTCAAACTCTAATTCCCCTACCATTCGATTTCACCACCTGGTTGATGAATTTCTAAAATGTTCGTGATTTTCTCAACTAAATCGATACGTGAAATAATTGCATCCAACTGACCGTGTTTTAAAAGAAACTCGGCCGTTTGAAAATCTTCCGGCAGTTCTTCACGAATAGATTGTTCAATGACTCTGCGGCCGGCGAAAGCAATTAGTGCGCCAGGCTCAGCAAAGTTGTAATCGCCCAATGAGGCGAAACTAGCAGATACACCGCCCGTTGTCGGGTGTGTCATAATCGAAATGATTAACCCGCCATTATTGCTAAACCTTTTTAACGCAACACTTGTTTTGGCCATTTGCATCAAGCTCAAGGCACCCTCCTGCATTCTAGCACCGCCTGATGCAGTGAAAATGATGAATGGAAGTGAGAGTTCATCTGCCTTTTCAATCGCAAGGGTAATTTTTTCACCAACAACAGAGCCCATACTCCCCATACGGAAAGAAGCATCCATAATAGCCAAAACAATCTTCTGACCATTAACCTTTCCCATTCCAGTGACGACGGCCTCGTTTAACTTACTTTTTTGCCGATCTTTTTCTAGCTTTTCAAGATAGTCGGGGAAATTCAATGGATTTTCAGACACCATGTTTTCATTGATTTCTACAAAACTACCCTCATCAATAAAGCTGTCAATACGCTCTTTTGCATTCATTTGGAAATGAAAGCCGCAATGTAAACAGACCTTCGTATTTTTTAATAATTCCTTTGTATACATGATTTTCTTACAAGAAGGGCACTTTGTCATAATTCCTTCAGGTACGTCACTTTTAGCAGTTTCTGTTGGAATTGTTGCATATTTTTTCTTTTTCGGTTGATTTTTTGTAAATAGATCTTTAAGAGCCAAAATAAAACCTCCCTTGTATAACACAGACCTGCCAAACGGCAAGAATCTCCATCTTTTGCTATTCAGAAGTCTTTCTATCCTACGTCAACTTCATACCTACAAACTCCCAAAAGTGGTCAGACCACTGGATAATTAAAAACACCCTTTTTTCTGGGCTTGTATAGCTTCCACTATAAAATAAAAAAAGTTCAAAATCTGTTAGTATTTGTCGTTAAAATCAGACAAATTTCGAAGTTTACCATATGCAGAAAGTGTTTTTCCTGCATCCTTTTCTCCCAAAGCTTCTAGCAAAACAAGATAGTCTCCCCGCTGATAGTCTACAGGTTGATTATCTAGTGAATAATAATATTCCTTTAAAATTAGCCACATTCTTAAGAATAGGTGGTTATCTGAAATCTCAATAATCTGATGAAAAAACTCATCATCTGAAAAGTTTTCTGCTTTTATGACCCATTCCTTTAATGTTGCAATATGTCGATTATCGACTTTTTTCAGTGCTAAGCGAAGACAATCCATCTCAATATAGTTTTTAGTTTCGAATACATCGTGTTTTGCTTTTTCATCCTGCAAAATGAATGTGCTGAGAAGCTGGACCAGCTGGTGGCCGCGAAAGTCTCTAATAAATGTCCCTTCGCCCCGCCTTGTTTCGATTAAGCCAAGTAATTCCAATGCTCTAAGAGCTTCGCGAACGGAAGAGCGCCCGAAATTCAGGCGCTCTGATAATTCCCGTTCTGAAGGAATCTTATCTCCAGTCTTAAGTCCATCAATAGTTATCATTTCTCGTAAATGCTTTACAATCTCTAAATATACTTTGGTATTCGCCACTTACTTGATCACTCACTTTTGCCAATAATCGCGAGCCTCTGTGTTTTTTCTTTTACATCCTCAGGATCTACCTTAATCCGTGCTACACCAGTTTCCATTGCTGCTTTTGCAACAGCAGCAGCTACATTTGGAGCTACTCTTGGGTCAAAAGGAGCTGGAATGACATAGTCTGCATTAAGTTCGTCCTCACTAATTAACCCGGCAATGGCTTCCACTGCTGCAACTTTCATTTTTTCGTTAATATGTGTTGCACGAACATCAAGTGCTCCACGGAAAATTCCCGGGAAGGCAAGAACATTGTTTACTTGGTTTGGAAAATCAGAACGGCCTGTTCCAACGACTTTTGCCCCTGCAGCTTTTGCTTCATCAGGCATAATCTCTGGGTCTGGGTTGGCCATCGCAAAAATTATCGAATCTGGGTTCATAGATGCTACCATTTCTTTTGTAAGTGCTCCGGCAACAGAAACCCCAATAAATACATCGGCACCTTTGATCACATCTGCGAGACTTCCTGTTAGGTTTTCACGATTGGTAAATTTCGCCACTTCCGCTTTGACCACATTCATCCCATGTGGGCGGCCTTCGTAAATCGCACCCTTAGTATCACACATAATAATATCTCTTACACCATAGTTATATAACAACTTAATAATTGCAATACCTGCTGCACCTGCACCGCTTGCAACTATTTTTATTTCAGTCATTTTCTTTCCAATCAATTTAAGGGCATTGACAAGACCTGCAACCGTAACAATAGCTGTTCCATGCTGGTCATCATGAAAAATTGGAATATTCGCTTCCTTCTTCAATCTTTCCTCAATGACAAAACAATTTGGTGCTGCGATATCCTCGAGATTAACTCCCCCGAAGGTTGGTTCAAGCAGTTTAACTGTTTCAACAATTTTGTCTACATCTGTAGTATTTAAGCAGATTGGAAAGGCATCAACACCGGCAAAACTTTTAAAAAGAACGGCCTTGCCCTCCATTACAGGAAGTGCTGCTTCAGGGCCAATATTACCTAGACCCAGAACAGCCGTGCCATCGGAAACTACAGCGACCATGTTTCCTTTCATGGTATAATCGTAAACTGTTTCCGGTTTTTCATAAATATCTTTACATGGCTCTGCCACACCAGGTGAATAGGCTAAACTTAAATCATGTGCATTTCGAACTGGAACTTTTGATTTCGACTCTAACTTTCCTTTATTAATTCGATGCATATGTAATGCTTCTTCACGTAAAGTCAAGATCTGTCACCCCTTAATTAGAAAAGCGGTAGCACCTTACCCAGGGGAAAATATAGGGAGAATTATCGACTGGCAAACAAAGTGAAGCCAGAGATTAGTCTCCCTTAATGCGTCCAGAAAGCGATAGCTTTCTGTAGCTAGGCCATAAGACAAGCCGGCGGGAGGGTTGTTTTTTCCCTTCTCGACTGAATGGCTTATGCACCCGGGCCCCTAGACACTGGAGCTAGACAGCTTTCTAAGTCTTTATAATAAATTTATAAACATCCCATTTAATCATACTCCAACTATAGTGGTCAGACCACACTCGTCTCTTTACCACTATAACATATCTTCGAAAGTTGTAAAGAATTAATCTTTCAGGACAACATTTTTTGACCCAAGTAGATTTCTTAATTGCTGCTGTACTTCGGGGGTTGGATTGACATTGTTTTCCGCCGGTAACCTAACTGTTTTTTTGGTAACTTCATCATGCAAAATAACACCAGCATCCCCTTTATTTTCTTTCAGCAGCTGATTTATTTTTTGCAGCAATTGCTCATCCTGCTGGTTTGAGGTAATTTTTAAATATAATACCCGGTGTTTTACTGCTTTTGTTTTTAACCATAGTTCTAAATCTGATACCTGTTGAATGATAAATTGCAGTTTCCCATCACGCTCTTCTATTCTCCCTTCCAGCAGCACAAAATTCCCCTGCTGTAATAATATCTGGAATTTTTTATAGATAGCAGGAAATACGACTGCCTCCATTTCACCGCTGGCATCACTTACCGTTAAAAAGGCCATCAAATCACCCTTTTTGGTTCGAATTGATTTCATCGCTGAAATAAAAACACCAGAAGCAGACCTTTTATTATCACTTCTTAATTGATATAACAAACATACGCCGCTCCGCTTGAGATCTTTTTCATATATTGAAATGGGATGATTAGAGAGATAAAAACCAAGAGCCTCTTTTTCAAATGTCAGTTTATTTTCAAGACTAATAGGGTCCACTTGAACATATTTCGGTTTCGGAATCAATTCATCTTCAAATAAGTCAAATTGGTTGGAATCATCTGGTTTGAAGATTTGTGCATGTTCAATAGCAACATCTAAACTGGCCAGCAGAACGGCCCGATCTTCGCCAAATTCATCGAAACATCCAGAGTGAACAAGGAACTCAAGTGTTTTTCTGTTAATCGCCTTAGGCGATACTCTGATACAAAAATCAAATAAATCATCAAATTTCTTTCGTTTCCTTGTTTGAAAAATTTCCTTTAAGACGGCAGCGCCGACGCTTTTGATAGCAGCAAGGCTGTAGCGAATGGCTCCCTCTTTTTCTACTTTGAATGAGTAGGTACTATGATTAATGGATGGCGGCAGGATTTCAATTTCCTTTTGCCTTGTTTCTAAAATGTATTGGGCAATTTTTGTATCATTGCCGATTGCTGAAGTAAGCAGCCCTGACATAAAATGAACCGGAAAATTCGACTTTAAATAGGCCAGCTGGTAGGCAATCATACTATAGGCAACAGCGTGGCTTCGGTTAAAGCCATAGTTAGCAAACCTAACAATTAAATCATATATTTCATTGGCAAGTACTTGTTGATACCCCTTTTTCAGTGCTCCTTGGACGAAGTGATTCCGCTCTTTGTCCAGTACTTCTTTTTGTTTTTTTCCAACTGCCCGTCGTAAAAGGTCTGCTTCTCCGAGTGAGAATCCCGACATTTTCGAAGCAATCTGCATGATTTGCTCTTGGTAGACAATGACACCATATGTATTCTCAAGGATCGGCTGTAAATCCTGATGAGGATATTCTACCGCCTTACGTCCATGTTTTCGGTCTATAAAGAGCGGAATATTTTCCATCGGTCCCGGACGGTACAATGCATTGACTGCGACAATATCCTCAAAACGTGAAGGCTTTAACCGGGTTAATACCTTCCGCATACCTTCCGATTCTAACTGGAAAATGCCTGTTGTTTCACCTCTAGCCAGTAATTCAAAGGTCTTTGTGTCATCTAATGGAATTCGTCCAATATCCACTTTCCTTCCAGTATGACGATAAATGGAGGAAAGGATTGTTTCAATGAGTGATAAATTTCTAAGGCCAAGGAAATCCATTTTCAGCAGGCCAATTTCTTCGAGGTACTCCATAGAGTATTGCGTTAAGTAAACATGGTTTGACCCGCGTTGAATCGGGATTAATTCTATAAGCTGCTTCTCGCTTATGACCACACCCGCAGCATGTGTGGAGGTATGCCGAGGCAGCCCTTCGAGCTTTAAGGCAGTGTCAAAAAGCTTGCGGTTTAACGGAGTCTCATTGACAAACCTTCTTAACGATTCAGATTCTTTATAGGCGGTTTGAAGGTTAATGCCTAAACGGGACGGGATCAGCCGGGACAATTGCTCCAATTCTTTTGAATTTAATCCGAAAGCCCTGCCGACATCTCTTACTGCTGCTTTTGCTGCAAGTGTTCCAAAAGTTACAATTTGCGCGACATGGAGTTCGCCATATTTTTGTGCGACATATTCGATCACTTCATCGCGGCGGTGGTCAGGAAAATCTATATCAATATCAGGCATCGAAATCCGTTCAGGATTTAAAAACCGCTCAAATAATAGATGGTGATTAATCGGATCCACATCGGTAATATATAAAACATAGGCAACAAGCGATCCTGCTGCAGAGCCCCGTCCTGGCCCGGTCAAAATCCCTTTTTGACGCGCAAACCTCATAAAATCCCAAACAATTAAAAAGTAGTTGCTAAATTTCATTCGCTTGATTACCGCTAATTCATAGGATAGCCGGTCATAATATTCCTGGGACGGCGCGGTAAAGCGTTCATGGAGTCCCTTCTTACACAGCATCTCAAAATAATCCTCTGCAACCATATCATTTTCAGTCGGAAAAGTAGGTAAGTAGGTTTTATTTAGTTCAATATTTACGCTGCACCTTTTAGCAATCCGGAGTGTATTTTCTAGTGCTTCAGGAACTTCTGAAAAGCAATCGACCATTTCTGCTGCTGTTTTCAAATAAAATTGATCACTTTCCAGTTTTTCTCTTTGGTCATCCTGCAATTTATCGCCATTCTTGATTGCCAGCAAACATTCATGCGCAAACATATCTTCTTTTTCCAAATAATGTACCCTGTTAGTTGCAACTAGGGGCACATGAAACTCATCTGAAATCGCGAGAAACTGTTTCCTAATTTTCGATTCTTGTTCGAGCTGATGATTTTGAAGTGAGAGAAAAAAGTTGCCACTGCCAAAAATGGAGTCTAATTTTCTAATTAGCTTCCTTGCCATCTCCTCGTTTCCGTTTAAAAGGAACTGTTCAATTTCCCCCTCAAGTCCAGGTGTTATGGCGATAAGCCCCTCCGAATAATGCCTCAGCCATTTTAGCGGAATTCCGTTATCGGTCTTTGTCTGTACCGCACTGGAAATTTTTAAAAGATTTCTAAATCCCTTCTCATTTTCTGCCAGTAATATAAGCGGATAGGATTCGTTCGCGGTAATTTCACTTTCCACATCAACCGTTAACCCAATTATCGGTTTCAAATTATTTTTCTTACAGAGCTTATAAAATTCAATAGTACCGTACATGACATTTCTGTCGGTAAGTGCGAGGTCGGTAAACCCTTTTCTCTTCGCATTTTCGATTAAATCCGGGACGGATGCCGTACTTGTTAACAAACTATAGGCACTATAAACATGAAGGTGAATAAAAGACATATTGCCTCACCGTTCCTTAAACTTAATATCTATCATTTATTATAAATCTTTATCACAAAAAAGGAAAATATGTTCTGTTTTTTAAAAAACATATTCAAGAACCTTTGTCCATATAAATGAATATAGACATTTTTGATCTTGTATGAAGGCGGTTGAAGGGATGAAAGAAATTGGTTTTTTTCCAGCTTTTATCGAAAGCTATTTTATAGCCTTAGGTGTCCTGCTTGGTGGTTCATTGATTGGCGGGATTGCCTCCTTTTTAACCGGTCAACCTCCGCTTACAACCGTTTACCGCTTGTCTAGTTCACTTAGAATTTGGGCAATTGTTGCGGCAATCGGCGGGACATTTGATACGGTTTACACATTTGAAAAAGGCCTTTTGGATGCTGGCACAAAGGATCTTTTTAAACAATTTTTATTAATCCTTTCTGCATTGGGCGGCGCCCAGACAGGTGCCCTCATTATTAATTGGCTTACCCAGGAATATATTTCATCATGAGAATTCCGCCATTGTACCGCAGACCTTCATGGCAGCGTTTTTTTTCTGGGATGGCTATTGGCGGCGCCATAAGCTGGTGTATCTTTTTATATATTTACGGTGTCTGGCAAGAAGAAAATACGGAATTAATTCAAAAGCAGCAGGAGAACATTGTTGATTTAAACAATGAGAAAAAAATATGGCAGGAAGAATATAAGGAATTGAATAAACGCAATATTGAACAACTGACTGTCCAGAAGATTAATATAAAAATCATCAACGCGGAAAAATACAAACTGGATCCCTTAAGTGTACTTGAGACGGAAAACTCTGTTCGAGATGATATTAGTATAATGCTGGCAAAAGATTTAGAGACAGTCTATAAAAGCAAGGATCTCATAAAAAAAGTTATCGAAAACAAGCCGGTAAAAATCAATAAAAAAAGATACACACTGAAGGTAAAAGAAATGGTTATTTACACAAACGTAACGATTCAGCTTGAAATTCAATTTGATTAAGAAAAGCGGAAACTTCCTTTGCGCGGCGTAAAGACTGGAGCTAGATATTAACAAAACGGCCCGGAATTGGGCCGTTCCCTTTTACCGTCAACACTATTTTGAATGGGTTTCTCATGCCTTATTCAATTCCTTTAAGACATGATCTACCTCATCCCAAGAATAGATGGATGCACCTGAAGCAAGTGGATGTCCTCCACCTTTAAACTTCCGGGCCACTCCATTAATGACCGGTCCCTTTGAACGGAGCCGAACACGTATTTGATCGTCTTCTTCAATGAAAAAGACCCATGCTTTAATTCCTTTAACATCTCCTAAAATACCAACAAGTAAAGATGCTTCTGTTGGCCTTGCACCATATTCTTTTAATAAATCCTTTGTGAGCATTACAGATGCAACACCGTTTGGATGAAGCTCGAAATTTTGAAGAACATACCCCTTTAACTTTATTATATTAGGATCTAATTCATACATCCTGTCAAAAAGCTCTGTGCGTGAAAAATTGTAGTGAATCAATTCCCCAGCAAAAGCGAATGTTTTATCTGTTGAACTTGGAAAAAGAAACCTGCCCGTATCCCCAACAATTCCCGCAAATAAAAGTCTTGCCGCTTCATCATTCATTTTTAAGCCTTTATCTTTTCCGTTTAAGTAAAATTCATAGATCATTTCACTGCATGAGCTTGCCGTTGTGTCGACCCATAACAAATCACCATAGGGATCTTCGTTTGGATGATGGTCAATTTTTATTAGCTTTTCTCCTAATGAGTAGCGCCCGTCACAAATTCTTTCCGCATTAGCAGTATCACAAACAATGACCAATGCCCCATTGTATACATCATCTTCAATCACATCTAATCTGCGCATGTAGTGTAGAGTCGACTCCTCTTGCCCAACTGCATAAATCTTTTTTTCGGGAAAAGATTCTTGTAAAATCTCAACCAAACCGCCTTGTGAACCATATGCATCCGGGTCAGGACGGACGTGACGGTGAACAATGATCGTTTCATATTGTTCAATCGCCGTTAATATTTGCTCAATCATAGACACTGCTCCTTAAGAACCAATAATGGCTTTTTTTTTAATTACACGATAAAATAGTAGAAGATTTTTAGAACTTGGAGGAACATATTATGTTTGTACTTGTCGTTTTCATTTTCCTGTTATTTGCTTTCTATTTATTTTATAAAACAAAATACTTCAGAAGCAACCGTCAAGTCGAAAAGAAATGGCTTTCCGCCAAATCAAATATTGCCCTTGGTCTGTTTGTATGCTTATTTGGTGTTAATCATTTGCTATTTATATCTGAATCAACTGTTTCTTATATTGTCGCTGCCATTTTTACTATTTATGGGGCCGTATTTAGCTGGATCGGTTTCAAAAAATATAAACACTACCTTCCATTTGCAATTGATGAAGCAAACATGCTTAATGCCCAAAAATAAAACCGAGCCGCTTCTCAAGTTGAGAAGCGGCTTTCTTAGGTTATGATTTCGAAAACTGTCAAGCTCCATAAGAATAAGCCTCGGAAGCGATACCTCGTACGAAGGAAAAACATTAGCTTTTTCGAAGAGACCCCCGCGGCGAGACAACTTCGTTTAAAGATCAACTCCGCTTTTCTAGCTCCTGTCAATCAATTGACACATCATCATCGCTTTTCCAACTAATATGCCTTCATTAAAAACTTCCACATCTACCTTCCCAAATTTCCGTCCTACTTCAAGTATTCTAGGAAAAATTTCTAATGTACTCTCCATTTGAACTGGTTTAATAAAGTAAATAGACATATTTTCTACTACCAAGTCGCCTTTTTTATAGCTTCGTAATACCCGGTTGGCTGCATCTGCGACAATAGTTGTAAATACTCCGTATGAAATAGTACCAAGATGATTGGTCATTTGCGGCGTCACTTCGCAAGAATATACTTCTTCGCCTTTTTGTTTCCCCTGCATTAATACCATTTGATTTGTAACAATATCATCGATGGTTTCGCCAACCTGTGGCTGTCGTTGGTTCATTTGCAGTGCCTTTAATACATCCTGCCTGCTGATAATCCCCTCTAAACGGTTCGAGTCATCGGCAACAGGAAGAACCTCAATCCCTTCCCAGACCATCGTATGGGCTGTAGAAGCAACGCTTGTCTTGCCATTAACAGTCATTGGGTGTTTCGTCATAATTTTGTCGATTGAGGTTTCTAAAACTTGGCCTAAAATATCTTTACTCGTCACCATTCCCTGAATCTTCATATTTTGATCGACTACAGGATAGCGGCTATGCGTTGTTTCTTGATTATATTCATGCCATTTTGACACCTTATCGGTTGTAAATAGGTAATAGGTATCCGCAAGAGGTGTTAAAATATCTTCAACTAAGATAATTTCCTTTTTTATTAATTGGTCGTAAATAGCCCGATTAATCATTGTGGCGACAGTAAAAGTGTCATAGCTTGTTGAAATAACCGGTAACTCTAACTTATCTGCCAGCTTTTTTACATGCTCTTCTGAGTCAAATCCCCCGGTGATCAGCACGGCGGCTCCTGCTTTTAAAGCTAGCTCATGTGCTTGTGTCCGGTTCCCGACAATTAACAGGTTACCAGCCTCCGTATAGCGCATCATGGCCTCTAGTTTCATCGCGCCGATCACAAATTTATTGAGGGTTTTATGCAAGCCAGTTCTTCCGCCTAATACCTGCCCGTCCACAATGTTTACGACTTCGGCAAACGTAAGCTTTTCAATATTTTCTTTCTTCTTCCGTTCGATTCTAATGGTGCCTACTCGTTCAATTGTACTTACATATCCTTTATTTTCGGCTTCTTTAATCGCACGATAGGCTGTACCTTCACTTACAGTCATCGCCTTGGCGATTTGCCGTACTGATATTTTTTCCCCGACTGGAAGTCCATCAATGTATTGTAAAATTTGTTCATGCTTAGTAGCCAAGACCTTCACCCTTTATATTTCGAATTCCTAGTCATTTAGTCAATTGGGTTGATACCCTAAATTCTATTATAAAGTTTCTAAAGCCTTGATTCAATGTGGGATATTACATTGTCATTGAATTCCTTTTAATAAGACCGGGTTTTCTTCTTTTGACTCTGCGACTGGAAACTTTGCCCTTGTTTTCTCGGACTATAGAGAAGCCTAGTCAGATTTCCTGCAATCACGATCAATGCAAATGATAGCCACACAATAGCGAAAATCCCCTGTGTCCCTTCTGCAGTCACTGATAATTTTGGAACAGCAAAATAAAGCATAAATCCACATAACAGCAGGCAAAGTAAATATCTGTTCTTTTTCACTCTCTTTTCCTCCTTCATAAAGACTGCTTGTTTCATCTTTATGCTGGCTGGAGCAAAAAAAGTATGTTAATACTCGTAGAACGTCTAAATTTCTATTGCCTCGCCTGGAGCCAATACCTTCCCATTTTTATTATCTAGCATGTCAATAAATTGATATGGGTCTTGTTTAATTACCGGGAAGGTATTAAAGTGAATCGGCACAACCGTCTTTGCATTCAACAGTTTAGCTGCATAGGCTGCATCTTCTGGCCCCATCGTAAAATTGTCACCAATCGGCAAAAAGGCAACATCAATCGGATGGCGTTCACCTATGAGTTTCATATCAGAGAATAATGCCGTATCACCTGCATGATAAATGGTCTTACCTTCGTTCATAAATAAGATTCCCGCAGGCATGCCGCAATAGATAAGCTCATTTTTTTCGGTTGTGTAGCTTGAGCCATGGAAGGCCTGTGTCAGCTTAACTTTTCCAAATTCAAACTGATATGCGCCGCCTATATGCATTGCGTGAGTATTAACTCCCTGCCAGCTTAGAAAATCTGATATTTCCGCATTTGCAACAACAAGGGCATTATTCTTCCTAGCTAGCTCGACAGTGTCCCCAACATGGTCATTGTGGCCATGGGATAAAATAATCACATCTGGTATCACTTCTTTAACCTTCAAGTCCGTTAATTGATTGCCGGTAATAAAAGGGTCAATTAAGATCGTTTTTCCATTTGTTTGAATTTGAACAACTGCATGTCCATGGTAAGAAATTCTCATCATCCCAACTCCTCTTAAATCGTTATATAATGTACTTCCATAAAAAATTTAGAAATCCTGCTACATTCATTCCCAACGCTCACTTGTTTTAGCGTAAGATAAGGTCAGATAGTTTACTTTCTCTTTTAATCTTGATACTCTCATAAAGAATAGCGGTAGAGCCCATATAGCGGTGTATGGACTGGAACACTTTTTACTTATCGTAGGGAAAAGGGCGAAGTACAATAGCCGCTGGGAGCTGGACAATTCTCAAAATGTATATTTATTTCTTAACTTTTTAAAGGGGGACCCCTAAACATGAATCAGCGATTAGTAAAGCTTCAAACATGGATGAAAGAAAACGGGATTGAAGTAAGCTTTCTTACTTCATCCGAAAATGCATTTTATTTAAGCGGCTATTATACTGACCCGCATGAGCGATTGCTTGCACTTGCAGTTTTTCAAGAGGAAGAACCGTTCCTGGTCTGTCCGGCGATGGAAGTGCATGATGCCAAACAATCCGGCTGGAAGCATGAAATCATCGGTTATAGTGACATCGAAAACCCTTGGGAAATGATTCATAATTCTATCAATAAAAGAATTAATGGAGTTTCTAAGGTGGCGATTGAAAAGGAACATATGAATGTCGATCGCTATGAGCATCTTACACATTTGTTCCCTAAGGCATCATTTGTTTCTGCAGAAGAAAAACTACGACTGCTGCGCATGATTAAAGATGCCAAAGAACTTAATATTATTGAAGAAGCTTGCGCCCTTGCCGATTATGCAGTGGAATTTGGTGCAAGTGAAATAAAGGAAGGTAAAACAGAGCTGGAAGTCCTTAATGCCTTAGAGTACGCTTTAAAGCAAAAGGGGGTTACCGAAATGTCGTTTTCGACAATGGTATTGACCGGGGCGAACGCCGCTTCCCCTCACGGCAATCCAGGAGAAACAAAAATTCGCAAAGGTGATCTTGTGTTATTCGATTTGGGGGTTGTGGTCGATCGGTATTGTTCTGATATCACGAGAACGGTTGCTTACGGAGACATTAACGACAAGCAAAAAGAAATTTATGATATTGTTTTAAAGGCGCAGCTCGCTGCCATTGAGGCAAGTAAGCCTGGAGCTACGGCAGCAGAAGTTGACCTTACTGCACGACGAATTATTGCTGACGCAGGATATGGAGAATATTTTCCACATCGCTTAGGCCATGGCCTTGGAATAGGCGTCCATGAATATCCTTCAATGACCGAAACGAACCAGCTCGTAATAGAAGAAGGTATGGTATATACAATAGAACCGGGAATTTATGTACCTGATGTAGCAGGTGTTCGAATTGAAGATGATATTTATATTACCGCTGACGGGGCAAAGATTTTAACCAAATTCCCGAAAGAATTACAAATAATTAAATAATGAAATTGGAGTTTTTTTACCATTGAACTCTAGTCGGAATTGATGTAGTATACAAATACAAGCTGCGTTGTGCGTAATCATAATAAAGTTTTAACCTTTAAGCTGTAAAAGGGAGTTTAAACATCGAAGCTGGAATGACAGGCCTCTGTCTATATGACATGGAGGACATGCAGAAAGGTTTCTGAGAACACCCACTTTGAGGAGTGGTGGTTTAAAACTTTCTTATCTAACTACGGCAAATGCGGCTCATATTATCTATTTCAAACCAGCTTCTTTTTGGAGCTGGTTTTTAATTTACATAAAAGAAAAATATGGAGATCAACAACGATAAAAATCGTTTTTAAATCGTGTTATATAGAAAAGGCATGAGGACAAATTAATGATAATACTATGAACTCTGTTCTCATGAGATGGTCTTAAGAACAAAATTTGTGAAAAATCATGTAAACTGGCCTCATGAATTGGTCACAAGGCCAAAATTAACGCTATATTCTTCAAAACCGTCTTTATTTTTCAAGTAATGTTTTCGTATCTTTATATTCGACTCCATGTGCTTCAGCAACTGCTTGATAGGTCACAAATCCACCGTGAGTATTGATTCCTTTTAACAAGGCCTCATTTTCTAAACACGCCTTTTGGTAGCCCTTATTGGCGATTTGAACCGCAAATGGAACCGTCACGTTTGTTAATGCAATCGTTGAAGTTCTAGGTACCGCACCAGGCATATTGGCTACAGCGTAATGAACAACACCATACTTCACGTATGTTGGATTATCATGTGTAGTGATTCGATCGGTTGTTTCAAAAATACCGCCTTGGTCAATAGCAATATCAACAATAACGCTGCCAGGTTTCATCGATTGAATCATCTCTTCACTGACAAGCTTTGGGGCCTTCGCCCCAGGGATTAAAACAGCGCCAATGACTAAATCAGATTCCTTTACCGCTTCGGCAATATTATAATGGTTGGAAATTAATGTTGTTACATCTGAACCGAATATATCGTCTAATTGACGAAGACGTTCTGGATTTAAATCAATAATCGTAACCTTTGCACCCAAACCAATTGCCATTTTTGCCGCATTTGTTCCTGCTACACCACCGCCAATAATGGTAACAGTTCCTCTTTTTACTCCTGGAACACCTGAGAGAAGAATTCCTTTACCTCCATAGACCTTTTCCAAAAATTGAGCCCCAACCTGCACAGCCATCCTCCCGGCAACCTCACTCATTGGGGTTAATAATGGCAAGCTTCTGTTCGCTAACTGAACTGTTTCATAGGCAATCCCTACTACTTTATTTTCAATTAAGGCCTTGGTTAATTCCGGTTCAGGCGCCAGATGTAAATATGTAAATAAAATTAATCCTTCACGGAAGAATTGATATTCGCTTGGCAGAGGTTCTTTTACCTTCATTACCATTTCCATGGACCATGCTTCACCAGCGGTTTCCACTAGATTCGCACCTGCAGAGCTATAATCTTCATCCAAAAACCCAGAGCCAAGCCCCGCTCCTTTTTCAATAAAAACCTCATGGCCAAATTTCACAAGGTTAACTACTCCAGCCGGTGTCATCGCTACACGGTTTTCATTATTTTTGATCTCTATAGGTACCCCAATCCGCATGTCCTTCCCTCCAAATAAAATAATTCATCAAAAAAACAAGTTAATATTATTATATCCTTTTTCAACTGGAAAAATGAAACAATGAAGCATCTTAATGAAATCACTTTTATTTTAACAACCAACAGATTGGAAACCCGTTCTTTTTATTGCATACTTCTTTGGAACATAGTGAGAGCTTTACCCCTAAGGCAAAGCTCTTATAACGAATTGTATTAATAGTAAGGATAATAAGGATCATAGTAAGGATCATAGTATGGATATGGGTATCCATAACCATAACCGTATCCATATGGACCTGCTAATAATGCCCCGGCTGCTAATCCACCCAAGAACGGCAGCCCAAATCCAAAGCCAAACGGACGGCCAAAACCAAAACCAAACGGGCGTCCGAAACCAAAGCCTGGTCTTCCGA
>NZ_JBALPG010000050.1:46647-51116 GCF_036965245.1 Neobacillus drentensis
CTGGTCTTCCGAAGCCGCCAAACCCATGAATCCTCTCATCTATATTAGTGGGCATTCCATACATTTCGGTAGTCATATTGTCTCTCCTCGCTTCAATTAGTTTTTACTTTTTCTTTTAAATGAAAAACGGAAAACCTCCAAAGAATGGCATTCCAAAACCAAACGGTCTGCCCCAAATACGAGAATCATTGTTATCATAATTTAGGGAATGGTCATAAGCTATAGCAGCATGACCTGGAACCATATTTATGTGATTGTACAAATATTACCTCCTCATTTTTATTCATTCACACACTAAAGAATATGCATTATTGAAAGCAAATTCTTGGGTAAATGCCCTCCATGACGGAATTTCCCAAGGCAGATAACTATCCTTGCAAAAGGAAAAGGCTGTCCAATGTGATGGACAGCCTTTTCCTCTTTGAAAATTTCATTTACTCTTCAGCGGCAGCATAATCATTGCTGTCAACTAGGTAAGTTCCTTCCCCAATAAAACCACTATTATAGGAATTCATAATTTGTTCGCTTACTTCATTTACACCTTGTTCATCAAATTCAAATAAAAATTTGCTATTTGGATCCCGCTTTACCATCGTTCATTTCCCCTTTCTTGATAAATTTCTTCATTATTGTTCGAAAAATTGCAATAGTTATACCTTGTTAAATATTGTATAATCAAGATAAGGAGATGATAATCATGGGACTCAAATATCAAAATATTTTAGTAGCAATTGATGGATCAAAGGAAGCAGATTGGGCATTTCGAAAGGGGATTGAGATTGCCAAACGAAATCAGGCAAACCTTTTATTAGTCCATGTTATTGATACAAGATCATTTGCATTAATTGAAGCCTACGACACTGTAATTGGCGATCGCGCAGAAAAGCTGGCTAAAGATATGCTTGAAAATTATCAAAAGCAGGCTGTTGAAGCTGGATTAACAGATGTTCAATACGAAATTGATTTTGGCTCTCCTAAAATACGGATTCCTAGAGACGTGGCTAAAAAACACAAGGTTGATTTAATCATCTGTGGTGCTACGGGAATGAATGTAGTGGAAAGGTTTTTTATCGGAAGTGTTTCAGAACACATTACTCGGTATGCACCATGTGATGTTCTTATCGTAAGGACGGAAAAAGATCTGGATACAAAATAAACTACAAAGGCACGCAGCAATTTGCTTCGTGCCTTATATTTTTTCAAATAAAAATAGTTTTATCGTGAATGGGTTGCCAATCTATAGTAAAATAAAAACAATTACAAAGCATGGAGGCAACCATATGATAGACCATTTTTCTTTTGATCAACGTCTTGGTATTCCCCTGCCGGAATTAACAGTGGACTGGGAAGAATATAGCAAAGAAACACAGCAGGAGATTCTGTTACATTGGGAGCAAATACGCGGTTCAATCCCTGACCGTATTGCAGAGCTTGAACAGGACATCAACCAAAAGCAGGAACAGCTTTCAAATGAAAATGACTTCCCTCGCTCTTGTCAATTGAACACAGATATCGCAGACCTTGCCTCCATTATTAATGATTTATGGCTTTGGTACAGAGCGAACCAGACTCTATCCACGAAATTGCACCAATAAAAAACTCCCTAATTGCAGGGAGTTTTCACTTTTATAGGTCTTTTTTGATTTCCCTTACTACATGTCCTATCTCAGGCAGGATTAATTTATTCATCGCTAGCTTTACTGCTCCGCTTGAACCCGGAGTTGAGAACACGGCCTTATTTTTAACGACCCCTGCAATTGCCCGTGAAAGAATTGCCGCAGAACCGATATCCTCTTGATAGCTTAGCATCCTAAACAATTCTCCAAATCCGACGATTTCTTTTTCAAGTAGACTTTGTATTGTTTCAATCGTTACATCACGCTTTGCAATTCCTGTCCCGCCATTCGTTAGAATCACATCAATATCCTCTCGTGCGCAGCCTTTTAAGATCTCATGTTGAATCGGCATTGATTCGTCCTTAACAACGACATAATCCATAATCGTATGCCCCGCTCCTTCAAGCAGTTCAATCATCAGCTTACCGCTTTTATCCGTTTCCTTGTCCCTTGTATCACTTACTGTTATGACTTTACATTTAACCGTCTTAGGTGCTTCTTTTTTATGTTCTTGGGTGCTCATCCTAAAACTCCTCTTTTCCTTTGAGATAGCGTAGCTGATAATATTTATGTGCGAGATCTGTTACTTTTCTCGTTAATTGAAAATTAGCGCCAGAACCTATGGCCATGCTTACAAGCGGGATCCCCTGAATGACTTTTTTTCGAAACAATGTAATGACCAGCGCTTTTAATAGTTGCTGAACAGGCTGCTCCAGCCAAGTGATATCGGTAATCTTTTCATTTCCTTCATAAAAATAATGCTCATCATTTCCCTCCAAATCCTCCATTAACGAGGTCCAGCCCTCTTTTTGAACTCTTGGGGGCAATGTTGCTGTATGAAATACTTTTAATGACGTCATCATTTCATATGGTGTATTTACTTCAAAGCCATAGGTCATCGCAATTAATTGAACGACCCTTAAATTAATGACTGCCATTGCGGGAATGTCGGTACCTAAAAGAAGTGTGCCGCCTGTCCCTGCAAGTCCCCCTTGGGCAAACGAATAAAAACGGTGTCTTGCTATTTGCTGCTCTGCTATGTATTGTAATTGATCAATATCTAACTGCTTTAAGTCTGCTATTTCTATTATATCCTTGCTAAAAATCCTTCCCGAAGAAAGAATTCTTTCCTTTGCATCGATTTGAAGCTGTGAGCCTTGAATGATCCCAAGTAAATGAAATAACCATGTATCAATGACCGAAAAGAATTGCTGTTGAACCTTTTCAGGCAATAACGAGAAAGAACGCTCCAAATATTTTTCATATGTTAATTGAAAGTCATTTGCCTCGTAATTGAGTAAATTTCTTTCCCATAACCGTATTTCATTCAAAACGTTAGTTTCCCTATCTGTTAATGTCATAACCGAGTCACCCTTTCTTCATCAAGCTTCTTTTTCCAGTATATCACAAAGACATAAAACGTTAAAAAGGCAAAAGCGATCGCTTTTGCCTTTTGTTTATTAATGAATATCAGCTAGACGAACTACGTCGCGAGCAATCATTACCTCTTCATTTGTTGGGATAATTAAGACTTTAACAGGTGAATGCGGATAGTTGATGAACGCTTCCTCGCCTCTTACCTTATTAAGTGCCGGATCCCAATAAACACCCATAAATTCAAGACCCTTTAAGACATTTTCTCTGATTGAGTCACTATTTTCTCCGATACCGGCTGTGAAAATTATCGCATCTACGCCGTACATACGGGAAGCGTAGGAACCAATATATTTATGGATTCGATTAGCAAACACATCTAATGCCAGCTGGGCACGTTCATTGCCCTTTTTCGCTTCAATTTCAATATCTCTTAAGTCACTTGAGAATCCAGAAACAGCTAACATTCCACTCTTTTTATTTAACACATCTAGAACTTCATCCGCTGTCTTACCAGTTTTCTCCATGATATATGGGATAAGGGCCGGGTCAATATTACCTGAACGAGTACCCATTGTGACCCCTGCAAGTGGTGTGAAGCCCATGGAAGTATCAATGGACTTTCCGCCTTCGATTGCAGCGATACTTGCTCCATTCCCAAGGTGACAGGAAATCAGACGAAGCTGTTCAACTGGACGCCCCAATAATTCAGCTGCACGCTGGGATACATACTTATGGCTTGTGCCGTGGAAGCCATACTTTCGAATGCCATATTCTTTATAGTATTCATACGGAAGACTATAAAGATAGGAACTTTCTGGCATGGTCTGGTGGAAAGCAGTATCAAATACAGCTACTGCTGGAACATTTGGAAGTACATGTTTGAATGCCTTAATTCCAGTTGCATTTGCTGCATTATGAAGTGGAGCCAATTCTGCTAGTTCTTCGATTCTTGCTAATACTTCATCTGTTACAAGTGCAGAATCTTCAAACGTTTCTCCACCATGGACAATCCGGTGACCTGTTCCATCAATTTCATCAAGGGATTTAATAATATTTAACCCCGTAAGCTTGTCCAACAGCATGGATACTGCTACATCATGGTTTGGAATATCAATTGTTTCCGTAATCTTTTCCCCGTTTACTGTAATCGTAAAAATGGAATCAGTTAATCCAATTCTTTCGATTAAGCCTTTTGTAATAACGTCTTCACTTGGCATTTCAAATAATTGAAATTTTAAAGAAGAACTCCCCGCATTAATTGCAATAATTTTTGCCATGTATGTTACCGCTCCTTTTATATAACAATATCGATTCGATATTCATCTTATTTAGTACACCTTATTTTGTGCAAACCTATCTTGTTTATTTACCTCAATTTCTCATTTAAACATTGAAAATCGGACATTTCAAGGAATAATTTAATTGGCAACGCTTTCACAATAAATGTTCATATTTTCACAAATTTCTTATTTCTTT
>NZ_JBALPG010000050.1:51194-53531 GCF_036965245.1 Neobacillus drentensis
TCCTGAAACCATTTTTCAATTTTAGATAAAATATTATCCATTCCAACAGCACTTGACAGGCTCGGTAAATTTACAAGTAATGCTTGCTTTGGCGGCTTGACACCTTCACCTTTTTTTTGTAAAACTAAAATACTTTTAGCTGAATGTTTATTTTTAAACATGCTTGTTGGTAAATGCAGCAGACCTTGAATAATCAGATTTCCCTTGATAAATTCATGAAGCTGAGGTGCTTGATCACTTTCAAATAAGCCGTTCGGAATTAGGAAGAATAAATAGCCTCCAGGTAAGGTATGTTTAACACTTTGTTCGATGAATAAATGATGTGAATATGAGTGACCTTCTAAAGCTTTTAATTGATAATCTGAAGCTCTGATATCATTTGGATAGTAGCCCACCGGCAAATCTGCAATGACGGCATCCACAGGATCGATAAACAAAGACTCCAGGCTATCCTGATTGAACAACTGAACAGGATGCTCTTGTAAATTAGCATTTACATAGGCAAGCTTGATCAGAATATCGTCAATTTCTACTCCAATGGACGTAATATTTTTATGGACGTGATTTAAAACTGTTGTTAATAAATTCCCAGTTCCAATGGCAGGGTCAAGAAGACGGAAGGATTGCTTCTTCATAAATCTCTCTACTAGGTAACCAACCAGCATGCCAATAGAATCTGGTGTCATTTGATGGTTTGGCTGTACATTTTCCTTCATCCCTTTTAAAATAACAAGCTGATAGGCTTTGCGAATATCCTCATTCGAATATTTGACCAAATGAATCTCTTCATATACTTTCTTAAGCCTTTTTAAGGTTAGCTCACTTAGCTCGTCCTGAAGGATGGCCCCTTGAAATAGATTTTCCCCTGTCTCGGCAAGTGCCTCTAGGTAACTACAGGATAATTCCTCTTGTAAAATAAGAGCAGTTTCATTAAATAATGTAAATAGCTGTTCAACTGGAGAAATTTTCATTGTATCCCCTCCAATACTAGATTTTCCTTATTCATTTTAAACAAGTATGCATTTTTTTAATAAAGCAAACTCGCCGATTGGCGAGCCCCTAAGGGCGAAGACAGAGGCATAGTTGCACTTATGCGTTAGGAAAGTATAAAGGCCTCGCTCTAGTCGAGGCCTTCTTATCATATAAGAATTTCATTTGTACTGCGAGATTTGTCTAGTCCCAGCGTCGCTAAACGGGCGCTTCCGCTTCTTAGTGGTTCAATTATTTTGCCGCTTTTGCAGCCTCAATTGCAGCTTCATAGTTAGGGTGGTTAGTTGCTTCACTAACATACTCAACATATGTCACAGTATCGTTCGAGTCAACAACAAACACTGCCCGAGCTAGTAGTCTTAATTCTTGGATGGCAACCCCATATGCTTCTCCAAATGAAAGATCACGGTGATCGGATAATGTTTGCACATTTTCAATACCGCTTGCTGCACACCAACGTTTTTGCGCAAATGGTAAATCTACGCTAACTGTTAATATTTTTACGTTTCCTAAGCTATTTGCTTCTTCATTGAATCGGCGTGTTTCTGCATCACATACACCCGTATCTAAAGAAGGCACTGAAGTGATTAAACGAACCTGCCCCTTCGTATCGTTTAACGTCACTTCTGATAAGTCATTTGCTAGCACCGTAAAATTTGGAGCCTTGTCACCAACTTTTACTTCATTGCCTAACAAAGTAATAGCATTTCCTTTGAATGTTACATTTGCCATTCTTTCATCCTCCTTTGTAGTTTAAAGCTATGACGCTAATAAATTTAATCAGCATTTTAGCTTTAAATATGTACAGTGTAAATATATCTTTTCAAAACCCTTTTTGCAATTATTTAAACTCTCGTATTCTATATTAAAACCAAGAAAAAGGTTAACCTTCCAATGTGGTTTGGAAGATTAACCTTCACATTAAAAATCAAGATCAATTTTTGGCTGCTGTTGGGTTTGCTGCTGGGTTTGCTGTTGGGTTTGCTGCTGTTTATTCTGGTCTTTCTTCGAGAACATTTGCTGAATTTTATCGACTGCCTGCGGTGCAAGCTCTAAAATCTTCTCGTATAAATGGGTACTTTCATCGAGATGAAGCATTTTGACACCACTAGAGTTTACAATTAAAAAGGCGATTGGGGTGATTGAAACACCTCCGCCGCTACCGCCGCCAAATGGAAGCTTTGATTGACCTTGGCTTTGCCCTTGTGATTGGGAGCTGTCGAGCTTGAACTCACTGCCTCCTGCAGCAAATCCAAACCCAACCTTTGATACTGTTAAAATAACACTTCCGTCAGGGGTTTCAACTGGGTCTCCAATGATGGTATTCACATCAATCATTTCTTTTAA
>NZ_JBALPG010000051.1:0-11823 GCF_036965245.1 Neobacillus drentensis
CTTTGTGTACTTTTCGGAAAATTCAGGACGAATTGCCTATTATTATACTACAATTTTCTTGAGTTCAATTTTTACTTACTTTTATGCTAAGTGGAGGGATTAGCGGATGAAGAGACAGAAAACGGTATATGAAGCCGCGATCGACCATGGTTTCAGCCGACGTGATTTTCTAAAAATGTGTACAGCATTATCTGCCGTACTTGGGTTGGAGTTTACACAGTCCGATCAAGTTGTTAAAGCCATGGAAACAAAGAAAAGAGTACCAGTTGTATGGCTGCAATTCCAGGATTGCACCGGTTGTTCCGAATCATTTATTCGGTCATCACAACCGAAAACAGAAAGTGTCTTACTAGAAATGATTTCACTAGAATATTCTGAAGTCCTTTCGGTACCATCCGGTCACCAGGCAGAAGCTTCTATGAAACAAGTATTAAAGGATTATAAAGGTGAATATTTACTTGCGGTGGAAGGTAGCATCCCAGATGATGATGCCTTCTTAACGGTGGGGGGGCAGTCGGCAAAGGAAACATTCTTGGAAATGGCTGCAGGAGCAAAGGCAATTGTTGCCTATGGTTCCTGTTCTGCTTGGGGTGGAATTGCTGCTGCACATCCGAACCCTACAGGAGCTAAACCGGTCACAAGCTTTGTAAAGAATACACCAACCATCCTTGTTCCAGGGTGCCCGCCAATAGCTGAAGTCATGACGGGGGTAATTGCACACATCATTACATTTGGAAAATTACCGGAGCTGGATCAATTTGGTCGGCCGAAAGCGTTTTATCGTCACCGAATTCATGACAAATGTAACAGACGAGCTTATTTTGATTCGGGATTGTTTGTTGAATCTTTTGATGATGAAGGTGCAAAACAAGGATATTGCCTATATAAAGTGGGCTGTAAAGGTCCAACAACCTATAACTCTTGTGCGGAAATGCGCTGGAATGGCGGGGTAAGCTATCCTATTCAATCCGGTAACCCATGCTTCGGATGTTCAGAAAAAGACTTCTGGGATAATGGTCCATTATATACGAGGAGAGCCAAAATACCTGGAACACAAACAACGATCAATCCAGATGCAGTAGGCCTAGCAACCATTGGCTTGACCACAGCGGGCATTGCTGTTCATGCTACAGGGACGGTAATCAAGAAAAAGTTAGATGACAAACGAGGTGAAGAACATGAGTGAACGTATAGTAGTAGATCCAATAACAAGAATTGAAGGTCACCTTCGTGTAGAAGTAGATATAGATGAGCAAGGTGTCATTAAAGATGCATTTAGCTCAGGTACATCTGTCCGTGGACTTGAATTGATTGTTAAAGATCGTGACCCTCGCGATGTTTGGGCCTATGTGCAGAGAATTTGCGGTGTATGTACTTCGGTACATGCTCTTTCATCGATCCGAGCAGTAGAGGATGCCCTTAAAATAAAGATTCCAAGAAATGCCCATTTAATCCGTGACATTATGAACGAAACCCAATTTATTCATGATCATGTTGTCCATTTTTATCATTTACACGCTTTGGATTGGGTAGATGTTATCAGTGCGATTAGTGCAAATCCAGCAGAGACCTCGCAACTTGCTCAGTCGATATCAAGCTGGCCAAAATCATCACCAGGTTACTTCACTGATGTGCAAAATAAGGTGAAGAAATTGGTTGAAAGCGGGCAGCTAGGGATTTTTGCAAACGGTTATTGGGGTCATAAAGCGTACAAACTCCCTCCAGAAGTGAACTTACTTGCCGTTGCCCACTACTTAGAAGCATTAGATTGGCAAAAAGAATTTGTCAAAATTCATACGATCTTTGGCGGTAAAAACCCTCACCCGCATTACGTAGTGGGTGGAATGGCCACACCGCTTGATATTGATAGTGATAATGGGGTGCATGCAGAAAGGTTAATGCATGTATCACAGATTATTGACCAAGCACGGGAATTTGTAAATCAAGTATATATTCCAGATTTACTCGCAATTGGATCATTTTATAAAGATTGGACATATGGCGGCGGCATAAATAATTACCTATGCTATGGTGATTTCTCAACAGGTGACATTTATGACACGAAGCTATACCGGATGCCTCGGGGAATTATCTTAAATGGCAACCTCAAAGAGGTTTTAGATGTTGACCTTAAAGATCCTAAGCATGTACAGGAATTTATTGACCACTCTTGGTATACCTATGATGGAAAAGAAGGCGGCATAGGAAAGCATCCATTTGAAGGTGAGACCACGTTTAATTATACCGGGCCAAAAGCACCTTTTAAAACACTAGATACTGATAAACAGTATAGCTGGTTAAAAGCCCCGCGCTGGAAAGAGCATCCGATGGAAACAGGTCCGCTTGCAAGGATGTTTGTTGGCTATGCTTCAGGAAAAGAAGAGATTGTTAATATTGTTGATGAAACATTGAAAAAGCTTGATCTTCCAATTACAGCTTTACAATCCGCATTAGGACGTACCATTGCACGCGGTCTTGAAACGGTCTTGATTTCAGGATGGTTACGTAATGATATGGATGAACTACTGAAAAATGTGAAAAGTGGTAATCAAACAACATTTGACCGTTCAAAATGGGAACCAAGTACATGGCCGGAACGAGCCAAGGGTGTAGGCTGGTTGGAAGCACCACGCGGTGCACTTGGACATTGGATTGATATTAAAGATGGGAAAACACATAACTATCAGGCTGTTGTTCCTTCTACTTGGAATGCATCACCACGTGATCACAAAAATAAAATTGGTGCCTATGAAGCGGCACTTAAAGGTACACCAATGTTAAATAAGGAGCAACCATTAGAAATCATGCGGATAATTCATTCATTTGACCCATGTCTTGCCTGTGCCGTTCACTTAACCGACTTGGAAACAAATAAAACGACCGAAATTCGTATAGGTTAGGAGTTGAGAAAATGGGTGCGCCAAAATTGCCGACTCAAACGCCTGGCCAGTTCCCTGAAAATCCGGTGATCAACAGCGAGAACTCGTTTCACCCAGAAAGACCGATTGTTTATAAACAAATAAAAAATGAAGTCAGAGCCTATGTTTGGGAATTGCCCGTAAGGATTTTTCACTGGTTAAATATGCTCGCCATTTTTGTATTAATGGGAACAGGAATTTACATTGGGAAACCCTTTGCATCCGCTGGAATTCCGGAGGAAGCTTATTATTCCAATTTAATGGGATGGATGAGATATATTCATTTTTTTGCAGCATTTCTTTTTGTGATTAATCTCATATTCCGATTGTATTGGGTAGCAATCGGAAACAAGTTTGCAACATCCAACCCTCTTAGATGGATATTCTGGAAGGAAGTTTTCGAAACCGTTAAATACTATTTATTTTTGAAAAATAAAAAGCCGCATTATGTTGGTCATAACCCTCTCGCTCAGTTAAGCTATTGGATTTTTATCGGGCTTGGCTCATGGATTGTGATGTTAACAGGTTTTTATTTGTACTTCGAGCCGCAGCCCGAGTCATTTTGGGCAAAACTGTTTGTTTGGGTGCCATATCTTTTTGGCGGAGATAGCTACACCATTCGCTCATGGCATCATATAGCCGCATGGGGCTTCATGCTTTTTACACTCATCCACGTGTACATGGCCTTCCGTGATGACTATTTAGAACGTAATGGATCTATTTCTTCGATGATTACAGGCTATAAAACAACTACGAACAAATCAGTTGGTGAAAAGAATGAAAAATAAACAGCTAGATAAAAAAATTACTATTCTTGGTATTGGCAACACCCTCTTCTCTGATGAGGGTGTTGGCATTCACCTTTTACCATTGCTCGAGGAAGCATTAAAAGAAGATGAAAATATCGAAATTATCGAAGGGTTAACAGACGGGATGAAATTGCTTGGACCTGTTGAGGATGCTGAAAACCTCATCATCATTGATGCGATTAATTCCGGCAAAGAAGGCGGAACGATCATAAAGCTAGAGGGTGATGAGATTCCTGCTTATTTTGGGATAAAAATGTCCATCCACCAGCTTGGTTTCCAAGAGGTTTTATTTGCCGCAAAAATGCGGGAAAGATATCCAAAGCAAATTGTTATGTATGGGATGCAGCCAACTTCACTACAATTAGGAATCGGTTTGACAGAGACCAATCAAAGCATGCTTAATGAACTTGCTAATGTGGTATTGGATCAAGTCAAGCTGTGGAGAAGGGTGTTATGAAACGAGGCGATTTTTTAAAGGAAATGGCAGAAGGTCTTTTCCAAACTGCTAAATCCGTTTATGAGCCTTTTTTTAGCGAGGACTTGGGAAAGGTAGAAGCAGCGACGGACAGGGCTTTAGGCATCACTTGGCATCCTTTTATTAAAGAACAAGAGCTATACTCCGACCTTGAAATGAAGTTTTTTGGCGGGAAGCCCGTAATAGTTTTTCTTAATGGAACGAACATGCAGGCAATCGATGGAGTGTGTCCTGTATGTTCGAATATTATTTACCTTTCAACACTATATTCAACTGGGAAATGTTTGAATTGTCAAAAAGAATTCAATTTTAGGACCCAATCCGGTGATTTACAGCTCGGATCCTACCCATTAAAACGGAAGAATGATACTTATTTAATCGGAATCCAGATGCATAGGAAACAGGGTGGTATTGATGCATGAAATGTCGTTGATGGGAGATATTCTTCAGCTTGTGCAGGAAGACGCTGCAGCAAATGGTATTCGAAAAATAGAAAAGGTTGAATTAATTGTCGGAGAGATCGCCAATGCAATGCCAGATGCCTTAAGAATGGCTTTTGAAATTTTTCGCGATGAAAATCTGCATCTATTTACAAAAAATGCCGAACTAGTGATTCATCTTGAAGAAGCAAAAGCAAAGTGTGTCCTGTGTGGTAAAGAGTACAAACCAGACCAGAAAATAGCTTTATGTCCAAGCTGTCTTGTTCCTTCAGGAAAGGTGCTGACAGGGGAAACATTTCAGGTTTTATCATACGAAGGGAGTAATGGAAAATGAAAGTGACATTGAAAACAGATGTGTTAACAAATAACAATAAGGCTGCAGAGTTCAATCGAGAGCTTTTCCAAAACACAAAAACCTTAGTGATTAATCTAATGAGCTCTCCTGGAGCAGGAAAGACCACACTATTGGAAGAAACGGTAAGGGTACTTTCCGGAAAATATCGAATCGCCGTCATTGAAGGAGATTTAGCAACGGAAAGGGATGCGGAACGGATTCGAGCAATGGGTGCTAAAGCGGTTCAAATCAATACACATGGCGGCTGCCACCTTGATGCCCGTATGGTAGCCGCTGCGTTAGCAGAATTTGATCTTGATGAAATCGATATTCTCTTCATCGAAAATGTTGGAAATCTTGTTTGCCCATCTGGCTATGATTTAGGCCAGCAGCATAAAGTCGCCGTTTTAAGTGTTCCCGAAGGTAATGATAAAATCCCAAAATATCCGCAAATGTTTATGCGTACTGAGCTTGTACTATTAAATAAAATAGATTTACTTCCATACTTGGATTTTAGTGTGGAGGAAGCGAGAAAGGACTTATCAGAAATCAATCCAGAATCAAATCTACTCCCACTCTCTGCTCGGACACAGGAAGGTCTATATGAATGGTTTTCTTGGATTGAAGGAGCTTATTCAAAATGGATACAGCAGTAAAGATTGCCGTCCGCGGCAGGGTGCAGGGCGTCGGCTTCCGGCCATTCGTCTTTCAGCTTGCAGACAAATACCAGCTGAGTGGAACCGTTCAGAATAATATGGACGGCGTTAAAATTCACCTTGAGGGGGCTTTAGTGAATGTTCAAGCTTTTTTATCGGAGTTAAAAAATAAGGCTCCGAGACTATCAAAAATATATGAGATATTGGTAGAAGAGGCTGATTCCCAAAAGCTAACCGAATTTACCATCATTCCGAGTGAACGGATTGGTACATCAATGCTCGTTATTCCAATTGATTCGGCTGTTTGTGATGATTGCTTGAACGAAATGAATGACCCAAAGGATTTTCGATATCAATACCCGTTTATCAATTGCACCCAGTGTGGTCCGCGCTACACCATTATCGAGGAATTGCCGTATGACAGGCCGTACACATCGATGAAGAGCTTTTCAATGTGCGACGATTGCCAAAGAGAATATGAAGATCCCACTAACCGGCGTCACCATGCCCAGCCAATTGCATGTCCAAAATGTGGACCAATTGTACGCTTACTTGATGTGAATGGTTTGGAAGTAGATTCAGTGACGCCAATCAAGGCTGCGGTACAGTTGTTAAAAGAAGGGAAAATTTTATCGATAAAAGGAATTGGCGGATATCATCTTTGCTGCGATGCTCGAAATGAGAAGGCAGTGGCTGTATTACGAAAAAGGAAAAATCGGCCATCGCGGCCGCTGGCGGTTATGGCTGCTTCCATTTCAGAAGTGGAAGGTCATGCCGAATTGGATAGGGATGAACGTAACCTGTTGAAAAGTCCGGAGTCACCGATTGTGGTACTGAAGAAAAATGACCAATATTCGCTTGCTGATAGTGTTGCACCAGGGATGAGCACGATTGGAGTGATGCTCCCATACACACCGCTCCATCATTTACTATTTACTGATTCTGATCTATCTTGTCTCGTAATGACAAGTGCAAATCCATCAGGGATGCCAATTCTTTTTAAAGATGAAGATGCCTTTCAATATTTAACGACAATTGCTGATTTCTATCTCGTCCATAATCGTGAGATTCTTCATCCAGTAGATGATTCTGTTGTTCAAATGAATGATGGAAAGCTTGATTTTCTTCGCCGGTCAAGGGGATACGTCCCAGACCCATTTTCAACAAGTCAAGATGTGACAGGAATTGTCTCTTTCGGCGGTCAGCAAAAGACCACGTTTACGATTGGTCGAAATGAGCAGATTTTTGTCGGTCTTCATATTGGTGATTTAGAAAATATTGAAACGATTGATCATTATAAACAAGAATTAGAACATCTATTAAGGTGGATTGATATCCCGAAAACCACGGCTGTTATCGATGCACACCCAGCCTATCATGTTCAGAATCTGGCAAAAGAATACAAGTTTGATGAAATTTTAGAGGTCCAGCATCATCATGCCCATATGGCTGCCTGTATGGAGGAACATCAAATATCCGGGAAGGCTTATGGAATCATTCTTGATGGAACAGGCTTTGGTCTTGACGGTAACATATGGGGATTTGAAATTTTATATGGAGATCCTTTTGAGTTTGAGCGCATAGCCCATTTACACTATACTCCCCTTCCCGGAGGTGAAAAGTGTATTCGCGAGCCGTGGCGAAATGCTGCCGCCATGCTTATCTCACTTCATGGTGAGGAGGGCATTGCCATTGCAAAAGCTATTTTTACAGATAAATTATCAGAGATTGATATATTGAATGCAATGATTGAAAGGAATGTTAATACTGTTTACGCCGGGACATGTGGAAGGCTGTTCGATGCGGTAAGTGCCCTATGCGGTGTAACGAAAGTTTCCAGTTATGACGGGGAAGCTGCAATAAAGTTAGCAGAACTTGCGGACGACAGGATCCTGTTCGAACCTTACCCATTTGAATTAATGGACAAAGAGTTATTAACAATTAATTTTTCAAAAATGGTGAAAGAAATTGCTTTAGATGTTATTACAGGTAAGGAAGTCAAAACAATTAGCGGAAGATTTCATGAAACTGTTGTTCAAGCTATTGTCAGTGCCTTGGTGTATTTGAATGAAAAAAATCCTGATGCTGAGAAAACGGTGGTTTTGTCTGGCGGAAGTTTCCATAATCGTTATTTAAGAAAAAGAATTACAGCTGAATTGAGAGAAAGGTCTTTTAAAGTGTTTGTTCCTGAAAGGGTTCCTTGTAATGATGGGGGATTATCATACGGGCAATTAATCGTTGCTGCTGCAAAAAGGAGTGTTAATCAATGTGCGTTGGAGTACCAGCAAAGGTAGTGAAAAAAATGGAATACAGTGCAGTTGTGGATGTAATGGGTTCCCAGACGACGGTAGGAACCATTTTTGTACCTGAAGTCGAGCTAGGTAATTATGTCATTGTTCATGCGGGTCAGGCCATGAGTATTGTCGATGAAACCTATGCAAGGCAAAGTGTGGAAGAATGGAGGAGGCTTGTAGATGCTCGAAATGCTGAAACAGTCGAATAATCCTGAAATTTGTAAGCCGCTTGTCGAAGCTGTTATTGCAAAATCAAAAGAATTCCAGAAGAAGTTTGGCCGTAAGCCTGCGTTTATGGAGGTTTGCGGTTCTCATACAATGTCGCTTGCACGCACAGGGGTTAAGCAATGCTTGAAAGAGGATGTGAATCTCATATCCGGTCCAGGTTGTCCTGTATGTGTAACGGATCAGCGCTCGATCGACGCTATGGTGGCTCTCGCGGAAGGTGAGAATAGGATTATCTGTACTTTTGGCGATATGATGAGGGTACCTGGGTCAAATAAAACACTCCTGGATGCCAAGATTGCCGGAAAGGATATCCGCGTATTATATTCACCAGTTGATACGATTAAGGTTGCAGAAGAAAACCCTGACAAAGAAGTAATTTTTCTTGGAGTAGGTTTTGAAACAACGATTCCAATTCTTACCTTAATGGTAGGGGAAGCGGAAAAACGAGGGATTAAGAATTTTTCCATTTGGATGACAACCAAGCTTGTGGAGCCGGTTCTTCGCTATTTATTGGATGCCGGTGAAGTCAATTTGGATGGCTTCTTGCTTCCTGGTCATGTATCGATTGTTTTGGGTGAGAATTCCTATAAATACTTAGTCGATGAATACAACATTTCCGGGGTCATTACTGGCTTTGAAACAGCAGAATTGCTCTCAGGCATTTATAAATTAATAGATATCGCTTTAACAGGAAGGGCTGCCATTGAAAATAATCATCCCGCAGTTGTAAGTAAAACCGGAAATCGGGTGATTCACAAGTGGATTGATCAGTACTTGACGGAATGTGATGAGGCATGGCGTGGTATAGGTGTCATTCCAAAAAGTGGGTTAGATTTAAAATCGGAATACGACCAGTTTAATGCAAAGAAACGGTTTACGGTGGAAATTGGGGAGCCGAGGAAAACAAAATGCCGCTGCGGGGAAGTCATCCGCGGATTAATTACTCCTAGTGAATGTCAATTGTTCGGTAAAGCTTGCCACCCAATGAACCCGATTGGCCCGTGTATGGTCTCGGCTGAAGGAAGCTGTGCAGCATTTTATCAATACATGAGGGAGAGCTATTAATGGAGAAATATATCAGCTTAGCACATGGTGATGGCGGGGAGTTGAGCAATCGTTTAATTAAAGATGTATTCATTGAAGCTTTCGGGGACGGCAATGCAGCTTTATTTGATGCGGCATCTATTACGATATCTACACCTAGAATGGCTGTTACAACTGACTCGTTTGTCATTAAACCTGTATTCTTTCCCGGCGGGTCAATTGGTAAATTAGCGGTCGCTGGGACTGTGAATGATCTGGCCGTAAGTGGGGCTAAACCTGCTTTTTTAACTTGTGGTTTCGTTATTGAAGAAGGCTTCCCGATATCCGATTTAAAAAAAATTGTCACAGATATGGCATACGAAGCAAAGAAAACAGGTGTAACCATTGTGGCCGGTGATACAAAAGTAGTAGAACGAGGCAGCGCAGATGGAGTTTACATTAATACCACCGGAATTGGAATCTATGAAAATAATAATGGCTGCAGCCTTGAATTTGAAGAAGGAGACGCCATCATCGTGTCAGGCACTATAGGGGATCACGGGATTGCTGTTCTTGCTGCAAGAGGCGAACTTGGAATATCAGTTCCAATTGAAAGCGATTGTGCATCTTTAAATAAAATGCTAGCAGGAGTTCTCACGTCTACTGATGGTGTACGGATCATGCGCGACCCAACAAGAGGAGGACTGGCCACTACGTTGGTTGAAATTGCTGAAGATTTTCAATTGACGATGAAAATTGATGAACTTGATTTACCTATTAAGGAAGAAGTTCATGGGGTTTGTGACCTATTGGGTTTTGATCCACTGTATCTTGCCAATGAAGGAAAAGCGATAATTGTTGTAGCCAATCGTGATAAAGAGAAAGTGATTGATATTTTGCGTAAATTCCCTGAAGGAAGAGATGCTGTTGTTATTGGTTCCATCATTGGAAAAGGAAAAGGACAATTATTATTAGAAACACCGCTTGGCTCAAAACGATTATTAACGAGATTATCAGGAACGATGTTTCCGAGAATATGTTAAAAAACAGCCCTCATTCTCTAATAAGAGAGGGGGCTGTTTTTCACCTATTATTTTATTCCTTCATCCAATTTTACTTGATGTGTTAATAATTATTTTAAAAGAACATCATAAACAGGAGTCATTATGCAATTTAAGTTTTCTGAGTGGAAATAATTCACAAAATATATTAATAAATCAAGCATAATTAGACACATTTCGTGTTTAGTTGGGTGTATAATAGAATCAAACGGGTGAAAAAGAGGATTGATATTTTGTTATTCAAAAGCCTAGAGTTCAAAAATGATGTTGGACAGAAGGTTAAAGTCATGGATATTCCTGTATTGGAGGAAGATAGTACATATAAATTTATGATCCAAGTCCGTTTACAGACGTTTCTCGCGTCCATTGATCAGGAAAGCAAGCCAAAGAGATGCTACTCCTTTAAAGAGTATTTAAAAAAGGTCATGAAATGGCCGGATTATGAGCAGCTGTTTAAAGTAGGAGAATTAAAACATAACGCATAGTTTCATTCGAGCATCGGGCGACCGGTGCTGTTTTATTATTAAGAGAAAAGATAGATTTAGTTTCATTCAATACAGGAAACCTGTATAATACATAGCAGTAATGGTAGGGATGTGAATGTATGAGCAAAATAAAAATTGTAACCGATTCAACATTGGATATATCAAATGAAATGGCGGAAAGGCTGGGTATTATTATTGTGCCTTTGGCTGTAACGATAAATGGAGAAACCTATTTAGATCGGGTGGATATCGATCCTGTTGAATTTATTGAAAAAATGAGTGGTTCCAAAGAATTACCAAAAAGCTCCCAGCCTTCTGCAGGTGCCTTTCTTGAAGTCTATGATCGTCTTGGTGAAGAAGGGTATGAAGTATTATCCATTCATATGACGGGAAAAATGAGCGGAACAGTGCGCTCAGCGGAAAGTGCAGCCCAGATGACAGAAACAAAAGTTACTGTTTTCGATTCAAAGTATATTTCGAAAGCCCTTTCCTTTCAAGTAAGGGAAGCTGCAGAGATGGCGAAACTTGGGAAAAGTATCGAGGAAATTCTCGAGCATTTAGAGACCATCCGTGATCATACAAAATTATACATTATGGTTGATACGTTAGAGAACCTTGTGAAGGGCGGACGAATCGGGAAAGGAAAGGCTTTTATCGGTTCGCTATTAAACATCAAACCGATTGCCTCCCTTGAAGGAGCTGAATATACGCCGGTGACAAAGTTACGAAGTCATTCACAGGTTGTTAAATTTATGGCCAAGCAGTTTGCGGAAGATGTAAAAGGGAAGACCATCCGCGGTGTTGGCATTGCGCATGCTGAGGCCTATGAGCTGGCTGTAAAAATAAAAGACAGTATTTTTGAATTAACAGGATTTCAAGATGTGGAAATTGATTACACTAATCCAATCGTCAGCACACACACTGGAAAAGGTGCACTTGCGTTAATGTTTTATTATGAATAAATAATTTTTGAGTAAAGGATGGTACTGACCCATCCTCAGATTGTCGAGAAAGGGTAATTTTCTCGGCAATTTTTTATTCTGTCAAAATCTAAATATCAAATTTATTGATTGTCCCTGCGAATGGGCCTGTTGATTTCC
>NZ_JBALPG010000051.1:11844-19440 GCF_036965245.1 Neobacillus drentensis
GATTTCCGCTCCGGGCACTCGTTTTCCGCGGGGAGGTACTGGAGCCTCCTTCGGCGCTTTGGCGCCTGCGGGGTCTCCAGTGACCTCTCTATCCCGCAGGAGTCGAGTGCCCTCCGCTCCAATCAATAGGGAGGCAATTCAACCTAGAGTATTGCAACACACTTTTTCTAACCTTGGCAAGTGTGTTACAATCTTTTTTATATTTTGGCAGGCTGCAGTAAGAAGAGCCTGTTCACTTGCATTCTTCAATCCCCGTAACCGGCAGTAGCGAAGCCTATGCAACTTTTTTGAGTCTGCGAAGCTTCGCTCAATTTTTTCCTTTCTAAATTTATAAAGCATTTTTCCCGATTTAAATAAGCGATTTAATCTTACCTTTTCCTTGTTCTCCTCCCATATATGTCGTGTTACAACTTTTACTTTATTTTTTGAGCGTGTACATTGGGATAGTAAAGTGCAGTACGTACACTTCTTCCAACCAGACTTGTATTATTCATCAATAGATACAAATTCATATTCACTTTGGCTAGACTCTTTTGGCTTAAACATTGATTTCACCACTTATTTTTATAATTTATTAGTTGAGTTGAAGGTCTTTATTGAAAGCACTCTGTTGATTGGCGCGGAAGGCACGAAGACTCCTGCGGGAGTACGGGGCAGGGGAGACCCCGCAGGAGCGAAGTGAAGAGGAGGCTCCCCGGCACGCCCGCGGAAAGCGAAGTGCCTGGAGCGCCAATCAACAGACCTGTTTAAAAGCCTATACACCAATATTGTTATACCAAATTAACGCAGTGAATTATTGAAGTAAATGAATAAAATAAGAGGCTTCCGAGAGTTTTTCGGAAGCCTGAGGATGGTACTGACCCATCCTTTTTTTATGGATAAAATCAGATACTTTGGAAAAGATAAGGGAAAATTGAATGGTAAAAGGTGTTGCCCATGTTCAAATGGCTAGCTGGAAAAAAGTCCACCGAAGGATCGAAGCCACATAGTTTAATGATTGATGAATTAAAGGAACAGATAAAAAGTCAACTCAATGTGGGAGAAGATCTGACTTTTAGAACCATAAAACGAGATGGTGACAAACTTGTTCTTTCCTATATGAATAGCCTAATTGATACAACCACCCTTGATGAATTTATTATTGCGCCCATTCAAGACAACACCCATACCGAATGGACCTGTGAAGGAATTGCGCAAATACTCCCTATTGCCAATTTATCCGCTCAAAATCAATTAGATAAAGTAGTAGAGGGGATTAACGTAGGAAAGGTATACATTTATGTTGAAGGCCAGCCTTATGGAATACTCGGTGATGTTAGTAAAACGGTAGAAAGAGGAGTTGAAAAGGCAGAAACGGAATCACTTGTTTATGGGCCCAAAATTTCCTTTACCGAATCACTTATCGGCAATATGAATATTTTAAGACAAAACATCAAAGATATAAACCTATGCATGGAAGATTTGACGGTTGGAACAAGAACAAAAACAAAGGCAAAGCTAGTCTATATAAAAGACATAGCTGATGAAGAAAATGTCAACGCATTTCGAGAGAAAATAAGTCAACTCGAGATAGATTATGTTGCCGGCACAACAGTCCTTGGTCAATTAATTGAAAATAATAGTTGGACTGTTTTCCCGCAATTAGTGACAACAGAGCTTCCTGATCGGGTCACGATTGCCTTAATGCATGGGAAAGTTGTTGTTTTAATGGACAGGAGCCCAGACGTCTTATATGGACCATCTCCATTCTTTACCTTTTTCGAATCAACTGAAGATATATATATGCGGTGGAACATGGGGCTTACTCTAAGACTTTTACGATTATTTGCAGCTTTGTTATCTGTTATTCTAACGCCTGCCTATGTAGCAGTTTTGACCTATCATTATGAAGTCATTCCTTCGCCATTGCTTGTTTCATTGGGACAATCTAGAGCGAACGTACCATTTCCGCCTATGTTTGAGGCACTTCTGCTTGAATTTTTTATTGAGCTATTACGTGAGGCAGGAGCTAGGCTGCCAACTAAGGTCGGTCAAACTATGGGTATCGTTGGCGGTATTGTCATCGGGCAAGCTGCAGTAAACGCTGGATTTACAAGTAATATTTTAATAATTATCATTGCACTGAGTGCGCTTGGCTCATTTACAACTCCTAGTTATATAATGGGTACGGCTATCAGGATCATACGGTTTCCGATTATTTTATTAGCGGGTTTTTGGGGAGGAATTGGGATCATGCTTGCTTTTTGTTTTTTAATCATTCACCTTTTAAAATTGGACACTTTGGGTGGATCCTATCTTTCACCTGTTTATCCACTAAGGTGGAAGGATTTGGGATACAGTTTCTTTCGTGTACCAACTCAATATCTTTCAAAACGGCCATTAACGAACCACCCAATCGATGCTCAAAGATTTACAGCGCAAAAAGCGAAAAAAAAGGATGTAGATGAATAGGAGCGAACAACATGAAAGTAAATTTACATCCAAAAGAAAGTTTACTATTTAATGCTTTTCTCCTCATATTTATTATTCACTCCGTCCAAGTAGGAGTAGGGATTATCGGGCTCCCAAGGATTGTTTTTTTAAACGCAAAACATGATGCATGGATTGCTGTATTCCTTGCAGGAGTTTTCACCGCTATTATCTTGTGGTTCATGATTATGATGCTTAAACAATATGACAGTGCTGATTTATATGGCATTCATGTTGATGTTTTTGGAAAATGGCTGGGGAACTTCCTTAGTTTTGTCTATATGCTCTATTTGACAGCTGTTTTCTGTATCATTATTTTGAATTATATCGAAATCGTCCAGGTTTGGATTTTCCCTAATTTGCCAACTTGGCAGCTGGCACTTGTACTAATCCTGTTAGCTGTTTATGCTGTCCATGGCGGTATTAGAGTCATGGTTGGTGTATCTTTTCTTTCAGTTACTGGGACTTTATGGCTCTTGTTTGTTTTATGTATACCGCTGAGATATATAGACATCACTCATTTGTTTCCCATTATGAATGTAGATATCACACACATGATTAAAGGTATTAAAAGTGTAACGTTATCGATTATCGGTTTTGAATTACTTATGTTTGTTTACCCGTTTGTAAAGGAGAAACGCAAAGCTCTTTTTTATGTGCAAATGGGGAATCTCTTCACGACGCTTTCCTTTACACTTATCACATTGATATCCATTCTCTTTTTTGCGGAAGATACCCTTAGTAAAGTCATCTGGCCTGTGATATCAATGTTAAAAATTGTCCGTCTTCCCAACCTAGAAAGATTTGAATTTTTAGCTGTTTCCTTTTGGATGCTCGTTATTTTACCAAATATATGTCTCTACTTATGGGCAGCCTCAAAGGGATTTTCTAGAATAATAAAACGGACTCAGAAAATGGGGATTTGGATTATTGCAATAATTGCTTTCTGCGCATCCTTCTTCCTAAAAGCTAGATATCAAATGCAACTTGCTGCAGATCTGATCGCTAAGGCCGGATTTTATGCAGCTTATTGTTATCCTGTTATTCTTTCCATTATTGTCTACTTGAAGAAATGGTTATCAAGGAGGAAGCAATCACATGCCGAACCATCCTAAATGGAAAATGCTCGTTGTGCTTTTTTCTTGTGTAATTTTCGTTTCAGGGTGTGTGGAGAGAAAACAATTAGAAAAATTAGGACTAAGTACAGCAGTTGGATATGACTTAGAAAAAGAAAATCATATTAGGGGAACGGTTGTTGTTCATAAATTTGATCCTTTGGCTAAAAATATGACCAGAGTCATTACAAGTGAAGCTAATACGAGTAAGACCCTAAGGCAAAAACAGAATCTTGAAACGGACCAAGAGCTCGTATTTGGCCAGCTTCGATGTGTCATTTACAGTAAGGAATTAGCAGAAAGAGGCATTATCCAACTTGCTGATGCCTTAAATCGTGATCCAACTATAGGAAATACAGTTTATTTAACAGTGACTGACAAGAAGGCTTCTTCGATAATGAAAATGGAAAAAGAGAATATAAAGGTTGATCTTGGGACCTATCTATATAATCTAATTAGACAAAATGTCGAAAGTGAGCAGCTTCTTTCACCGACACTTCATGAATTTAATCATGCCTACGATGATCATGGGAAGGATCCAGTCTTACCTATTCTAAAACTTAAGAAAGGGAATGTAATTCTTTCGGGTATGGCGCTATTTCAGGATGATCGGGCTGTGGCAGAATTAAAAGGTGACAAGCTTTTTTATTTAAAAATCTTATCAGATAAATTTAAATCAGGGACGCATGAAATGGGTTTTAAACGTTCCCGATTTAAAAGGATCATCAGAAGTGAGCAAAAACATGGATATAGGACGGTTTACAATAAATTTTATCTTAATATTGATGATATTCACAGTAATACAAAAATCAAATTGGTCGATAAAAAGAATCTCCGTTTTAAAGTGGAAATAAAGATAGATTCTAGATTGTTAGAAGCCACAGAAATATTGGATTTATCTAATCCAGCGAATATTAAGTTTATCGAAAAGGTTGTAAATAAGAAAATGGAAAAGGAAATAAAAGATTTACTCATCTTTTTCCAAGAGAAAGAAGTTGATCCAGTAGGATTTGGAAATAAATATATAGCAAATAATCGCGGAAAAATGCCTAGTAAAAAGGAATGGAGAGATAAATATAAGGATGCAACATTTGAAGTTCATGTAAACAACACGATTGTCAAAACAGGTGTGACTGATTAAAAACAATTTTCTTCCTTCTTTTTCATATCTTTGTTACACTATTCACGAAAAGGAATAGAAGAGGGTTGCAGGTGATAAGATGAAGGCTCGGTTTTTGTTAATTTTTTTAGTAATTAGTACACTGTTAATGACGGCATGTGGAAAAAAAGAAATTGAAAATCCTTTAAATTGGCCGGTAAAGGATTTTACGGCTACTACACAGGATAACAAGCAATTAGGATTAAAAGATTTAAAGGGTAAAGTGTGGATTTCTGATTTTATTTTTACAAGCTGTGTGGACGTTTGCCCGCCAATGACATCTAATATGAGTAAAATACAAAAAATGGTGAAAGAGGAAGGCTTGAAGGATGTGGAATTCGTCTCCTTTAGTGTTGATCCAACAGTAGATACACCTGAAGTATTGACTCGTTATGCCAATCAATTTGGTGTAGATTTTAAAAATTGGACGTTTCTAACAGGGTATTCTCAAGCGTTTATTGAAGAATATGCAATGAAAAACTTTAAAACGATTGTCAAAAAACCAGAAGAGGGCAATCAAGTCATACATCAAACCTATCTTTATTTAGTTGATCAGGAAGGAAATATCCAAAAATCATATAAAGGGGACAGGGATGTTCCTTTTGATGATATAATCAACGATATTAAAGTATTGCAATAGACCTTTAAATGGGTCTATTTTTTTGGGCAGGAATAGGATATAGTACATATTTGTTTTGAATGAATATAGTCGTGTTATAATAAAGTGAAACTTCAAACTGCCCTTTATACGGGATAATATTACTTTAGAAGGCAGGTGATTAAAAAATGAAAAAGTTTTTCACCCCTCTAATTCTCTCGGTAGTATTATTATGTTCATGCAGTTCATCCAATCCTTTGGTGCTACATCAGGAAAAGAAAGTAGCAGCACAGGTTTTTGCACAAATCCCCGCTGATTTTTACCCGCGAAAATTGACGATAGTATCTGCTGGAGATTCTTTAACACAAGGTGTTGGCGATAGTACTGATCAAGGCGGTTACTTGCCTTACTTAAAAACGATGCTAGAAAAAGAAAAAGGAATCACGGAAGTTGATTTTGATAATTTTGGGGTAACGGGTAATCGGACAACACAGCTGTTAAAAAGACTCAAAACGCCTGAAATGAAGGAAGTATTACAAAAAGCGGATATGGTCATCCTAACAATCGGTGGAAATGATATTATGAAAGTCGTAAAGGACAATATTTCGAACCTTCAAGTATCTGATTTCATCAAGGAAAAAGAATCCTATCGTAATCATTTATCACAAATTATGGAGGCAATTGTTCAGGAAAATCCAAACGCGTCCATCGTGCTGGTAGGGTTGTACAATCCATTTTCAAAGTGGTTTTCCGATATTAAAGAAATGGATGAAATTGTTGCTGACTGGAATCAAGTTGGTCAAAGTGTAATTACTAATTATCCAAATGCCTACTTCGTTGAGATAGAAGATGTGTTTTTAAATACGACCGAAGATCTTTTGTTTACCGATCATTTCCACCCAAATGACAAAGGATATGAACTGATTGCCGAAAGGCTGAACGAGACTTTGAGTGAGCGAGTAATACCTGACCTGGAGAAAAACCCATATACGGTCAGTACAGAGGAGAATTAGATGAAAAACAAATGGAAAATTGGATTCTTTCTTTTGTTAGGAATTAACCTTTTGTTCGCCATAATTATTTTATCACTTGCAATGGCTCCGTCGAATGAGAAGGAAATCAGCAAATTAAAGAGTCCAATTGGTGAGCAAGTTTCTTTTCATGTTAAATCAAACAAGTATGACTTAAATAGGCTTATTAACCATTATCTTAAAGAAGAAGCTGCTGGTTCTTCGATTGATTATCGGGTCATATTAGGTGATGAAGTTGAACTATACGGAACGTTACCATTTTTTAGTGAAAAACTAAATTTGAAATTGACCTTTGAACCTAAAGCGCAAAAAAATGGTGATTTGGTTTTGGCGCAACAATCAATGTCGGTCGGTAAGTTAAATCTGCCGATTTCATACGTGTTAAACTTTATTAGTGAAAATTATAAGCTGCCTAAAGGAGTCGATATTAGACCGAATGATCATCTCGTCTATATCCATATGCAGCAATTAAAACTGAAGAGCAATCTGAAAATCAAAGCAGATAAATTTGATCTAAAGAAAGATGATATTACTTTTACCATTTTAGTGCCCGTTAAGTAGGTGCCTCGTTTTTTACGGGGCACCAATTTTTTTCAATTCTTGATGCTGATAAATTGAAATTCTGGCGTGCCTTTTGATAACCCGAGAAAAACAATGGTATAACTCTCATTTGTCTTAAACTGTACTTTTGACATCGGTAAGACAATCTCTTTGCTGCCTGCAATCCTAACCTCTAGGTCTACCGTCATTGGTGTTAGTCCTAAATAATCGGTTGCTTGTTTATAAGAAACCATAGGGAAAATAACATCGCGATCCTTCACGGCAATATCAAGCGGCGGGGTATCTGGTGATAAGTGGATAAAGCGGACCTTTGCTTCATTTAAAGGAACCTCCGGTTGGTTCAAATAAATAAGTAGGCGCATCTTTTTGATAGTATCAATTGTTGTCAGTGTGTACGACTTTCCTGCCTCAACTGTTATTTTTTTATTTAAAACGCTATCAACCATGTTTCCGGCTGGGTAAATATCAACATGGTATTTACCAGGATTTAATGAAAGTACTTGGCTTACATGTTTAAATGGCAGATCCATTATTACTCGCTTTCCATTTATATACATATCAATGTTAGGGGAATCATGGGAGGTGTGAAGCAGGCGGACTTTTGCTTCTCCCAGCTGTATTTTGGAATTTGTACGCATTATGTTCAATGCTTTATTCATGTAT
>NZ_JBALPG010000051.1:19465-64707 GCF_036965245.1 Neobacillus drentensis
ATTCATGTATTTAAAATGTTTTAAATAAAAATGCATGTGAAGGTTTGGGTTTGTGTATTTATAATATTGCGCTAACAAATCATACATGGCAGCTTTTTGAAGATAATCAGCTTGGTTTCTTGTCCCGGACATTTTATCAACTCCTTACTAGTGGATTACACCATAATTTATTCAATTTGATTTAGGTAGGTGTCTATCTTTCGATTTGCGAAAATTGGAATTTTTGTTTACAAGTGGATAAATATTGCATATACTATTAATAAATAACTTTGAAAGTGGGTGACGTGCAATGTTAATTGAAACGATGAGAACATTCTGTGAGTTGAATATTGTTTGCACAGCCCAAATATTTTCCGTTTAGGGACCTGCTTTATACCCTTATTTGACGATGCGAATATAACCATGGGCTGTGTGTGCCTATGGTTTTTTATTTTTTTAAAAATAAAGTTCGCTGGAGGAATAAGGATGAAATTAGAAACAATGGGCTTAACTGAAAAAGTTAAAAATGATTTTGATAAAGTTAAAACAAGTGAAGATTTGATTATTGGCCGCGTAGCCCTCGAGCACAAGCGTTTGTATCGGGTTTGGACTGAACAGGGTGAATTGTTATCTGAGGTTTCGGGGAAATTTAGTTTTCAGGCTCACACCCGTGAGGATTTTCCTGCTGTTGGTGATTGGGTCTGCTTGAAGCCAAGGTTCAATGAAGGAAAGGGAACCATTTTAGCTGTCTTGCCGCGTAATAGTAAGTTTTCAAGAAAATCAGCTGGTGCCACCGCTGAAGAGCAAATTGTTGCCGCGAACGTCGATACCGTTTTTCTGGTAAACTCATTAAATGAGGACTTAAATTTAAGAAGAATAGAACGCTATCTTTTATTGACATGGGAAAGCGGTGCAAACCCTGTCATTGTGTTAAGTAAAGCTGACCTTTGTCACGATATAACGGTGAAGTTGGCCGAAGTGGAAGCAATTGCCTATGGTGGTGTGCCTGTTATTCCGATCAGTTCGGAGACCATGAATGGATTTGAAAAATTAGAACCCTTTTTGCAGCCTGGTAAAACTATTGCCCTTCTTGGGTCATCTGGGGTAGGGAAATCAACCTTAACGAATCGATTATTAGGGGAAGAAAAGCAATTGGTGCAAGAGATTCGTGAGGATGATGCTAAGGGGAGACATACGACAACCCACAGAGAGATGATTGTCTTGCCCAATGGCAGTATCTTAATTGATACCCCTGGGATGAGGGAATTGCAGCTATGGGAAAGCTCAGAGGGTTTAACGGAAACCTTTTCAGAAATTGAAGAACTTGCTTCACAGTGCCGCTTCCGCGATTGTCAGCATAAGGATGAGCCGGGCTGCGCGGTGGTAAAGGCGATTGAAGAGGGTTTTGTTGCTTTAGAACGATTAAATAGCTACAACAAACTGCAAAAGGAACTGGCGTTTATTGAACGAAAAGCCGATAAACGTGCACAGGCAGAGGTACGAAAACACTGGAAAAATATAAATAAACAAATGAAGCAACGGAAAAGTCGATAAAATAAAATTGCCGAGCCAGCTGGGACTGGTTCGGCTTATTTTATTTTAAGTGCTAGATTTTATTTTTAAGTAAATCTTCTGTATACTTTTATTATGATGAAAAGGGGTGGGATCGTGGAAGAGAAACATCAATTTGCAACATTTGCCGGCGGCTGTTTCTGGTGTATGGTGAAGCCGTTTGATGAACTGCCGGGGATTATTAGTGTTCTGTCAGGTTATACCGGGGGAACAGTAGAAAACCCGTCCTATCAACAGGTTTGCTCAGATACTACCGGACATTATGAAGCCGTACAAATAACTTATAATCCGGACGTTTTCCCGTATGAAAAATTATTAGAGCTATATTGGCTACAAATTGACCCTACCGATCCGGGCGGGCAATTTTATGACCGAGGTCAATCGTATCAAACTGCGATTTTCTACCATGATGAAACACAAAAAAAGCTTGCCGAAGAATCAAAGAAAACATTACAAGAAAGCGGCCGGTTTAACAGACCGATTGTAACACCAATTTTGCCGGCGCAGACATTTTATCCGGCTGAAGATTATCATCAGTACTACTATAAGAAAAATCGGGCTCACTATCAGTCCTATCATATAGGGTCAGGGAGAGCAGGTTTTATAGAGAGGCATTGGGGAGACAATCATGCAAAATAAGGATTTGAAAAAAGAATTAACGCCAATCCAGTATGAAGTAACGCAAAATAATGGGACAGAGCAGCCGTTTCGAAATGAATATTGGAATGAAGCGAGAGACGGTATTTATGTGGATATCGTTTCAGGGAAGCCGTTATTTAGCTCGCTTGATAAATTTGATGCAGGCTGTGGCTGGCCAAGCTTTACGAAACCAATTGAAGACAATGAAGTGTTGGAAAAAGAAGATTATAGTCATTTTATGGTGCGGACAGAGGTTCGAAGTAAAACCGCGGATTCCCATTTGGGTCATGTATTTAATGACGGCCCAGAACCGACAGGCTTACGTTATTGTATCAACTCCGCTGCGTTACGGTTTATACCGAATGAGGAGCTTGAAGAAAAAGGTTATGGGGAATTTACGAAGTTGTTTGAAAAAGAGTAAAAGCCGCAATTCGCGGCTTTTTATTATGTATTTTTCCCCTTCTGTTTAGATGTAGATGTCATCCCCCCTGAAAGGACAAATTTCATTGCATCCTCGGCCTTAACCTCGATTATTTCCACTTGATTCTTTGGGATTAAAAACGTAAATCCAGCTACCTGGAATGTTTGTGGGATATAGACAGCAACATGATCCTTTAGAGGACTATAAAAATCCTCCAATTGCTCCGAAGTAATAAAACCGATACTGCGCATTTCAGTTCCTGGAATCACAACCAATGCCACCTTGGAAAATGATTTCTTATCGCCAAGGAAGGATTGAACCGTATCCTTAATAACCGAATAAATCGTTTTAACCACTGGAATTTTTTCAAGCAGTCGATCAATTAGTTTAACCATTTTTCCCGTTACATATTTTGTAGACAGCCAGCCTAAAAGGGTAATTAAAATAATGGTCGTCAATAAGCCGATTCCAGGTATGTAATCTTCTCTTAAGTAAGGCTTCAGCGAGTTGCCTAACAAGCCGTCCAAAAATAGAAACGTTTTATAAATAACATAAATCACAAGAATAATCGGCACAATCGTTAAAATGCCATTAATAAAACTCTTGAAAACTGATTTCATCTTATCACCTACAAATTTATCATTGTCTCTCATAATATAGGCGAATGCACATACAGGTCAAGTATCTAGTACATAATGTAACATGGAAAAGACACAAATTATCGAGGAGTGATTGTGTATGTATGGAGGATTTGGAGGATATGGATTTGATGGCGGCTGTGGTTATCCGGCATACCCTGTAGGAGGAGGCTGTTATCCGGCGCACCCTGTAGGAGGATGCTGTGGTTTTGGCTTTGGCGGCTTTGCGTTAATCGTTGTCCTGTTTATTTTGCTTATTATAATCGGTGCAAGTTGGAACTTTTGATAAAAAAAAGGCTGACTCTCGAGAATTCGTCCGGGATTCAGCCTTTTTTCTTATTAAAGTTGCGTGTTCATTTTTTACAGCTAGTTGGTTAATTTGATAAAATAAAAAAAATGGGGAAAACTTGTTTCCAAGTCCCCAATATCAATAATGATATTATCCGATTGTTACCTTTTCTTTTGGATAATTGAATTTCTCCTTACTTCCTTTGCCGCGTAACATAAATAAGCAGGTTACAATACCAACCCTTCCGATAAACATTAAAATGATGATAAGAATCTTGCCAAATGTCGTTAATCTAGGTGTTAACCCCATCGATAATCCATTTGTTCCGAAAGCAGAAGATACTTCAAAAATGACCTCAATTAATGTCCCTTGCTCTGTGATTGATAGAACTAAAATCGAACTTAAACAAAGAAATGCTGCAGTTGTGAGCACAATAAATGATTTTAGGACGTCTTCCTTATGAAGTTCCCGTCTAAATATTTTGATTGAGCTTTTTCCATGTGCATAAAAAATAATCGCTAAAATAACGATGGCAAACGTGGTTGTTCTTATTCCACCGCTTGCACTGCTAGGTGAGCCGCCAATAAACATTAAAATCGACAGGAACAGCTGGTTACTGGGTGTAAACTCATTAACATCCATTGTTGCTAGTCCAGCACTTTTAGTTGTCGCTGAATGAAATAGGGAGTAAAAAAATGATTCATGCCATGCCTTATTTACAAAAAAGCTATTACTGTCAAGAAGAAATATAAATAGTGCGCCTATTACAGTTAGGATAACAAACGTTAATGTTGTTAATTTTGTAAACAAGGTAAAATGAAATCTTTTCTTCTTGATCATACATAAAAAGAATTCATAAATTTCCACTATCACTGGAAATCCAATTGCTCCAACAATCATTAAAATAATTACTATCGTTTGAACAAAGTAGTCATGGCTGAATGGACTAAGGGACTCTCCGGTGATATCAAAACCAGCATTAGTTGTTGCACTAATGGAAGCGAAAAATCCATGTTTAAAAGCAGTTAAAGGACTATCGTAATAATTCATGAACCAAAAACCTAAAATTATTCCACCTATTAATTCAAAGGAAACAAAAATAATGAATATTCGTTTTGCCAGTTGTACCAACCCCGCTAGATTGGACTGATTTTGGTCAATCATAATCAGCTGTCTTTCTTTCAATCCCACTTTTTTACCTAGCATAATCCAGAGGAAAGTACTTAAAGACATGACCCCGAGTCCGCCTAATTGCAGAATTAAGCATAAAAGAAAGATTCCAAAGTTACTGAATGTATCTTTTAACGAAATGACGCTTAATCCTGTTACACTAATGGCGCTGGCAGAGGTAAACATAGCATCAATAAAACTTAACGAAACATTTTCTCGATGTGCAAGAGGAATTTTTAATAAAAGTGTAGAAACGATTAATGCAGACAAATAAAAAATAACGATTAATTGTATAGTCGATAGTTGTTTCGTTTTTAATTTAAGTTTTTTAATTGTGTTCATATGACCTTTTCCTTCTGTTATCTACTGTAATTCTATTATATCCATGCCTAAAAGTAAAAGAGAGGTTAATAAGAATCCGTTATTTAATTCTTCGTCATAACCCTTTCAAATGAGATGATAGAATGAAAAACTGATTCATACAATGAAGTATGTACCGACTTATTTTGAAAAAGAAAGTGGTGTCCTATGGAAAAATCGTTTCTAATCAAACCCGTGCTCGATGAAATATACCCGGTCATTGATTATGGTGAAGGGATCTACTTATTTGATCTGGAAGGGAAAAAATACCTTGATGCCGCTTCAGGCGCTGTTACAGCCAATATCGGTCATGGCGTAGCCGAAATCATTGAAGCGATGCAGGAACAGGCTAAAAAAGTCTCATTTGTGTATCGATCTCAATTTACAAGTGAAGCTGCTGAAAAGCTGGCGAAAAAAATTGCCGATTGGACACCTGGAGAACTAAATTGGAGTTTCTTTGTGAACAGCGGCTCAGAAGCGACAGAGACGGCGATGAAAATGGCGATTCAATATTGGCAGGAACAAGGGATTCTTACAAAGACAAAGGTGTTATCAAGATGGGTAAGTTATCATGGAATAACATTGGGAGCGCTTTCGATGTCAGGCCATGCCGGAAGAAGGGCTAGGTTTGTTCCGCTCTTAGAGGATTTTCCAGTTATCAACCCGCCCTATTGCTACAGGTGTCCGTATAATCAGGAGGCACCATCCTGCGGCTACATGTGTGCCAATGAATTGAAAACTGCAATCAAGAGGATGGGGGCCGACCAAATCGCTGCCTTTATCGCTGAACCTGTTATCGGGGCTGCAGGCGGTGCGATTGCACCACCAAAGGATTATTACAAAACCATAAAAAAAATCTGCGAGGACAATGATATTCTCTTTATTGCCGATGAAGTCATGACTGGTTTTGGCCGGACTGGAACGGTACTTGCATGTGAGCAATGGGATGTCATTCCGGATATTGTGGCATTTGGTAAAGGGATGGGAGCTGGATATGCGCCCATTGCTGCTGCGGTTGCAAGTGAAAAGGTCATGGCACCGATCTTGGCCGGAACAAAGTCAGTGATGAGCGGGCATACATTAAGTGCGAATCCCCAATCATGTGCGGTGTCATTAGCTGTTCTCGAATACTTAGAAAAAAACGAGATTATTAAAGAGGTAGAATGTAAGGGAGTTTATTTGAAAAATCAGCTTGAAAAACTAAAAGGACAATTTTCATTTATTGGTGATGTACGAGGCAAGGGATTGCTCCTTGGTATTGAATTTGTCGAGGATCGTGAAATGAAAACGCCATTTCCAAGAGAGGCCTTGATTACTCAAAAAGTTATTGCGCTTGCCAAGGAAAAAGGACTCCTCGTTTACCCTGCCGGTGCCGGGATTGATGGGGTCAATGGTGATGCCATTATCGTCTCTCCGCCATTAACGATCACAAAAAGAGAGATTGAGAACCTTGTATTATTATTAAAAGAAACATTCGCTGCCTTTTCAAACCAAATAAATATAGGAACAGTTGGTGATATCTAAATGGAAAATTCATTCGGAAAAATTTCAACCTTAGAAGCGGTCATGGAATTTTTTCATGATGGCATGACATTAATGTTTGGTGGATTTGGCGGGGTCGGTTCACCCCCGACATTAATTGATGGGATTTTGGAAAAAGGCGTACATGATCTGATCTTGATAGGAAACGATACAGGTTTTCCTCACATTGGCATCGGGAAAATAGTCAGCCAGGGACTAGCCAAGAAGGTTATTGCCTCGCATATTGGCTCTAATCCGATTGCAGGACAGCTCATGAATGACGGAAGGCTTGAAGTAGAGTTTTCACCACAGGGAATTTTAGCGGAAAGGATACGTGCTGGGGGTGTGGGTCTGCCAGCGATCTTATCCGATATCGGGATGGATAACGAAATGGTATCGAAAAATAAACCGCTATTTGCTATCGATGGGAAAAATTATCTCGTTGAAACTGCCTTAACAGCAGAAGTTTCGATTGTCTTTGCGAAAAAGGCAGATGTATACGGCAATTTAATATTTGACAAAAGTGCCCGTAATACCAATCCACTTGTTGCAATGGCAGGGGAAATAACGATTGCGGAGGTAGAAGAAATTGTTCCAATGGGCTGTCTGGACCCTGATGAAATCATTACTCCGGGAGTGTTCGTTGATTATGTGATTCCTTCTAAGGGGGTGAATTGGAAATGGGCATGGGAATAGACGTTCGCAACCAAATGGCGAAAAGGGCAGCGGAGGAAATTCAAAATGGAATGGTGGTCAACCTTGGTATCGGTATTCCTTCACTTGTTCCGAACCATTTGTCAAAGGAAACAATGGTGATGTTTCATGCTGAAAACGGGATTACCGGGATGGGGCCGAGTCCTGTAAAAGGGGAAGAAGATGAGAATTTATGTAATGCCGGTGGATTTCCTGTCACACTCAACATGGGTGGTTCTTATTGTGACAGCGCCATTGCTTTCGGTATGATCCGTAGAGGGAGAGTTGATATCACCATTTTAGGTTCATTGCAGGTCAGTCAATATGGCGACCTTGCAAATTGGATTGTTCCGGGGAAAAAGGTTCCGGGGATGGGAGGTGCGATGGAGCTTGCGCAAAAAGCAAAAAAAGTCATTGTTGTAATGAACCATTGTGACAAACATGGCAATCCGAAAATAGTTCCATCCTGCACATTACCATTAACATCAGCCCGTTGTGTCGATCTTATTGTCACTGACTTAGCTGTTTTCAAGGTATCCGAAGATGGCCTGCTTTTGACAGAGCTGTTTTCACCATTCAATTTAGAGTATGTAGTAAATAAAACCGGGTGTGAATTTAAAATAAGTAAAACTGTTCGGAATATCCCGTACTAAGCAAAAATCTACCTGGGGGAGTGAATCATTTGAACAAAAATATAAGTAAAACTGTTCGGAATATCCCGTACTAAGCAAAAATCTACCTGGGGGAGTGAATCATTTGAACAAAAATGAAAGCAAAATTAAGCATTGGCTAAAGGAGAATCGTGCTCGAGGGGCAAGACTGTTACAAATCCTTGTACGAGAAAATAGCACGAGAGGAAATGAAAGCAGTACACAAGCGATTGTAATTGAAAAATGTCGTCAGCTTGGGTTAGTACTTGATATTTGGGAACTTGATGGTGAAGAATTAAAGAAACATCCAGCTAATTGCTGTGACCGTCAAAGTTTCGAAGGGAATCCCAATTTAGTAGCAGTGTTAAAAGGGTCAGGCGGAGGAAAATCAATCATTTTAAACGGCCACATCGATGTCGTCCCAGTTGGGGAAGAATCGAGCTGGAGCAATGACCCGTTTAGCGGATTGATTGAGTGCGGCAAGCTGTACGGCAGAGGTGCAACCGATATGAAAGGCGGGAATGTGGCACTGCTCATGGCAATCGAATCGTTGATTGAAAATGGAATTAAGTTAAAAGGGGATGTTATTTTTCAAAGTGTAATTGAAGAAGAAAGCGGTGGGGCTGGGACTCTTGCTGCTGTTTTAAGGGGATATCATGCTGACGGGGCTATCATTCCCGAGCCGACAAATTTGAAACTATTCCCAAAGCAACAGGGCTCCATGTGGTTTCGCATCACCGTGACTGGTAAGGCGGCACACGGTGGAACTAGATATGAAGGTATTAGTGCCATCGAGAAATCTCTTCTAGTGATTCAAGGCTTACAGCAGTTAGAGAAAAATAGAAATGCCAAGATTTCAGATCCCCTTTTTGAAAAAATCCCCATTCCCATTCCGATTAACATTGGAAAGATTACAAGTGGCAAATGGCCTTCTTCGGTGCCTGACAACGCCATCATCGAAGGAAGAATGGGAGTGTCGCCAGATGAAACGATTCAATCGGCACAGCGTGAAATGGAAAATTGCCTGTGTGAATTAAATCAGCAAGATGAATGGCTTCGTGAAAATCCTCTAAAGATTGAATGGTTTGGCGGCAGGTGGCTGCCAGGAAGTCTTGAAAGTGATCATCCATTGATAAAGGAACTAACTAAAAGTTTTGTAGAAGTGAAGGGGGAGAACCCTGTTATTGAAGCAAGTCCATGGGGAACAGATGGTGGAATACTTTCCGCAGTAGGAAATACTCCTGTTGTTGTTTTCGGTCCTGGTATTACCGAAACGGCTCATGATGCCAATGAGCATATCAATCTGGAAGATATGTTTGCAGCAAGTGAAATCATTGCCTTAACACTATTGAAATGGTGTGAAGTTGATGAGTAGTAGAATTAACTATTTTTAACAGTAAGATATGATGATAGATTTACAGCGGAATCGTCTGGCTTAATTCTAGGCCAGACTTTTTTCAAAAAGCCTTGAGTGAGATTATTGTATATAAGGAGTGACCTACATGAATAAAACAGCATCCACCATTTGCTTACAGGAAAGCAGTTATTTCCTCGAAGTGTATCTTGATCCTTTTAATAAAAGAATTCGGGTTGATGATTATCGTGGGAATACAAGAGTACTATTAGAAAAAGCTGAGGAGCTCGTTCTTCAGCATCATGCGGAAAAATTAATCATTAAAGGACGGAGCGAAGATTTTCTCTTTTTTTTCGAAAAAGGCTTTCAGCTAGAAGCGGTGGTTGACCGTTATTTTCTTGGCTCAGATGCACACTTTTTTTCAAAATTCTATACTCCAGACCGAAAGCGGAATGATCATTGGATTACCGAAGACGGGATGATTCATAGCATTTATCAATTGGACAAAACAGTGGAAAAAACATTCCCACCGAAGGAATACCAAATAAAAAAGGCGGATGAGAGCTGTGCCGAGGAGCTTTCAGCATTATATAGCCACGTATTTCAAATTTATCCTACTCCATTGCATGATCCGGAATATGTAAAAAAGACGATACAGGAGGGGACGATCTATTATGTCTTTTTTTATCAGGGGAAAATTGTCAGTGCAGCTTCTGCTGAAATTAATGCTTTTTATAAAAATGCCGAATTAACGGATTGTGCAACATTAACAGAACATAGGAAATATGGACTCATGAAGATCATTCTTCAAGAGCTTGAACGTGAATTGAAACGAAATGGAATCTTTTGTGCATATTCCATTGCGAGGTCGTTATCCTTCGGGATGAATGCCGTTTTATTTCAACTCGGTTATTCGTATCGGGGAAGGCTCATGAATAATTGTTATATTTATGACAAGCTCGAAAATATGAATATGTGGGTAAAGAATCTGGCAATCTGCTAAAATTTCGGCTTAAGAAGCCAATTTTTCGGCACCTACATTACGGCCAGAAGGGCAGGTGAATGAAATGGTACAATTAACAGCTTTAACGCAAGAAGTTATTACAGCCATTCTAAAGAGTATTGATGAAGGAATCCATGTGGTAAATACAGAAGGAAGAACGATTTTTTATAATGAAGTAGCAGCAAAGCATGATGGTATGGATGTGAAGGAAGTGCAGGGAAAGCATTTAATTGACGCATTCCCCTCCCTGACAGAAGAGTCCAGTACGCTTTTAAAGGTAATTAATACAGGGAAGCCTATTTACAATCAAACACAGGTGTACCTGAATGTACATGGGACAAGAATTGATACTATCAATACCACACTGCCGATCTTTCTGGGAGAAAAAATAATCGGTGCTGTAGAAATTGCGAAAGACTATTCGCGCATGAAACTGCTGGCAGAAAGATTATTAGATTTACAAAAAAGCATCAATAAAAGCAGAAAAAAAAAGGTTTTGAAGCAAGTAAACTATACTTTTAATGATTTAATGACGGTTAACTCTGAATTTATTGGTATGATAGACGAAGCCCGGAAGCTGGCAAAATCAGATTCTCCTATTCTCGTATATGGAGAGTCTGGAACGGGAAAGGAATTATTTGTTCAAGGCATTCATCATGAATCACTCCGTTCAGGCGGTGCATTTATTGTCCAAAACTGTGCAGCCATACCAGAAACCTTGCTGGAAAGTATCCTTTTTGGCACCGCTAAAGGCAGCTATACTGGGGCAGTCGATCGCAAAGGGCTATTTGAACTTGCCGACGGTGGTACCCTATTTCTTGATGAACTACATACAATGCCGATTGAACTGCAGGCGAAGCTTTTAAGGGTTTTAGAGGATGGGATGGTAAGGAGGGTTGGAGGCTCGCATAATAGTTCCGTGGATGTACGTGTCATCGCCGCGATGAATGTGCACCCAGCCATTGCTCTTCAAGAAAAGAAGCTGCGCTCCGACCTTTATTATCGCTTAAATGTATTCACGTTTTCTCTCCTGCCATTAAGGAAACAGACTGAGGATATTTTGTATTTAACAGATTATTTTATTCAAGATTTTAATAGAAAACTTAAAAAGAGTATACAAGGTGTAGAAAAGAAGCTTGAAAGTTTCTTTATCGACTATCAATGGCCGGGGAATGTCCGGGAACTTAAACATACGGTTGAATATATGATGAATGTTTGCGAGGAAAAATGGTTGAGGTATGAGGATTTGCCAATTATGCTTAGGCAGCAGCCTGCCACGTCAAAAGGAAAAAGTACTCCTCTTCAAGGTCTATCATTAAGAAAAAATCTTGAATTAGTTGAGAAGAAGTTGATTATGAATGCTCTTGACCAAAGCGCAGGGAATATTAACCAAGCAGCAAAGCTTTTAGAGATTCCAAGGCAGACATTACAGTATAAAATGAAAAAAATGATGGAGTAAACCGCCGAATTTTCGGCGCTTTTTTTATATTTTGAAGGCTGAAAAATATGAATTTTCATTTAATTATGATTATTACGCCATTTTGTGAGTTGGCATGATTCTTGCATAACTATTTTAGTAAAGTGAGCATAGGGGGAATGATCATGAAGCAATTTTTATATAAACCTAAAAGGCATTGGAAGGATATAGAGCTTTGGAAAGATGTTACAGAAGAGCAGTGGAACGATTGGCTCTGGCAATTAACCAATACAATCCGTACCATAGATGACCTAAAAAAGGTCATTAACTTAACTCCAGATGAAGAAGAAGGGGTAAGGGTCTCAACGAAAACGATTCCATTAAATATTACTCCATACTATGCTTCTTTAATGAATCCTGATGATCCAAGGTGTCCAATCAGAATGCAATCTGTTCCGATTTCAAAGGAAATTTATAAAACGAAATATGACCTTGAAGACCCATTATATGAAGATGAGGATTCTCCTGTACCAGGGCTAACGCATCGATATCCTGACCGAGTCCTGTTCCTTGTTACTAATCAATGCTCGATGTATTGCCGCTATTGTACAAGAAGACGCTTCTCCGGGCAAATAGGGATGGGTGTGCCTAAGAAACAACTAGATGCTGCTATATCCTACATCAAACAAGCACCGCAGGTTCGTGATGTGTTAATTTCCGGCGGTGATGGGCTATTAATCAACGATAATATTTTGGAATATATCTTAAAAAATTTACGAGAAATTGACCATGTAGAAATCATTCGGATCGGGACAAGGGCACCTGTTGTGTTCCCGCAGAGAATCACAGAAAACCTCTGCAATATTTTGAAAAAGTACCATCCTGTGTGGCTGAATACTCATTTTAATACTTCCATCGAAATTACCGAAGACTCAAAAAGGGCATGTGAAATGCTAGCAAATGCTGGAGTTCCGGTTGGTAATCAGTCTGTTATACTAGCAGGAATTAACGACAGTGTCCCAATTATGAAACGGCTTATGCATGATCTCGTCAAAATACGCGTCCGCCCATACTATATTTATCAATGCGATCTTTCGGAAGGAATTGGTCATTTCCGGGCACCGGTCTCCAAAGGGCTCGAAATTATCGAGGGACTTCGCGGACATACCAGTGGGTATGCTGTGCCAACCTTTGTCGTCGATGCTCCTGGCGGAGGCGGGAAAATTGCCTTGCAGCCGAACTACTTAATTTCCCAAAGCCCAGAAAAGGTGGTTCTCCGTAACTTTGAAGGAGTTATAACGTCCTATCCGGAACCTGAAAACTATGTACCGGACAGAGCAGAAGGTTACTTTCAAGAAATTTATCCTGATATGGAAGAGAAAAGGTCGCTTGCCGGTATTGCTGGAATAATGAATGATCAACATTTTAATCTTGTTCCGGAAGGCATTACAAGACTTGATCGCCGCAATGATTACAATCAAGACCCTACACATACATCGTTAAAAGATAAGCGGAGTAAGCGAGATGAATTAAAGGAAAAGAAATTTAAAGCATTGACTGAGAAGGAAAAGGATAATCAAATTACGAAAGTCGCCGGAAATACAGCAGAGCCGATTAGGGAATAGGGGGCGAGGACACGTGAAAATTGAATGTGAATGGTGCAACAGCACATATGTGGAACGAACCTCAGACTCTGTTTTCTGGGAATTACCGGACGGCTCGAGGGCGATTGAAATCGCGGCAACCCCCACATATCGCTGTCCTGATTGTGACATGGTTTATCAAACCGAAGTCATTGTAAAAGAAATCGAGAATCATTTATTTTTGATTGATTGCAAGCAAATCGGGAAAGTGATTACCTTTGAAGAATTAATGAAAATACCTCGATTATTGAAAAAGAATTATTTTGATTTTTCCTCATAAAAATGGCAGCATGATAACATGGGTTGTTTTATCCTTTTGTATTTCTGGACGATATCGACAGAATCCGCTATAGTATTTCATATAAGAAATTAGAAGGGTATTTAAATATGAGAAAATCATTTTATCATTTTCTAATGAAATACAGACATCCAGCCCCAAAGGATGAGATAAGCTCGTTTGCTAACCATGCTTATTTGGATCATGGATTTCCGAAAACAGCGGAGGATTACCATGAACTAAGTTCATATCTGGAACTAAATGGACATTATTTAGATTCGATGACTGTATTTGATGAAGCCTGGCAGCAATATATTATTTCGGAAAGCTGATTATCGCAGACAATGTCATCGTCTCCTAATGGGAGGCGATTTTTTCATTTTATAAATCTCGTGAGCGATATCGATTGCCATGCATATACTATTGTAAATAATATTCAGACTAATCCAATTGAGGGGATGGGAGGACATGGCAAAAAGAAAAAAATCGAAGTATCAGATCGGGGATACGGTCGTGATTACAATTTATGGAACTGTCGGCAAGGTCACCGATATAAAATGGCTAGAAGGTAAGTATGTTTATGAAGTAAATAAGAGTGATGGGTTATTCATTGAAGAAGCCCTGCAATTACTTTCAGAATATGATGGCACAGTAATGGATCAAGAACAGATTGATATCGAGTATAAGTTTTTTTTCGGAGATCTAGTTCAAGTTAGTGGTTATGGTGCTGATTTATTTAAAGTAGTTGGCTTTCGAACAGAAATTTGGCGCTACAAAGAGGATGCCTGGGAAGATGTCATTTATGAGCTTTCACGAGTAAGTGATGGGGAATGGCTTGAAGCTGGTGAGGAGGAATTGACACTAGTTGCTGATGCTGAAAGTGCTGATACGTTCATCCAAAAACTAGGTCTTCTATACTTAGTCAACAAACAAGAGAAAACAGAAAAAAAGCCTAATTTTCAGAACATGAATAGGAAATCAGAATATGAAGAAATTGAACGAAAAAAAGAAAAAAAAGAACTAATTGATAATCTATTGGACATATTTAATGATTACCGTATTCTATATGAAATGTTTCAAGATCAAGAATACCATCAAGTAATGCGGGTGATTCTCAGAAAATTAGAAAGTCTGGGAAGTAATGATGGGAAAAGTCACGTATAGCTACCACCTCAAAATTAGAAAAAATAAATATAGAACAAACGGAATTCCTGCCCATTTAATGAAAAAAAACATTGTGTCAGTAATTTTCGCAAATAATCCAAGGGTGAAACCATCCTCGCAGTTAACATCTTCTATAAATGCTTCTAACTTCAATTGTACATTTGACATTTGATCACCTCATAGGTTTCTTTATTTACATCCTATGCTTGTCCAATCAAAAAAAGACATGTTTGCTTTTGATAAAATCACTTTTAAAATCGTACATTAATACTGGATAAATCAATTGGAAGTGGCAAATCAAAGTAAATAGCATGAAAAAGTCATGTACATCATACATTCTCTAAAAAGGGGGCGATGCTATGAGAGAAATTGAAGTTTTTATTGATACAGAAGAAATTGCTGAATTTTTCTTTCATGAGCTTGTAAAAAGGGGATACGTTCCTAGCGAAGAGGAATTGGAAGAAATCGCAGACATAACCTTCGAATATTTAATCGAAAAGAGCATTATCGATGAAGAGGTACAAGATGAATAATAATAATCAAATAAGGAGAGGAGAAAACCCTCATCCAATTATTATAGATGAACACGAAAGACGAGCATTTGCTGCTCGCTTTTTGTTTGATAAAATTTTCATTTTTTTTACATAAATCTAGCGAAACCTTTATATTTTTTTTTCGTATATAATTTGAAACAATAAGAATGTTCAATTGAGGAGGAGAAAACATGTCATTTTTTAACAAAGTATTTGCAAGTGTAGGAATCGGATCTGCTGCGGTGGATACTAAGCTCGAAAAGGATACGTACATGCCTGGTGAGACCGTTCAGGGTGTAGTAGAAATAAAAGGCGGCAAGGTAGAGCAGCAGGTTGACGAGATTTATCTTACCTTAAATACCACGTATTTAAGAGAGTCAGATGATCGAAAGTATACCGTAACGTCTGCCATCGACCGTTTTCGCTTAACGACTCCGTTCACCATAAGGGCAAATGAAAAAAAGGAAATTCCGTTTTCTTTTCAACTTCCATTTGATACACCGCTATCGATTGGCCGCTCCAAAGTTTGGGTTACAACTGGCTTAGATATTAAAGGCGGTATGGATCCAAGTGATAAAGACTATCTAAAAGTTGTGCCTAATCCATTAATGTCTGCTGTGTTCAATGCTGTTGACAGCCTAGGCTTTAGAATTCGCGAAGCTGATTGTGAGGAAGCTCCAAGGCGCTTACGTGCACGGCTGCCATTTGTTCAAGAATTTGAGTTTGTACCGACATCAGGTCCATTCCGCGGCAGATTAGATGAATTAGAAGTTGTTTTCTTCCCTGCAGGAAATGGCACACTCGATATTATGTTCCAAGTGGATCGGCGTGCAAGAGGATTATCTGGATTGTTCTCAGAGGCATTGGGGGCAGATGAAACAAATGTAAGATTATCTGTCACAAATGCTGATATCCCATATTTACAGCAAAAAATTCAAAGTGTGATTCAAAGATATTCATAAACAATTGAAAATCGACAAAAATAGTGTGGTTTCTATGGAGGATTCGACAATGTCCATCGCTAATTATTAGAATAGAAAATTAATTCTGATAATTGGAGGGATATGATGATCAAAGTATTATCAAAAAGAGCATGTATTCAATATGATGTGACGATCTTTCAAACTCCAAAGTACCGTGAATATAAGGGCTATAAAGAGGTTTATCGAACAACTATTCCCGCGAATAACCGTCAACATTGTTTAAAGGAAACCTTTAGCCGCTTTAATGTGACCGATAGAATTCCGGCAAATTATAAAGGAAGATTTCTCACAACAGGGGACATTATTTTAATTGACGAAGGTCGTTCGGGTCAATTTTATTATCAATTAAAACCCGGGGGTTGGTACCCAATAAACCGAATCATGCTTCTCTGACAAACCGTGGGGGATTGAAAAAACCCCCGCGGTTTGATGTTTCACTTTTTCACAATCATCTTTTTCTTCCGCCAGTTGCAATATGATCTTGTACATGTGCTTCATGTTCTGCGACAATGGCCTCTGCAGGAATATGATTATTTTTCTTTTTCCCATTAATCCGGCTTCGGTGCTTTTTTCCCATCAATACCCCTCCTTTTATTTAGAAATAGCTTCCCACAATTTTAAAAAATAATGTCCATATTTGAGAAACGTTTTTCAATAAAAATCGTTTATGTTATAGTGACTATGGTACAGACTATCATTTTGTGCTAACTTTTGATTGGAGGCTATTTAATGAGTGTACATATTGGTGCAAAAGAAAATGAAATTGCGGAGACGGTATTGCTTCCTGGGGATCCACTTCGAGCAAAATATATTGCAGAGACATTTTTAGAGGATGTAAAATGTTATAACGAAGTTCGAAACATGTTTGGTTTTACTGGAACATATAAAGGAAAAAGAATTTCTGTCCAAGGGACAGGAATGGGAGTTCCATCTATTTCGATTTATGTGAATGAATTAATGCAAAGTTATAATGTTCAAAATTTGATTCGCGTCGGAACCTGTGGGGCAATCCAAAAGGATGTAAAAGTCCGTGATGTGATTTTGGCGATGACCAGCTCTACAGACTCAAACATGAACCGTCTTACATTTGGACACGTTGATTTTGCACCTGCTGCCAACTTTGATTTACTCAGAAAGGCATATGATGCAGGGGTCGCTAAAGGCCTTAATTTAAAAGTAGGCAATGTCTTCACTGCAGATTCTTTCTATAACGATAATGCTGAACTTGAAAAATGGGCTAAATATCAGATTCTCGCAATTGAAATGGAAACAGCTGCTCTTTATACGTTGGCAGCGAAATTTGGCCGGAAAGCACTTTCAGTTTTAACTGTTAGCGACCACATCCTAACAGGAGAAGAAACCACAGCTGAAGAACGGCAATTAACCTTTAACGATATGATTGAAGTAGCATTAGAAGCTGCAATCAAGGAATAATGACGTTCAAGCCTCTTCCATAAAGGAAGGGGTTTTTATTTTGAAAAGATAGATAAAGGAACTACAGTACATAATGGAGAATTATTAAAGACAATTACTTAGATGTGTGAGTAAAGGAGCGAGAGGTGAATAATGAAGGAGCAGCTCAAATTGGATATTACGGGAATGACCTGTGCTGCCTGTTCGACTAGAATTGAAAAAGTTCTGAATAAAATGGACGGCGTTGAAGCAAGCGTCAATTTAGCAATGGAAATTGCGGCTATTTCCTATGATAACGAATTAGTTTCTAGCAGCGATATTTTAACGAAAATTGAGACGCTCGGTTATGGTGCCAAAGAGAAAGTAAAAAGGGAAACTAAGCAGCAATTAAAGGAGCAAGAAATTAACCAAAAAAAGCAGAAATTTTTTCTCTCAGTATTATTGTCCCTTCCGCTATTGTATTCCATGATTGCACATTTGCCCATTGATATTGGCTTACCAATGCCTCAGATTCTAATGAACCCATGGTTTCAATTGCTCTTAGCTACCCCTGTACAGTTTTATATTGGCGGCCAGTTTTACCTTGGTGCCTATAAAGCCCTTAAAAATAAAAGCGCAAATATGGATGTCCTTGTTGTATTAGGAACTTCTTCTGCTTATTTCTATAGCATTGCCGAAGGAGTTAAAACAATTGGAAACCCTTTTTATATGCCGCATCTTTATTTTGAAACGAGTGCAGTTCTTATTACCTTAATCCTTTTAGGAAAATTATTTGAAACTACGGCAAAAGGAAGAACGACGATTGCAATTTCTAAGCTGTTAAACCTTCAAGCAAAGGAAGCGACAGTAATAAGAGAAGGAAAAGAAATTCATATCCCAATTGAAGATGTAAAGGTAGAAGATCGAATACTAGTGAAGCCAGGAGAAAAAATTCCTGTTGACGGCATAATCTTATTAGGACAATCTTCTGTGGATGAATCGATGATTACTGGAGAGTCCATACCAGTAGAAAAATCTGTTGGTAACACCTTAATTGGTTCCACGATTAATAAGAATGGAACCCTGACAATGAAAGCGACAAAGGTTGGGAAAGAAACTGCACTCGCTGGTATTATCAAGATTGTCGAAGAAGCACAGGGCAGTAAAGCGCCAATCCAACGGCTCGCGGATACCATATCTGGTTACTTTGTCCCAGTCGTTGTCGCCATATCTTTGTTGACATTCTTTATTTGGTATCTTTTTGTAAATCCAGGGGATTTTCCTGTAGCATTAGAGACGGCGATTTCAGTTCTTGTGATTGCCTGCCCTTGTTCCCTTGGACTTGCTACACCAACATCCATTATGGTCGGTACCGGGAAGGGAGCAGAAATGGGCATTCTTTTTAAAGGCGGGGAGCATTTGGAAACAGCCCATAAAATTAATGCAATCGTTCTCGATAAGACTGGAACGATTACAAAAGGAAAACCCATTGTTACTGATTTTGTTGCCTATCAGGATGAGAAAAAAGTTTTACAATACCTTATTTCAGCTGAAAAGTCATCGGAACATCCCCTTGCAGAAGCCATTGTAAAGTATGGGATTGAAAAAAGATCGAGTACGCTGCCAGTAAAACGGTTTAAGGCAATACCGGGATACGGGATTGAAGCAAAAATTGGGAATGAGGAAATATATGTTGGGACTCGTAAGCTGATGTATTTAAAAAGCATTGTATACACCGAGATTGAAAAGGATGTGCTTCGCTTTGAAACCGAGGGGAAGACGGCTATGTATATAGCGATTAATTCTATCATCATGGGATTGGTGGCTGTGGCTGACACCGTAAAAGAAACGGCAAAGCCAGCAGTGCAACAATTAAACGAATTAGGTATTGAGGTGTATATGCTTACTGGAGATAATGAACGTACTGCAAAAGCAATTGCTGCGGAGGTTGGTATTCAAAAAGTGATTGCGGAAGTCCTCCCAGAAGAGAAGGTCAATTATGTGAAAGAACTTCAGCTAAAAGGGATGAAAGTAGCAATGGTCGGGGATGGGATCAATGATGCACCTGCACTAGCTGTTGCAGACATCGGCATTGCCATTGGCACTGGAACAGATGTGGCAATTGAAGCGGCCGACGTTACGATACTTGGCGGGGAACTGACATTGATTCCAAAGGCAATCGTTTTAAGTAAAAAAACAATGCAAAACATTCGCCAAAACCTTTTTTGGGCGCTTATTTACAATTCCGGAGGGATTCCAATTGCTGCCCTAGGATTGTTGGCTCCATGGGTGGCAGGCGCTGCCATGGCCTTTAGTTCTGTATCAGTTGTTACAAACTCCCTTCGGTTGAAGCGGGTAAAAATATAAAAACGAAGAGTAAAATTTGAACTTCACTTACCTTTTTAGACTAATTCCCATTATCTTTAAAAAGGGATTTTAATTCGTTTCTTATTATTTTTATTAACTTTTCTTTGTTAATTTTATAAAAAAAATGTTATTCTAATCACTAAGGGTTTACTTTTTAGAGGATCTAAAAATAACTTTTGATAATGTTAACAACAATCTGGCTGTTTTGAACGTTACAGTGATTGTACAGTACATATTTTTATGGTGAATGAAAGTGGTGAAAGCTTTGGATGAAAAGAATATGGAACAAAAGAAAGTTGATGAAGTTAAAGTAGAACAAGAGCAAGTGACAGAAAACAAATCCGGTTATATTCACTTGAAAAAGTTTCATTTTATTATGCTGTTATTTTTGCTTGTTTTTCTATCGGCTGGGATTACTACATTTGCTTTGGCATTTGGAAAGGAAAAAGTAGTCTCGGTAGCGCCGGAAAGAACAGAATTCAATAAATTATATGAAGCATTTGATACATTGAATAACGGATACTACAAGGATGTGAACCAACAAAAGCTCATTAATGGTGCGATTGATGGTATGGTTTCATCACTAGATGACCCATATTCCGACTATATGAGCAATGAAGAAGCCAAAAGCTTTCACAGTAGTATTTCTTCTTCCTTTGAAGGAATTGGTGCAGAAATTCAGGAAAAAGAAGGCCATATCATAATTGTTTCTCCGATTAAAGGATCACCTGCTGAAAAAGCTGGCTTAAAACCAAATGATATGATCATATCTGTGGATGGAAAAAGCTTGCAGGGAATGAATTCAACTCAAGCTGTTACGTTAATTAGAGGGAAAAAGGGAACAAAAGTCGAATTATCAATTCAACGACCTGGGACAGATGCGCCGATGACTGTACCGATTATTCGTGATACAATTCCGATTGAAACCGTTTATGGTGAAATGATAGATGACACCATTGCTAAAGTCCAAATAACAAGCTTTTCAACTAATACATCAAAAGAACTTGTGACTACTTTGAATGATTTGCAGAAAAAGGGCATGAAGGGTCTGGTGTTAGACTTGCGTCAAAATCCAGGGGGATTATTAGACCAAGCAATCAGTATTACAAGCATGTTTGTTCCTAAAGGAAAAATCATTGTGAAAGAAGAAGACCGAAACGGAAAGATTAAGGAAATTCCTTCACAAAATGATGGGAATACTGATTATCCTTTAGTTGTTTTAATTGATAAAGGAAGTGCAAGCGCATCAGAAATTTTCGCAGCTGCTGTAAAGGAATCGGCTGGTGTACCACTTGTCGGCGAGAAGTCTTTTGGAAAAGGAACGGTACAAACCGCAGCAGATTTTAAAGACGGCTCAAACCTTAAATATACGATCGCAAAATGGTTGACACCAAATGGGAATTGGATTCATAAAAAAGGAATCATGCCAGATGTGGAGGTTGCCCTTCCAGAATATGCAACATTACCAATTATTAATCCGGATAAGGAACTAGCATTATCTACCTCATCAACTGATGTTCAAACAGCACAGAAGATGTTAAAAGCTGTAGGTTATGACCCAGGACGTGAAGACGGATTTTTTGATGAAAACACAAAAGAAGCTGTTATCGCCTTCCAAACAGCACAAGGTCTCCCTGCTGATGGGGTATTAAAAGGTGATTCAACAATGAAGCTCATGGATCTTTTACGAGAAAAAATCAAAACAAATGATACTCAATTACAAAAAGCAGTTGAGGTTTTAAAAGGAAAAATGAAATAGTCAATGAACCCGATTCCGTTAGGAGTCGGGTCAATTTTTTTAACTATCCATAAAAAGAAGGGAATTATAATGAAAAAAGCGGAAGTTTATATATTATCAGGATTTTTAGGCAGTGGAAAAACAACTTTATTAAAACGATTACTTGAGGATGAACGTAGTGCAGGAAGAAAAGTAGCAGTCATGATGAATGAATTAGGAAAGGTATCGATTGATTCTGATTCGATAAATGATGATGTAGCTTTAAAAGAGCTTTTAGGCGGCTGTATTTGCTGCTCGATATCGGACAAGCTTGAAGCACAGCTTCAAGGTTTATTAATGGATGTAATGCCAGACGTAATTTATATTGAAACCACTGGAGCGGCACATCCCGTTGAGGTGTTGGATGCTATCCTTTCCCCGTTGTTTGCAGATAAACTAGTGATTAAAGGTATTATAACGACGGTAGATGGAACAAGATGGAAAAACCGAAAAACACTAAGCCCGCAGCTGCAACAGTTGATCCTAGAACAGGTAAGACATGCTGACTTTATTATTATTAACAAGATGAATGACTTAAAAGAGATGGAACAAGCTAGTATTACCTTTGAAATTCAATCAATCAATCCCAAGGCTAGGTGCCTGCTGACAAATTATTCACAGGTTTCTATTGCCCAGCTCAGAAATCTGTCGGTATCATTTGAAAAGGAATCAATGCACGTAGATTTGAACTTGTCAACCTTTGTTTACCAATTTAAAAAAGCTATTAACCATAAGAGTTTTGAAGAATTTTTAAAAGAATTGCCTGATACGATATACCGAATTAAAGGATATGTGAAGTTTGATTATTCAGAGCAGCCATTTTTATTTCAATTTTCCTATGGAATGCCTTTATACATGAAGGAAGATATGAATATGCCTTTAAACCTTGTATTTATCGGCGAGAATATTGATTGGAATGTGATGCAAGAAAAACTTGCCAACCTCGAAAAACAAGATAAAATTAGCCATGAATGAATGATAATTTCATCTTCAGGTAACTCTTTTAATGTAGCTAAAATCCATTAAAAGGGGGTCTTTGATGAAGAAGTCAGCTTGTTTAATTGTTATAATTTATTTCCTCCTTAATGGACAAGGGGTTCAGGCAGCATCTGATATTAGCTATAAAATTGAAATGCTGAACTGGAAAGAGGTAAATCATTTATTACCTAAATATACAAAATTTGCGGTTTTGGATGTGGAGACAGGAAAACGCTTTAAAGTTCAAAGACGTGCAGGAAGTCATCATGCTGATGTTCAGCCGTTAACTCCAAAAGACACGAAAGTGATGAAAAAAATATACAGCGGAAAGTGGAGCTGGAAACGCCGAGCCATAATTGTTATTCATAAAGACCTTTGGATTGCAGCATCGATGCACGGTATGCCCCATGGAGCAGGAGCACTAAAGAATAATTTTCCAGGTCATTTTTGTATACATTTCTATGGGAGCACGACCCATCGCACTAATTCAATGGATCTCTCCCATATGCTCATGGTTATGAAGGCATCTGGTAAATTAGATGATTATCTAGGCAAAGCGAATCCATATGAAGTGATTAACGCTTATGTAGCGGGCCTAAAGCAGCAGGATCCAGTAATTACTTCCCAAATCTCGTTACAAAATATTAAATGGAAGCCTATTTTAGGGAAGGTTGAAAATATTAAAATATCGCGATTAGAGCTTTTGCCTCCTGAGGATTTAACTGAAGAAATTAGTTTGGAAGTTCCTGCTGTGGTTGATTGGTACATTAAAGACAAGGGCAGCCACACATTTAAAGGAAATATTCATATGGTAAGATTTTCACCTGTGGATGCTTGGAAAGTGGACTCGCTGAATTTTTTAAAAGAAAATAATCTTCAATAAGAAAAAAACACCTTTATATGAGGACCCCCCATGAATAAAGGTGTTTTTTTTTTGTAATTTAAATCTGTTCCCCGAACTTGATAAAGGTCAATTCATCCTCAATTAAGCCGCAGGCACCGCATTGTACCCGATAATCCGGCCCATTGTAAGGAAGGTGAAAGGGTTCTAACTCATTTTCACCATATTCCCTGACAACTACTCCTGATTGTGGGTCAAGCTTCACAGACTGTGTAACTTGTTGAATGATATTAAACCGGCTGCGATTTGTTTTGCAATTTGGACATTTATATGGAGTAGACATACGTTTCTCCTTTCGTAGTATTGCTAAAATCTATTTTTTGCAATAATGTTAGTAAATATGTAACAATGCATGTGTGAGTGTAAAGGGGAGGATCTGTTTGGCGAGGATAAATATGAATTATGATCATTTATTAGAGGAATACCGTTCGATTTGGAACAACCGAATATTAGCAGCAGACAATAAAACAAGTGAAGAGACGTTAACCGAGGCGATAAAACGGGAACTTTTAGATGAAAACTCTCATCCAAGAATAAGAAAAAACAAGTTTGAAAAATATTATTCGGCAGTAAAAAGGGTTATAGATTCACCAATCGCTATTGATACTAAGGTACAATTAATAAAAATGCATATTGAAATCATGGAAGAAATAAGTTAGGGGAGAATGATCGTGAAGAAGCTTTTATCTATTTTATTAACAGTTCTATTTCTTAGCCTTGTCGTTTCCTGTGGGCAGCAGCAAAAAGAAAAGGCAGGACAACTACCTGAAATGGTAAATGTAGACTTGTCAATTAAACCTGCGACTGGAGAATTAAATAAGCCAATTACCTTTGAAGCAAAGGTCACACAGGGAAATGAAGAAGTAAATGATGCTGATAGTGTGATCTTCGAGATTTGGCGCGCAAATGACGAAAAACAAGAAAAGGTAGAAATTAAACATGCGGAAAAAGGGGTTTACCGACTCGAAAAGACTTTCCAGCAGGAAGGAACGTATTATATCATTTCTCATGTAACGGCAAGAGATATGCATAATATGCCGAAAAAGGAATTTATCGTCGGGACACCAAGTGAATCTGAAGATCCGAAAGCAAAAGACTCGATGGATGGAATGAATATGGATGACCATGATCAATCAACTGAAGGTCAGTAAAAGCCCTTAATAAAAGACAGCCTCGGCTGTCTTTTTTTACGACTCTTTTTTTGCTCTAAAATTAACTTTTGCTTCGTTACTAATTTTTTCTTTGACTTTCTCATTAATTAATTCAGATATATCGCCTTCATAGGTTGAGCCAATATTTAATTTTCCTGATAATTCTTTTATCCCTAATTGACCAAAATTATTGGCGTAATCCAAACGTTCAATTACGATTTTATCTACCTGTAGATGCTCAATTTGAATAGTGGGAGAGCTTTCTATTTCCTTTGGGGGAATGTTTAATGCGGCCTTTGTGCCCGCTTTCACTTCACTGATATTGGCTTCTAAATCTGAAACCTTCTTCTCCAAATCTGATATTTTCTTCGTTAAGGTTTTACTCGAAGCGAACAAGCGAAAGAAAAATCGCATAAAAACCCTCTATTCAGAATTGGTTTGTTCAAAGGAAATGGGGATATTTTCTATATCATCTTGATCAAATGGCATGACAATGTATAAAACACCTTGACGAATTTCTGTTTTGACTTTATTAATCAGAATAGGATAGGGAAGCGTTATTTCCTTTTTAAAATGGCGATTAGCACGTTCTTTTAGATAATATTTACGATTCTGATTTAATGCTTTAAATTCCCCAATAATGGTTAAAAGCTGTTGTTGGATTGAAATATGAAGATCTTCTTTTGCCACTCCGGGAATCTCTGCTTCGATCACAAGTTCTTTATTTGATTCGTATAGATCACATTTTGGAATAAATTCTGCAACAGTTGAAAAATGAGATAAGGAGGGTGCTTTCTGATTCTGGTTATCGAATATATTATTCCAAAAATTTTCTGATTGGAATTGTTGGGCGGCATCCATCCATTTTTTTAATTTATCGATCTCCAAAACTTCACTCCTTCCTAATGACCCTTTAATTCATCTTATTAATTATTAAAAAAAACATGCAAAAAGTGACGATTAAAATATTTCCGTCACATCGATTTGTGAGTATTGCATATCAATATTTTTCGGGATTTTTACTTCCAGGATGCCATCCTTATAGTTTGCTGTAGCGCCTTTCTTTTTAACAATAGCAGGAAGGGTGATAGTGTTTGTATCCTCATTCTGTGGAATGTGCTCAACGATTAGCTGATTTGAAGTATGATAAAGGCGAAGTTGTTTGATCCAGTCTTCATTTTGAATTGGAATTCTAACAAAAACATAATCATGTGTCTCAAAGGATGTGGATTTTAATACACCTGTGGCAGAGTGCTGCTTTGAGACTGATGTTTGAAAGCCATTGAAAGTATCTTGAGGATTCATCATATCTCGCATGTTTGGCATCATTTTTCCTATTAGATCCTGGACATAATTGTTTATCTCCTCTGGTTTCATTTTTTGTATTGATTCTTTCATATCCTTTGTAAAAGGGAACATATTCCAAGGAAACATTTTATTCAACCTCTCTATATCTAATATTGGTTCGAAATTGGCAGGGAAGGGTTAGCAATTTGATCTTGATCACTAATATCAGGATCAACGAAGCCATTCAAAGAACACGAGCTCGCAGGGGATAAATCACCTAATGCAATATTTATTCCTACCAATTTATGGTTTGCTGTATGGCTGTTTTGGACGGCAGGTCCTAAAGAAATATTTGCATTATTACTAATGGAATTTGTTTTAATGTTAAAAACATTTATCTGAAAAGGCATTTTTCTTCAGTCCTTTATCTCGAATTACTAAAGGCGTTCGACGGATTTGCGATATCTCCCATATCATTGACGTCTGGATCAATAAATACGTTTTCCATTGCGGCAGTAGGTGGTGCTAAATCACCGTAGGATGCATTTTGACCTTGAGATTTTGAGTTGGCCGTATGAGCATTATGAAGGGATTCCCCGATGTTGACAGACCCGTTGTTAGATACGCTGTTAATTTTCAGGCTGAAAATATTGATTACAGTCTGCATCCTGTCACATCCTTTAATTATTTACCTCATACTATGCAATTGAATGCCCATCCGTTATTAATTCTTATCAATACTGTAAAATGACTAAGAATCTAATGGTTGGGAATAAATTATTTGCATATCTAAACGAATCTTTTTAACATATAGTAAAGGGAGAAATAAAAAAGTGAGAGGTAATAAATTGTGAATAGGAAAACGGCTTTGATTACAGGTGGAGCTACAGGTATTGGCAAAAAAACCGCAATACAGCTTGCAGAAAATGGGTATCAGCTTGTGATCAACTATCGAAATAGTGAATCAGAAGCGGTTTTCTTAGCAAAGCATTTGAATGATTGTTTTGGAACGAAAAATATCACCGTTCAAGGGGATGTGGCGCACGAGGAAGATTGTACCCGAATTGTAAAAGAGACCTTTAAGACCTATTCGAGTGTGGATGTTTTAGTTCATAATGCCGGACCTTACATACATGAAAGAAAAAAGTTAACTGACTACTCATTTGAAGAATGGAATTATTTAATCCAAGGGAATTTATCGGCAGTATTTTATTTGTCAAAGCTAATCATTCCTGAGATGCGAAAACAAAATTGGGGCAGAATTATTACACTGGGATATGACAGGGTCGAAACTGCTCCTGGATGGATCAATCGTTCTGCCTTTGCAGCAGCAAAGACTGGACTCGCTTCACTAACCCGAACTATTGCAATGGAAGAAGCACAACATGGGATAACGGCTAATATGGTCTGTCCTGGCGATATAACTAATGAGTGGAAGGAAAAAAATATTGATGCGTCTATCGCGGCAAGCCACGGAAATCATTCATTTGGGAGGCAGGGGACAGGGGAGGACATTGCCCGAGTGATCGCCTTTCTTACAGACGAGAAATCAGACTTTATTACAGGAAGTATTATTCCGATAACAGGCGGAGCAGATGTACTTGGGAAAGCATTGAAAATTTAGTTTATAAAGTGGCATGAAGGCCATCGACCTTTCATAGATTGTAGGGACAAGCAATTTTGAAGGGGGATAAATAAATGGCTTATCAAGGGTCTAAAGGATGGTACGTAAAACAATTAAAAAATATCGGGATTACCAAACATCCCATTGAACACAAAAAATTAGAGCTCTATAAAACATTTATAGTTAGAAAATTATACATGGAAAAAGTGGTAAACAAGTAATGGTTTCATAATTTTTCTAGCAAGTTGATTTTCAGGAATGAAATCCGTTCCTTTTGTGGATAATAGAAAGTAATCATCTATGAAAGGAGCAAAGAAAATGAGTTTTAACATGAACAGAATCAATCCAAATCAAACCCAAGTTTTTTTTCATGATGGCCGCTTTGAAACGTTAACAACCGAGGAATTAGAAGATTTTTTGCTCCAAATGGGTCTTAGTGATGTAAATGAAACCATTGAACAAAATGTATTGGAATAACAGGAATTATTATTAAAATAATAAAAAAAAGCAATCGCCTTGGTGATTGCTTTTTTAGGCTTCCAATAATTTAGAAGAATCTATTTGAAGTGAGCCATTTCGTAACAGATGGAAAGTGTATAGGTCTTTTGGAATCTCGTATAAATCATAAACTTCACCATTTGCGTTTAATTGCTGATAGATAGAAATTCTCGTTTCATTTGCTTTAACAACATATGGAAGCTTTTCAGCAGCTTTGATTGAGCGGATATTAACTTTACGAATCCGCATAAATACTGTTTCTATCCCAGCTTCGTAAAATAGCTCCTGAAAAAAGGCATCTTTAGCAGGGCTGTTATACCCTTTACCATGATAGGGTTTTCCAAGCCACGTTCCTAAAAATCCTGCATTATCTTCAATATCAAACAAATTAATCGTACCGATTGGGGTACCCCATTCATCGAGAATCGTCCGTGAAATTAATTCACCGCGCTCTTCTGCTTCAATGGTTTGTTTTGTTATAAATAAGAATTCATCATAAGAATCAGTTTTATGACGTACAAAAGGGAAGACAGCAGGATGCGTCATTAATTCGTACAATGTGTGGCTGTCATGAAGATCACGTTTCTTTAGCATGAATTACCCTCCATTAGGGCATACCGATCCCATGTCAAAAGAAGCGGCCCACCCTCGAAATTTTTTAGCCGATAGGAAAGTAAAACTTACCTATCAGGCATAAGTGCAATTACGCCTCTGTCTTCGCCCTCTGAGGCTCGACAGTCGACGAGTTTGCTTTATAAAGTTGCTAAAAAATTTCGGGGTGGGAATCGAACCCACTAGAACCAGAAAAAACTGGTGGCGCACCATTTGCCTTCCCTATATCATTTTTTTGTTAACGGATTATGTTTATAAACCCCCAAAATTTTCAGGTCTAAAATAGTTTTACTTAGAGTATGATACAAGAAAAAATGAAAAAAATAAATAGTTTTTTTGTTGGATTTTCAATTATTTTTTTTGCCAAATTTCAACAAAATTCTACGCTTCGTTGTAGACGATTTCGCCGCCAATCATAGTCCATTTAGGCTTTGCTAAGTAATGGAATGGATGGTGGCTCCAGAGCACTAAATCAGCATCTTTTCCTTCTTCGATACTTCCAACCTTTTGGTCTATTTTTAAATTTCTAGCCGGTAGGATGGTAATTCCTTCAAGAGCTTTTTGCTCCGGTAATCCTTCACGAACAGCTAAACTTGCACAAATATTTAAATATTGAATGGGTATATATGGATGATCTGTCGTAATCGACACTTCGACACCATGATTTGTCAGTTCCTCATACGTTTTCCATGTCTTATTTTTTAATTCGACTTTGGATCTTCTGGTCAATGTTGGGCCAACGGAAACTTTTAAATCAATACCAGCTAACTCACTGGCAATTAAATGTCCTTCGGTGCAGTGCTCAATCCGTAAATCCAGATTAAACTCTTCTGCGAACCTTAGTGCGGTTATTATATCATCTGCACGGTGTGCATGAATTCTTACCGGAATTTCTCTTTTTAGTGCCATCACAATCGGGGCAATTCTAAGTTCTTCAGGGTTATCAGCATGAATGGCCTGGTAAAAGGCTTCCCTGAGCATTCCCATAATCCCCATCCTTGTAATTGAATCACTATTACCATTGCTGTGGATTCTTTTTGGATTTTCCCCTAAGGCTATTTTTAATCCGGCAATTTCTTGGACAATCATTTTTTTTATATTTTTTCCAGTAGTTTTGATAACAGAAGTGGTTCCCCCAATCACATTAGCACTTCCTGGCATAATGTGAACGGTTGTTATACCGCTTTTTATTGTGTCAGTGAAGGCCGGATCCAATGGATAAACCCCGTCGATGGCTCGAATGTGGGGTGTGAGTGCTTCTGCAGTTTCATTGGCATCATTCCCTGCCCAACCAGTGCCTTCATCATATAGACCTAAATGGGTATGAACATCAATAAAGCCAGGAAATAGATATAATCCCCAGCAATCGATGATTTTAACGGTTAAATCGGTCGTGAGATTCCTTCCTATTTTTTTTATTTTTCCATTTTCAATAAGAACATCGGCATTTTTTATCGGATTGAAAGTAACGGGATAAATAAAAGCATTTTTTAAAAGTATTTTTGTCATGATAAAGCCTTTCTATTTGATGTTAATTATATTTTATCTATTTTAACAACATATGTGTTAAAGGAAAAGGTGGAAATCTGATTCCTTTTCTAATTTCTTTGCGGAATTTTAGGTAATTTATGAAACTTTTTAGGGGACAATACATAAATAGTAAGGTAAGGAAAGAATTTTTTCCAATGGGGGAAATGAAAATGATAAAAAGTGAAGAAAGGTTAATGGCGGCTGGTATATATGTGTTAAGCTTGTTTTTTCCAATAATAGCTCCACTAATTATTTGGTTATTAAAGAAGGATGAGTCATCTTTTATTGATTATCATGGGAAAGAATATTTTAATTTCTTTATTTCTTATTTCGTGTATTCAATCGTCGCGGGGATTTTAACCCTTGTAATAGTTGGAATTTTCCTATTGTGGGCAATTGGGATTGCAGCACTTATTTTTAGTATTATCGCAGCCGTTAGAGCGTACGAGGGTAAAGAATATCAATTCCCATGGATTTTTAGGCTAATTAAATAAAATATATCTTTTTGGAACCCGGCAAAAATATTTGTCGGGTTTTTGAACGTTTTTTCAGTTTAAACGTCATATGATTGAATAACAATACAAAGGGGGAAACAGCATGGATACTTTAGTAAGATTTTTACCAATTATCGCGCCAATTCTTATTATCCAGCTAATATTATTAATTGTTTCAATCATTGATCTCGTCAAAATAGAAAGAACGAATGGTCCTAAGTGGTTATGGGCACTGATTATTCTATTCATTAATATTATTGGGCCAATCCTTTATTTTGTCATTGGAAGGAGAAGTAACTGATGTCCCTTATTCAAATAAAAGGTTTAAAAAAGAGTTTTCAAGGGACGGAAGTAATTAAAGGACTTGATTTTACATTAGAAAAAGGAAGATGTATTGCTTTATTAGGTCCGAATGGTTCGGGTAAAACGACCACCCTTAGGATGCTCTCTGGACTAATGAATCCGACGAGTGGAAGGATAATCTTTACAGAAGCTAAAAAAGGTGAGGATATCCGGGAATTAATCGGTTACCTTCCACAATTTCCTGTGTTTTACGAATGGATGTCGGGTCTTGAATTTTTAACATATGTTGGAAGATTAGCGGGATTACCTACTAAGGAAGCAAAAGAACGATCACTAGAACTGCTGCAGCTTGTTGGAATTTTAGAGGCAAAAAATAGGAAGGTTGGTAAATATTCCGGTGGGATGAAACAAAGGTTAGGAATTGCCCAAGCCCTTATACATAGCCCTCAGCTATTAATGCTCGATGAGCCCGTTTCTGCCTTGGATCCAATTGGCAGAAGGGAAGTTTTAGATCTTCTTGAAGGGTTAAAGAAAGAAACAACCATTCTATTCTCAACACATATCTTAAATGATGCTGAGGAAGTATGTGACGAAATTCTGTTTCTACATAACGGGGAAATTGTTGAATCAGGGACAATGACTGATCTCCGTGAACGGCACCAGCAAGCCAAAATTGATTTGTACTTTAGAGGAAAAACCGATGACTATATTTCATTCTTCTCATCCCATGTGTTAACACATTCTTTAAGGAATGAAGGAAATCGGATTAGTATTTTTGTTAAGGATATAGCCAAGGCAAGACAGTCATTCTTAATGTGGATTTCCGAACAAAACTTGCCGCTTGAGAAATTTGAAATTTGCAGTATGACCCTTGAAGATGTGTTTATGAAGGTGGTGGGGAAATGAGCCAATGGATGACATTGCTGCAAAAAGAGATAGTAGAAATGTGGAGAAATTTTAAATGGATTTGGGTTCCGATTACCTTTATATTAATTGGTGTTCAGCAGCCAATTACAACGTATTACATGCCGCAAATACTCGATTTAGCTGGAGGATTGCCTGAAGGAGCGGTTATCAATATCCCAACACCAACAGCTGGAGAAGTGTTGATTCAAGGCCTTGGCCAATATACTACTTTAGGTGTTTTAATTATTGTCTTATCAACCATGGGCATAATAGCTTCAGAAAGAAAAAGCGGTGTGGCCGCGATGATTTTAGTGAAACCTGTATCCTATCGTTCCTTTGTAACCGCCAAATGGGCAGGGGCTCTGTTGTTAATGTGGTTTTCCTTCTTGATCGGCTATCTTGCGACTTGGTATTACACAGGTGTTTTATTTGATTGGATTCCGGTTGAGAACTTTTTCCAGTCGTTCTTTTTTTATGGTTTATGGCTTACCGTAATTTTAACGATTACCTTGTTTTTAAGTGCGTCACTTTTATCACCGGGAGTAGCTGGCTTTATTTCACTAGCGGTTGTTATGGTTGTTAGTCTAGTAAGCGGTATACTTTCCAATCTGCTTGAATGGAGCCCGTCACAGTTAACTAGCTATGCAAGTGAAATACTTTTAGATAAGGGTATTCCTGATGATACTCTGCCGGCTAGTTTAATAGCAGCGGGCTGCATAGTAATATTACTATCTTTAAGTGTGATAATTTTTAAGAAAAAAGAGCTAGCGTCATAGAAAAGCATGCTCCCTTTGAGGGAAGTCCACTAGTTGCTATGTGCTAATGCTAGACAGTTATCAAAGTTCAACGAATGAAATACTGATCCTCAAAAAGTCTTTTCGTTTTGCAAATTTTGGATGGTATTTTATAATGATTATTATGAAATTTTGCAAAGGTTTAGATAGAAGGGACGAGGCAGTGTGATAGATCAAGTCGGTTTAGTATTGGAAGGCGGCGGAATGCGCGGTGTTTATACTGCAGGAATCCTTGAATATTTTTTAGAACGAGACTTATATTTCCCCTATGTAATTGGTGTTTCTGCAGGTGCTTGTAACGCTGCATCCTATTTGTCGAAGCAAAAAGGTAGAAATAAAACTGTCACCATTGAATATGCATCTGACCCAAGATATATATCCTGGAAAAACTATTTTAAAAATCGGCAGTTTTTTGGAATGGACTTTATTTTTGATGAAATTCCCAATAAGTATGTTCCATACCATTATGACGTGTTTTATAATAATCCTTCAGAATTTGTCGTCGGGACGACAGATTGTCTAACTGGAGAGCCCGTTTATTTAAAAAAACAAGATTATGAAAAGGATCTTCTAACCATTCTACGAGCATCTAGCTCATTGCCGTTTATTGCTCCGGAAATCCTTTTTAAAGACAAGATTTTACTTGATGGAGGTATAAGTGATCCAATTCCAATCAAAAAAGCGCAAAAAGATGGTTTTAAGAAAAATATCGTTATTTTAACTAGGAATAAAGGATATTTGAAAAAATCTTCAAAATTTCATTTTCTTGTTAACCGGAAATATCCGGAATATAAAGGTTTGCAGCATTCATTAAGGAAACGATACCAAATTTATAATGACACGGTTGCATACTTGGAAGACGAAGAAAAAGCCGGAAATGCTCTTATTATTCGACCGACACAGCCATTAAAGGTTGGAAGAATGGAAAGAAACCCAAAAAGGTTGGAAGACCTGTACAATCAAGGCTATAAGGATGCAAAAAATTCAATGTCGTCCATCTTAAACTATATCAACACTTAAGAGAAGAGCTTAATTTGCATCTTCTCTTTTCTTTTGAACTAATAAAACTTCTATTATCATTTTTTTGATTACTAGTAAATAAACTGATAGTAGAGGAATTGATAAGGAGTTTTATGGATGAAAATAAATGAATATTACCGGGATACAGCTAATATAAACTTGAATGGTAGTATTGCAGCATTAGTTCCGACAATCATGATTATTGTGATAAATTTTTCTATTGTTAAGCATAGGGAAATCATGTTATATACCATTCCATTTCTAATGTATAGCTTGGTTAGTTTTCAAATCTACCTTTATAGATTGAGACAATCGATAGCGATTAGCAAAAATATCGCTAAATCAGAGAGGATCAATCAGTCTTTATTTGAAGCACGGCATCTTTTGGTGATGTATATGAATACTCAATCTTCACGGTTGCATCTTTATTTTTCGGACGGTCATTTGGCAGGTATTATAAAAAAATTCCGTGAAAAGAGCTGGAAACCATTAATGCTTTCAAAAACATATGCTCTTTACAATTTTGATAATGAAGTACTTGGATTCTTTAAAGTAAAAGGTAGAAAATCGATTATGATTGAGGTATACAATCGTAATAACCATCTTTTGGGCAGACTTGAAAAAAAGAATCTAGGCTTGCGGAAATCGCAAAAGGAATTGTTCGATGGTTTCGGAAGGTACGTTGGTGCTATAGAAGGATCCTCAGTCTTTATGGATGAGAAAGTATTGGATCAATGTCATCAGCATGTAGGACGGCTTCGCAGGGGATGGATGCCGTTGGAGTGGAATCAACTGTTTCCAGAACCAAATACGCCTGTACTATCCTTTAGAGAGATTTTATCTGAAGAGGACAAGCTCCTCCGAATGTCATTTCTCATTAACGAATATTTTATCGAAAGATAGCGATCTGTATAGTTTCCCTCAATACTAATGTTTGATATGATGATAAGTAAAACGATATTGTGGGGGTTTTACTGTGCAAATCGACTTAATTAAAGGTCATGGTTCAGGAAATGATTTTCTGATCATTGATGAATTAAAGAATGATTATTCTTTTTCTGATAGCGATCGAGCAGATCTTGCCCGGTTGTTATGTAATCGGTATTCTGATTTAGGTGCGGACGGGATTCTTTTTGTAATGAAGAGCGATCATGCCGATGGAAGAATGCGTGTATTTAATGCTGACGGGTCAGAGGCTTCAATGTGTGGAAATGGACTCCGCCTTGTGGCGAGATATGTTTGTGAACATCATGGATTAAATAAAGCTGTAATTGAAACAATGAAAGCAAATCTCCAAATTAGTAAGCAGCAAGACATCTTCCAAGATGTCCATACTTATCAAGTGGAAATTTCCCCAGTACTGTTTGAATTAAAGGCGTTACCATTAAATTTAAATAAACCAACACTATTCAATGAAAGAATTGTAAAACTGTCAGAAGAATTAAGGTTTACCGCGCTAGCGGTGCCAAATCCGCATTTAATTGCGATGGTAGAAACCGATCAGCTTCAAATCGATCTTCAACAACGACTTAGTGAAAAAGTAAATAGACCTAATGAGTTATTCCCGGACGGTGTAAATGTAAGCTTTGTAAAACCACTAAAGGCTGGTTCTATCTATGTTAGAACCTATGAACGTGGTGTTGGTTTTACAAATGCATGTGGTACAGCTATGTCAGCTTCTTCACTTGTTACTTGTTTAACAGGACTCAATGAATTTGAAAAGGTTATTGATGTTTATAATAATGGCGGAAGAGTTCAATGTGTTGTACATAAATGTGAGGGGACATACTCAATTGATCTAATTGGAAATGCTACCTACCTATACAAAGCTTCTATCATGGTAAACCTTGATGAGTTTTCATTTAGACTAGAATCTAGAAACGATTTTTCCGAACAGCAAATATATGAACGGCTTCAGTCAGAGTCACAGCAAATAATTGAAAATGCGATAAAAGGATAAGGCGTGCCTTATCCTTTTTTACCTTTTTTTAAAATTTCTAGGACAGGTCCAAACGGTTGGACTTGTTTTGTTTGAAAATAATTCCTAAATGGATCTCCCTGCCCGCGAATTCGTTTGAGGGCATTTTCCATATTAAACGAAACGAGCTCCAATTTTTCATCCACCTCATCCCAATAAAGCGGCGTTGCAACACCAGCGTATTCATTTCCCCGCATTGAGTAAGGGGCAACAATCGTTTTTCCTTCACTGTGTTGTACGTAATCAACGTATAACCTGTTCCCGCGATTTTTTTTCATTCGTTCAATCGTATAAGATTCAGGATCCTTGGATATTAAATATTCCGCAATAAAGCTTGTAAAAATTCTTGTATCATCATAAGAGTAACTATTTTCCGGTAGAGGTAAATAAATTTGCAAGCCTTTATTGCCGGAAGTTTTTATGAACCCGATTAAATTTAATTGGTCAAGAACTTCTTTTATTAAAAGTGCAGCGTTAATCGCCAATGGGAATGCATCCCTTGAGGGAGGGTCTAAGTCAAAAACAATCTCGCTTGGTCCTTTGCTGTTAATGGTTTGAAAGGGAACATGAAATTCAATCGCCAGTTGATTTCCCAGCCAAACAAGCGTTTTCAAATTATTGCAAATAATATAATCAATCCCGTCAGCTAGATGTGTCTGAACAAATTCTGGTGCATAATCGGGACAGTTTTTTTGATAAAATGCTTCGCCAAACATTCCATGTGGATAACGAATGACGGTTAACAAACGATTCGTTAAAAAAGGGAGCATATACGGTGAAGTTTCTCGTAAGTACAGTATATAATCCGCTTTCTGTATGGAAAACTTTTTCCATAACGGTTTGTCAGGATGGGTAATTTCCAAATCTGTGGGCAGGTTTTTCTGTGCAAATATAAAGCGGTCATATGTACATTCTGCTGGCTCCAAATCAAAACGGAAGCGGTCAAAATGGGGCTCACGCAGCTGGTTATCATATAGCTCCAAATATTTCACTTCGAGGCAGATTGCAGGATTGACATAAATAAATTGGGCATCCTCACTCACCATATTTTGTTTAATCGTTTGCTTTAGTGCATTCTTTTCTTCAGGTTTAAAGCCGAATAGAACCTGACCAATAGAAAAAATACCCTTTTCTTTATAAACCCCAACGTAAAAATAGCCATTCGTTTTCTCAAAGGAAATGATAAAGCAACTGACATATTTCCAATTTTTATACTTTAGCCATTGTAATGACCGTTTACCTTCCTCCCAAAGACTATTTTTCGATTTAGCAATAATGCCTTCACCATCATATAAAACCACTTTTTCCCATATGTTAGTAAAATCCTCCTGTGCTGTTACATATTGAACCAACTGGTTATCATAAGGGTCAGGGGAAAAATTAAATCCAATGGTTTGAAATAATTTGTACAGTTCGGTTTTTCGTTTATGAAATACGAGAGAATGGAGCGGTTTCCCTTTTAACATCAATAAATCAAAAACCATCAAACGGCATGGGGAGCGGGTTGCCTGCTCAATAATTTTTTTTTCAGACTTTAACCGGCCTCTCACCTGGATGGAGGAGAAATTAGCTTTGTATATGTTTTCAAGGGATACAAGCTCTCCATCTAGTTGTAACGGCAAAAAGGGTTTGAATTGTTTTTCATGTTTTAATAAAAAATCCTTTATCTCAGGAAACTGTGGAAAAAGCTCTTTTCCATTTCTGCTTGTTAACGTAATTCCTCTGGAATTCCACTCCAATATGGCCCTAAATCCATCATATTTAACCTCGTATAGCCAGTTGGGCCGGACCGGCAAATCAAAGGTTAAACTTGGCAGCATTGGCTTCATTATTTATATTCCTTCCTTTTTTCTTTATTTTGCTTCATGGAAGACGAGTTCATCCTTTTCCATTTGTTTTGAGGAATGTACTTGAATGTGGAGACACAAAATAAAAACAAAAAGAATGGAGAAATTCCTATGCATACGATGTGGAAAGGAAGTATTAGTTTCGGACTTGTTAACATCCCTATCAAGCTCCACACTGCTACAGAAGACAAAGATATTAAACTTCGGACCTTACATAACAAGTGTAATGCGCCAATTAAGTATGAAAAAATTTGTTCTGTTTGTGAAGAAGAGGTAAAACCAGAAGATATCGTGAAGGCGTACGAATATACAAAGGGAAAATTTGTTGTCCTTGATCATGAAGATTTAGAAAAGCTGCGAAAGGAAAATGAAGAAAAGGCTGTAGAGATCATTGATTTTGTAAAAATAGAGGAAATCGATCCGATTTACTTTGATCGAAGTTATTATATGTCTCCTAATGAAGGAGGCGGGAAAGCTTATTCGCTGTTACGCAGGGCGTTACAGGAATCACAGAAGGTTGGCCTAGCCAAAATTATCATCCGTTCAAAGGAACAAATGGCTGTCATCCGTGTGTATGAAAATACATTGGTAATGGAAACCATTCATTATCCTGACGAGGTTCGTAAAGCTGGAGATGTCCCAAATATCCCTTCCGAGGACAAGATAACAAAAAAAGAATTAGATACGGCAATCTTGCTTATCGATCAATTAACCTCAGTTTTCGAGCCTGAAAAATATACGGATGAATACCGGACCGCACTCCTTGAACTCGTCGAATCGAAACGTAGCGGAAAAGAAATAGTAACAGCCGAGACGAAGGAGATTGCATCTAATGTCACTGATTTAATGGCTGCCTTGCAGGCATCGATTGATCGTACCAAACCAAAAAAAGCAGCACCAAGAAAAAAGGGAGCTCCAAAAATAAAAAAGGAAGCATAAAAAAGCTCATTACCGATTCGAATTGCACTTGAATCGGTTTTTCCTTGTCGTCCCTGTTCTTTCATTTATGTTTTAATCATAATTTAAACAAGGACATTATAATAATAATGGAGGATAGGAAATGGCTTATAATGTACTCATGATAGCGGACCCAGGTATCGATGATTCGTTTGCAATTATGTTTGCATTACTTAATCCGAAAATAAATTTAGTTGGTATTGTAAGTGGCTATGGAAATACGCCAAAAGAGCAATCGATTAAAAATACAGCTTATTTGTTATATTTAGGGAATAGACAGGATATTCCAATTATTGCGGGTACTGCAGGCCCCCTATCAGGCGAACCCATCCTGTATTATCCAGAAATTCATGGTAAGGAAGGTTTAGGTCCACTTAAGCCGCCGGATATATTAAAAAATGTAAATGTTTATGATATAAACAAAATTATAGAAATTGTTAAACAATATAAAGGGAATTTGGTGATAGTTTCTGTTGGGAGATTAACAGAGTTAGCATTGATGTTTATCCTATATGGGAATAATGCCTTAAAGGATGTAACAGCTTTTTTTATCATGGGAGGGGCATTTTTGGTGCCTGGGAATATTACAGCCGAAGCGGAGGCGAACTTCTATGTAGACCCTATTGCAGCAAATACCGTAATGGAAAAAGCACATAATATTTATTTATATCCGTTAAATATAACGAATAAAGCCATCATTACACCTGAAATCATAAACTATCTTGATGAAAACAGCTCAACCCCATTTAAACCGTTATTAAAACCAGCTTTCGATTATTATTATAAGGCTTATCAAAAAAATGTACCGGGAATTAAAGGTGCACCACTTCATGATGTTGTTCCGCTAATGGCCTTAACCAATCCTGAACTAGTTAAATATGTACCCCGACGTGTTAGGGTAGAGGAATTTGGAAATTCCAAAGGAAAAAGTATTGCTGATTTCCGTCCAAAACCCGATAAAGAACGACCAGAAAGTATTGATTATATTGGCATGGAAGCGGATATACAAAAATTCATCGTTAATTTTATGGAAATCTTTCTGCAAGGCGAATGTCACAAAGTATGACATATAATGCGAAATATTCTCAGTATTTCCTATGTATTAAAATTGAATTGACTAAATTAGAAAATTACGATAATATAAAGTTAGGCTTTATTGTTCGTTATATTTATTAGATTAAGTAGTCGTTAAATAAAAGGTGATGCGTAGATGAAGGCATCACCTTTTTCTATATAATGATTACCAGATTAGGAGAATCAGAACTTATAAATAAAGTGTTCAAAAACAGTCATATCTAATTAAAGGGAGTGATGGTTTTGGCGTTTGGAAGAAAAAATGATGAAGAAATCAAATTAGAAGAGACTAAAATTTGGGTCTGTAATTCAGAGAATTGTAAGTGCTGGGTTCGTGATAATTTTAAAAGCAATGATGTGCCCCATTGTCCCATTTGCAAAAGTGAAATGAGTCAAACAACAAAAGAACTTCAGGTTATTCATAATCATAGTAAAAACTTTATGTAATGAAACATGTCAGCAGGGAGAATCCAAACTCCCTGCTTTTTCATTATTCTTCTCGATGTTGCCGGCAATAAGTAAGAACTAGTTCCTCCTCGTCCTCTTCGAGGGCAAAGTCAAGGACCTTCTCGCTTCCCCGTTCATAAAAATAATAACTGGAAATTTTGTTACCGCCATTATCACTGACGAAAATCACTTTTAAGCCAACACCTTTATCAGAATAAAGTTCATCCTCTACGTCAACATCAAGTTCTAGAAAAAATTCATAGCGGTCACCTGATAATAAACCAAATGGGTCTTCTAGTTTTTCAACTTCGTGGCCAGTAATATTCAAGTGGATCATCCTTTGCTGTTTATTAGGCTAATCAGAATTTATTACCATAAATTCTGAACGCATAAGCGGAACTGCGCCTTTGGCTTCACCCTAACGGGCTCGCTAATCTGCGAGTTTTCTTTAACCTTCTTATTATACACATTTTCTCTAAAAGAGAGAAAAAATCATTTGCTTCATACTCATCCTAAGGATTTTGAATTTAATGTGAATAATTGAACAAACTGATTTCATCTTTGGCAGATTGAGGTATGATAAAAATAGAAAAATATACCCTTGCAGAAAGGAAAGTCAGTAGAAAAACCACATAAACATGTGAAAAAAATCACAAATAAGGGGTGAGAAGAAATAACTACAACAACTGAATCTTTACATAATCAATTACAGCAGTTTTTTTTATCAAGGAAAAAATTTTATCAGCTGCTGCATCTATTATTTTTGCCACCAAATAATAAGGTCTTGGCAGAAATTCGGAATAGTGCTAATTTCCATGGTTTAGAAGAGGTTCATGAGGGGGGGAAGATCCTTCAGCACTTTTTTGGACACTTATCAAATGAACAAATCAATAAGGAAAAAGAAGAATATCAACGTCTGTTCATAGGACCGGGACCATTAGCTGCACCACCGTGGGAATCTTATTATAGGAGTAAGGAGAAGCTGCTTTTTGAGGAGTGGACGTATCAAATCAGAGAGCAATATCATCAATTCGGTCTTCAATTTATAAAAGAAAATAAAGAACCAGATGACCACTTATTACTTGAATTGGAATTTATGATCTTTCTTGCGGATAAAAGCATGCAAGAAGTAAGGCCTGAAAGAATTTTAGAATTAATCGTAAGCCAAGTTAACTTTCTTGAAAAACATTTAACCATTTGGATTCCGTTTTTTTGCGAAAAAGTAATTGAGAATACCAATAGTAAATTATATTTGGGGGCAGCGATGCTGCTCGAAGACTTTTTAAGCTTTGATTTAACATCTTTATTGGAGTTAGGGGAGGCACTAACTGATGTCTGAAAAGAACCATTTAAAGAACTTATTAACTAATAAAATGCAGCGGCGAACCTTTTTAAAATGGTCCGGAGCGATTGGGATTCCTGTTATAGCTGGAGGAATTGGCACTAAGATGCTTGTTGACAGTAAAGAAGAACCAACGGTATTGAATGCAAAAGAAAAGGAAAAAATCATTTCAACCTGCAGCATTAATAATTGTGGGGGACGCTGTGTAATCAAAGCACATGTGAAAGATGGCGTCGTTGTCAGGGTCAGTACAGATACAAAGGAAAGTGGTGACTTATCTACACCGCCACTAAGAGCGTGTGTCAGAGGCAGAAACTATCGAAGTATGCTCTATCACCCTGACCGCCTTAAATACCCGATGAAACGAGTAGGAAAACGAGGCGAAGGAAAATTTAAACGAATCTCATGGGAGGAGGCAATCGAAACTATTGCATCTGAAGTAAAACGAATTGGGGATCAATACGGTCCAGAGTCAAGATATGTTAACTATGCTTCAGGACAAAGCTGGGGGTTACATGGGGGTAAAAATGCAGCAAGGAAACTATTATCACTTACAGGAGGCTTTTTAAATTATAGAAATGATTACAGTTCCGGGGCAGGAAATGTAGCTACTCCCTATACGTACGGTACGAATAATTCCGGAAGCAGCTTTGATACTCTCTTACACTCAAAATATATTATTTTGTGGGGGCAAAATCCGTCAGAAATGATTTTTTCGACTCCATACCGCGAATATTTAATGCAGGCTAAGAAAAATGGTGCAAAAATCATTGTAATTGACCCTCGTTATACGGATACTGTAATTACTTTTGCAGACGAGTGGATTCCTATCTTGCCGACAACGGATAACGCTTTGATGGATGCTATGGGGTATGTGATCATCACGGAGAAATTACATGATCAAGCATTTCTTGATAAATACTGTATTGGATTTGACGGTGACCATATGCCTGATGGGGTTCCAAAGGAAGAGTCGTTAAAAAGTTATTTGCTTGGTGAAAAGGATGGGGTAGCAAAAACTCCAGAATGGGCAGAAAAAATTTGTCATATTCCAGCTGATAAAATACGTGAAATAGCCCGTGAGTATGCCAAAACGAAACCTGCAGCACTTATCCAAGGCTGGTCTGCACAACGACAGGCATATGGGGAGCAATTCATGCGCGGTGGTGCACAGCTTGCATGTTTGACAGGAAATGTTGGGAAGATTGGCGGCTGGGCAGCAGGAACAGGTTATTGGAGCCGTTCAGATATAGTTTATCCATTTTCATATGAAAATCCGGTCAAGGCCTCGATCCCTTGTTTTCTCTGGACTAAGGCGGTGGAGAAAGGGACAGAAATGACAGCAGCAGATGGTTTAGAAGGAACGGAAAAATTATCAGCAAATATTAAATTAATTTTTAATATGGCTGGGAACATGCTGATAAATCAGCATTCTGATATCAATAAAACGGTAAAGCTGCTTGAGGATGAAAGCAAAGTAGAATTTATTGTTGTAAGCGATCTCTTTATGACACCGAGTGCCAAATTTGCGGATATTTTATTACCTGGTACAACGTTCTTTGAACGATATGATGTCGGTGTCCCATGGTGTTTTGGAGATTATGTTGTATTTGGAGATAAAACAATTGACCCACTTTATGAATGCCGTGATGAATATGATGTGTTTGCTGATGTGGCTGAGAAATTAGGATTAAAGGAAAAATTCACTGAGGGAAAGACAACTCTTGACTTGGTTAAGGAAAGTGTAGAAAGGACGAAAAAAGAGCTCGATCCAAGCTTCCCATCCTATGATGAATTTCGCAGGAAGGGGGTACATCATTTTATATATGATGCACCACTAGTCGGTTTTAAGGAGCAAATTGATGATCTTGAAAATCACCCGTTTGAAACTCCAACCGGACAAATCGAATTGTTTTCAAAGACCTTATGGGATATGAATAACCGCGATGAAATTCCTGCGATAGCGAAATATATTCCTGCATGGGAAGGACCGGAAGACCCATTAAAAGAAAAGTTCCCATTACAGTTAATCAGTTGGCATTATAAGCGGAGATGTCACTCAACCTATGATAATCAGCCATGGCTTGAAGAAGCAGCAAAACAAGAAATGTGGATGAATCCAAAGGATGCAGAAAAACGTGGTATTAACAATGGCGACCGTGTCCAGGTCAATAATGAGCGCGGTTCTCTCTATATCGATGTAAAAGTAACACCGCGTATTATTCCTGGAGTTGTAGGGATTCCTCAAGGTGCTTGGTACACACCTGATAAAGAAGGGCTAGATCAACGGGGATCAGTAAATGTTCTAACATCACAGCGGCCAACACCACTTGCCAAGGCAAATCCGCAATTAACAAACCTTGTTGAAGTAAAAAAGTTTGAGGAGTGAGGAAGTTGGCCCAGTTAGGATTTTATATTAATCAAAGTCTTTGTATCGGTTGTAAAGCCTGTACCGTTTCTTGTAAGGATAAAAATAATCTTGACGTAGGTATAAATTTCCGCAGGGTGTACACCTATGAGGATGGCACCTACGTTCAACAGCCATCAGGCGGCATTGTCCATAACCTTAAAGCTTTTTACTTTTCCATTGCTTGTAATCATTGTACACAGCCGAAATGTACATCTAGCTGCCCGGTAGGGGCGATAAGTAAAAATAAAGAAAATGGTGTTGTTACGATTGATCAAGAGGTTTGTCAAGGTGCACAATTATGCGTCAAGGCGTGTCCTTATGGAGCTCCTCAATATAATAAAAAGGTATTTAAATCTGATAAATGTGATTTTTGTATCGATCTTCAAGCAAAGGGCGAGAAACCTGTGTGTGTTTCAACATGTCCAATGAGAGCAATTGAATTCGGCCCAATAAAAGAGCTACGGAAAAAGTATGGAAATGTAAGCCAAATTAAAGGGATGCCAAGCGATTCGATTACACATCCTAACATTGTGATAACACCACATAAGGATGCAAAATTGTCCGGTAGTTAAAAAATTGTAGGTGGTAATATGTCTATGTTTGTCAACTGGCTTGAAAGCTTGCAAGTCGATTTGAATATTACGAACAGATGTTCAAGAAAGAGGAATCTACGTTCAACCTGCAGTATTTGTTTTGATGGATGTAATTATAAAGCTTTAACCATTAATCAACAAAAGATTGAGATAATTTTAGAAAGATGCACTTCCTGCGGGGATTGCATGATATCCTGCCCCCTGTCTGCCATTGAAGGAATGACTTCTTCAAGGGAATTTGAGAAGGGGTGTCTGATTTATGATGAGGGTTACACACCTTCTGTAAAAGAACTGCTAATTTATAAAAAAAGAGGATTACACTCGATAAAAATTGCTGGGAACTCTCTTAATCAAAAGTGGGAAATCGTTCTTAATCAAGCTAATCGTAAATTAAAGATCATAGGTCATAATCCAATTAAAGTTATACAAAAAGTTAATGAGAAGACATTTTCTAGAAGAGATTTTTTTACCTCCATCCAAAAAGGAGGAAAACAATTAGCAATAAGTATGGCACCTGCTTCATGGATTAAAGATGAAAATGAGTGGAAACTAGTAAACTATTATCCGGAATATCAATTTTATACAGTGGAGATTGATCAAAACAAATGTACACTTTGCCAGGCTTGTTCTTCATTTTGCTTGGAAAAAGTATTT
>NZ_JBALPG010000051.1:64729-99332 GCF_036965245.1 Neobacillus drentensis
GTATTAGGGATTCTATTTTACTAATTGAAAGTGAAAAGTGCGTAAACTGCAAGGATTGCACGGATATATGTCCAGAACAAGCTATCGAAATAAATCCAGATTTTAAGAAAAGAAGTGAATTCCATGCAACTTTTCACATAAAGGAATGTCGGGATTGTGGAAAGTCATTTCATACTTTTCAGCCAGAAACTGAGAAATGCCATATTTGTAAAGACAGGGACCCTGAATGGTTAAGTCCTTATCTATAGGGAAATAAGCAAAAAACGCCAGAATTTCTCTGGCGTTTCTTAAAATAAAAAAACACTAGTAATTGTAGTGTCATTTGAAAGAATATGTATGGAGGAGAAGATGAGATTCGAACTCACGCAACGGTCGCCCGTCCTAGCGCATTTCGAGTGCGCCCCCTTATAACCACTTGGGTACTTCTCCACTTGTCGTATTGGAGCGGGTGAGGGGAATCGAACCCCCGCCGTCAGCTTGGGAAGCTGAAATTCTACCATTAAACCACACCCGCAATACTCAAAAGTAACAAAAATATTATAGCATAATAATCGTCATTTTGGTACAAGAAAATTTGGTATGACCTAGCATGAGTGTGACGCCTCTAAGAAACCATTTTTAATTGATTTCTTTAAGAAACCCTGCAAAATCTATATAAGGAAATTTATAAAAGTGCTGAGGAGGGTTTCTCAGCACTTTTATTAGGCTTCAGCTTTTGGTTTTATCGACATGAATGCCACAATAGCGGCAATGATACTTAGGCTGCTTAGTAAAATGAAAATCCAATGGTTTGAATGGTTCATTAACACAGCAATAATTGGAGGACCTGCTGCGACTCCGATGAATCTCGTTGAACTGTATATCGATGTAATGGTGCCGCGTTCTTTCTTCTCAACTCCCTCGGTTATTAAGGCATCCAAACAAGGGAGGCCTAATCCAATCCCTACTCCACTGATTAAAAACATGAAAATCATATACCATAACTTGATGGAAAACCACAGTGCCCCAATCGAAAGAGCTGTGACGACAATACCGCCAAAAGTTAACCATTTCATCAATACTTTATTCTTCTTAATTACTTTTCCACTTATAAAAGACGATAAACATAATGCTCCCAGCGGTAATGCTAAAAAGAATCCTTTTTTGATATCTTTTATACCATATTCTTTTTCAAATATTTCCGATAGATAAAACAATATGCCAAACAAAACAAGCATAAGGATGCCGCCTATAAAAAAGATGGCAAATAGCCAACGACCTTTTTCAGTAAAGGTTTTTTTTACATTCACAAAAAAATCTTTAAATGGAATTGGCTTCTCTTTTGTTTTAGGACACTTAACCAAAAAGGTCATCATTAAAACGGAAATGGCACAAAATATTGGAAAAGAGAAAAAGGGTAAAAACCAAATGAATCCTGCAAGAAAAGCCCCTAAAATTGGGCTTAGTACTTTCCCGAAAGTATTGGATGTTTCAATCAGTCCTAAACAGCTGCTAACGTCATCATCATTTTTAAACATGTCGCCAACTAGCGGCATGACAATAGGAGCTGCCCCGGCTGCTCCAACCCCTTGAAGAGCCCTGCCGGATAAAATAAGCCAATAGGCATCATCCAGCTTCCATGCGGCCCATCCAGAAATAAGCCCGCCAATTCCAGCAATAATAAGGCTTGGGATAATGACCTTTTTCCTACCGATATGATCTGATAAATATCCTGCCACTGGAATTAAAAAAATCGCAACAATGGAATATACGGTAATAATCATGCTTGTTTGAAAGGAGGAGATTGATAATTTTTTTTCCATAGAAGGTAATACAGGTATCAACATTGAATTTCCTAACGTCATGACTAAGGGAATGGAAGACAGCGAGACAATTGCCCACTTTTGCTTAGATACCTCATTCGATCGCTTTTGACCAGCTGCCGATGGTTTCCTATTACCAGCCCGTGGATTTTGACCTAATTGTTCAATATGTTCCATGAATCTTCTATCCCGCCTTCATTTTTGCTGTCAAGCGAAAGCCGCATCTGCGCTTACGCTTTCCATATTCGCTATTGTTAATATTCGCTTGTTAACTTAAAAATAACAAAGTATAAGGTATCCTTTAAATGGAAGGACGAAAATTAATAAGTGACAAATCGAATTGTAAGCCTTAAATGGTATAATTGATTTTTGAATTTTAGGAAAATAAATACTTGACATTGGTGATCAAGTTTTATAGGATAAAAATTAATAAATTTAATCGTTTTTGGCATTGACGAAGAGTAGTACCTTATACGGATTCTTTAGAGAGCTGATGGTTGGTGCAAATCAGTGTAGACGTTTAAGTGAATGGACTTCTGAGCCCCCAAACCGAACCGTCCAATAAGGATTAGTAGGCTTTGGCGAAGATCTCATCGTTACAAGAGACAGATATTAACAGCTTTATGCTGCGATATCGGTAAAGTGAGCTTATTCTTAGCTAATGAAGGTGGCACCACGGGTCTTCCGTCCTTTTTGGATGGAGGGCCCTTTTTGTTTTGAAAGTTCAATATTGAAAATCGTTGAGCAAGAGGAGTACACAAATTTGATTCTTTCCAGAGAGTCGGGACAGGTGGGAACCCGATATGAATGGATTTGTGGAATGGACTTGCGAGAGACATCTTGAACTAAAAGTAGGGATGCACGGAGTTCCACCGTTAAAAGGATAGGATATCGAACGAACTATGTTTCTGTATCCGAAAGAGGAAGCAGATTTTTCCTGCTTTAAATGGAGGTGGCAACACGGTCAAAGAATCGTCCTCTATATGCGTAAGTGATTGCGCATATAGAGGACGATTTTTTTATTTTTTGAAAGGAGTTGTAACATGAAAGCATTAAATGGGTTTATTATACAAGAATTAAAAGGTGATACATTGACTCCTATTTCGATTTTACAAAAAATTAGTGGTACCAAAAAATTTTTATTAGAAAGTTCTCATAAGTACAATGACTCGGGGCGATATTCTTTCATCGGTACAGACCCTGCCTTTGAACTCATTTCTAAGGGGGAAATGAGTGAAATTCTTTATCGAGATGGTGAAAAGAAGGTGTTGAAAGGAAACCCTTTAGAGGTATTGAAGGAACTATTACCTACAAGAATTTTTGAAGAGCCGGGTTTTCCCTTCACAGGAGGTGCTGTCGGATATGTTGGCTATGACATTATCAGAAAGTTTGAAAGCATTGGAAAGGAGTTTTCAAACGGGATAGAAATGCCTGATGTTCACTTAATGTTTTATGAAGAGGCGATTGTGTTTGATCATCGTGAAGAGAAGGTAATCATTTGCGGGCTGCCGCTATCGGAAACGAGCAATGCGGAAGCAATTGAAAATCGGATAATGCAAAGGATTAAAGAACTAAAACAACCGGATTATTACCGTGAAGAGGAGCCTTTTCATTTTTCCGGATTCGAATCAGAGACGTCAAAAGAAGTGTTTATTAAAAATGTTGAAATGGCCAAGGAGCATATTATTAAGGGTGATATTTTTCAAGTGGTACTCTCAAGACGAATGAAATCTACATTTCAAGGAACGCCTTTATCACTTTATCGAAGGCATCGAAGCCATAATCCAACCCCATACATGTTCTACCTTGATTTTGATGGATATACCGTAATTGGTTCATCCCCGGAAAGCTTAATAAAAACGAGGGGTAAAACGGTGATTTCGAACCCAATCGCCGGCACAAAGCGTAGAGGGAGAACAATTAAAGAAGACGACCTGATTGAAAAGGAACTGATAAAGGATGAAAAAGAGATTGCAGAGCATCGAATGCTCGTTGATCTCGGCCGGAATGATCTCGGGAAGGTTTGCGAATTTGGTTCAGTTCAAATTAAGAAGTATATGACAGTGGAAAAATTCCGTCATGTTATGCATCTAGTTTCAGAAATTAGCGGACAGCTTCATTCTGAAAAAACGGCATTAGATGCCCTTTCCGCCTGCCTCCCAGCTGGAACTGTTTCAGGAGCTCCTAAGGTGAGAGCAATGGAAATAATAAATTCTCTGGAAAAATCAAAACGCGGTCTATACTCAGGTGCAGTTGGTTATGTATCGGCTAATGGAAATATGGATTTTGCCCTTGCCATTCGTACGATGATTATTAAAGATGGTACAGCGATTATTCAAGCAGGTGCAGGAATTGTCCACGATTCCAACCCTGAGTCAGAGTATGAAGAAACACAAAATAAATTAAAATCCTTTCTGGAGGGTGGGCGATGATTTTACTGATAGATAATTTTGACTCATTTACATTTAATCTGTATCAATATTTGGGTGAATTAGGAGAAAAAGTAATCGTTTATCGAAATAATCAGTTGAATATGGAACAAATCAAAAAAATGAACCCGAAAGCCATTATCCTCTCACCCGGCCCAGGAAGACCTGAGGATGCAGGTATTTGCATAGAACTGATACGAACCTTTTTTAAGGAGGTTCCCATATTAGGCATTTGTCTCGGACATCAAGCTATTGGTGCTGCTTTCGGAAGTGATATAAGGAGGGCTACTTTTATAAAACATGGGAAGACATCATTTATCACTCATCAAAGTATTGGTTTGTTTTCTAACCTAGCCTCACCATTAGAAGTGATGCGATATCATTCCTTATCAATTGAAAAAAGCAGCATAAAGTCACAGTTAGAAGTCGTCGCATATTCAAACGATGACAATGAAATAATGGCAATTAAACATCCTATATATCCTATTTATGGATTGCAATTTCATCCGGAATCAATAGGAACACCAACCGGTAAACAAATTTTAAAGAATTTCTTACTTGAAATTGAAAGGAAGAAGCCAAATGAAGAATTTATTACTCCTGTTAGCTGAAAGACAATCTTTTACTGAAAAGCAAATGAAAGATGCCGTCGATTTTATCTTAGGAGAAGAAGTTTCAGAATCAGAAATTGCTGCATTTTTAATGGGGTTAAAATCAAAAGGAGAAACAGTCGAAGAAATTGCCGGGATTGTGAAGGCATTGAAGGATAATACATTGATATTTAACCGAAAAATTCCGAATGTTCTTGATAATTGCGGGACTGGTGGAGATGGTTCATCTAGCTTTAATGTCAGTACTACATCTGCTTTTGTTATCGCAGGAGCTGGCATCCCTGTTGCTAAGCATGGTAATAGGAGTATTTCGAGTAAAACGGGAAGTGCTGATGTGCTAGAGCACCTAGGGGTAAATTTAAATTTATCGGCAGAAAGAACTGAAGAAATCCTAGAGGAAATTGGCGTAACGTTTTTATTCGCTCCACATGTTCATCCAAAATTAAAAAAGGTCATGGCCGTCCGCCAACAATTGAAGATCCCAACTATTTTTAATTTTATCGGCCCATTATCAAACCCAATTGACCTAGACTACCAATTACTCGGTGTTTATCGCAGGGATTTAGTAAATGTGTTTGCAGAAGTGCTGCAAAGGCTTGGCCGTAAACGTGCTGTAGTAATTAATGGAGCCGGCTTTGTGGATGAGGCTTCCCTTCAAGGGGAAAACCACTTTACCCTTTTGGAGGATGGCAGCATTACAAATCATTCATTTTATCCCGAAGAAATGAACCTCCCGCAATTTGACAACAGTTGTATAAAAGGCGGAGATTCAAAAGAAAATGGAGAAATCCTTGTTAAAGTCTTAAAAGGGCATAAAGGGGCCCACAGGGATACGGTAGTACTCAATGCAGGTATCGGAATTTTTACTGCTGGAAAAGCTGACTCCATTAAAGAAGGAATTGAATTAGCAAAAGAATCGATTGATACAGGTGCAGCATATGAAAAATTAACAGCTCTCATTGAAAAATCACGAGCAGACAGGAGAGAGGCGATATAAATGGAAACAATCCTGGAACGGATCATTGAACAGAAGAAGAAAGAGGTTTTGCTTCTTCAAGAAGGTAAGCAAAGGATTCCACAAACAGAATACCGAAAAAGGTCTTTTATTCAGAAGCTGCAAGACGCGAATGAAATATCTATTATAGCTGAATTTAAACGCGCTTCACCGTCAAAGGGAATCATCAACAACGGAGTTGAGCCTGCCAGGCAGGCAGCGATTTATCAAGAACTTGGTGCATCGGCCATCTCTGTCTTAACAGATCAACCTTTTTTTAAAGGGGCATTTTCTGATTTGCGAATAGTTCGCGAGACTGTTGACCTGCCTATTCTTTGTAAGGACTTTATCATCGATCCGTTGCAAATTGATGCAGCCGCAGCAAATGGAGCGGATTTGATATTGTTAATTGTGGCAGCGCTGGATGAAAATCAATTAAGTGAGTTATACCTTTATGCTAAAGCAAAAGGCCTTGAGGTTTTGGTAGAGGTTCATAATCAGGAAGAACTAGAAAGGGCTCTTAAAACTAATGCTTTGCTAATTGGCGTCAATAATCGGGATTTAAAAACCTTCCAAGTATCACTAGATGTAACCGAAACTTTGGCATCTACAGTAAAAAAATCTGGTGCTTATCTTATTAGTGAGAGCGGTATCCACCATCAAAAGGATGCTGTGCGAGTTAGAAATGCCGGTACAAATGGAATTTTAGTAGGAGAAGCCTTTATGACTAGTCCTGATGTGAAAAAAACCTTTTTTGACCTTCGCCAGCCGATTCAAGAAGGAGCAAAACAATGAAAGTGAAAATTTGTGGAATAACGGATGTTCATACAGCCATTGCTGCCGCACATTACGGTGCAGATGCCATTGGTTTTGTGTTTGCTGAAAGTAAGCGTAAGATATCGATCGAAAAGGCAAAAGAAATCGTTTCTTTTTTACCACCAGATGTATTAAAGGTCGGCGTATTTGTAAATGAATCAAGGGAAGAAGTTGAAAGGATTGCCTCTTTTGTCGGATTAACACATATCCAATTACATGGGGACGAACCCACATCATTCAGTGAGTCGATTTCATTACCCGTAATTAAAGCTATAAGCTTTCAAAGTAATGATGGTTTAGCTGTTTTTAATCAATTTCCATCGGAGTATATTTTACTTGATGGACCAAAAGGAAAATACTGTGGGGGAAATGGTACAGCATTTGATTGGAATGAAGTAAATCCATCACTTTTGGAAGAAAAAAAAGTCATTCTCGCAGGTGGTTTACAAGTGAGTAATGTGGAACAGGCGATAAAAATAATTAATCCGTATATGGTGGATGTAAGCTCCGGTGTTGAAACAGATGGAATAAAGGATCTAGTAAAAATAAAAGAATTTATTGAAAAGGTGAAAACTTTAGGAGGGAATGGAAATGAACACCTATACATTACCAAATGAGAAAGGCCATTTCGGAATTTTTGGGGGAAGATTTGTTCCAGAAACCTTAATGAAGGCTGTCATAGAACTAAATGAAGCGTATGAAGAAGCAAAAAAAGACCCTTCTTTTCAAGCAGAGATCGCGAGATTGTTAAAAGAGTATGTTGGGAGAGAGACCCCATTATATTTTGCAGAAAACCTGACGAACCATGCTGGAGGAGCAAAAATTTTTCTTAAAAGAGAAGATTTGAACCATACAGGAGCACATAAAATCAACAACGCTATTGGTCAAGCATTGCTTTCGGTTAGGATGGGGAAGAGAAGAATTGTTGCTGAAACGGGTGCGGGACAGCATGGTGTGGCGACAGCAACTGTTTGCGCCTTATTAAATCTCGATTGCATCATTTTTATGGGTGAGGAAGACATTAAACGACAGGCTTTAAATGTCTTTCGAATGGAACTCTTAGGTGCTAAGGTTGTTGGTGTGACTTCAGGCAGTGCCACTTTAAAGGATGCAGTCAATGAAGCACTTAGATACTGGGTAGCCAATGTCGATGATACCCACTATCTACTAGGATCTGTCATGGGACCACATCCCTTTCCTGTGATGGTAAGAGACTTCCAAAGTGTAATTGGCAAGGAAACAAAGGTACAATTTCTTGCCAGAGAAGCTAGCCTTCCAGACGCAGTCGTTGCCTGTATCGGCGGCGGCAGCAATGCGATGGGGATGTTTCATCCCTTTATTGAGGATGAGGAAGTACGTTTATATGGGGTAGAGGCTGCAGGTGCGGGGGTAGAAACTGATTTTCATGCCGCTTCGTTAACAAAAGGTAGACCAGGAGTTTTACATGGCGCCTTAATGCATCTATTGCAAACCGAAGATGGTCAAATTCAAGAAGCCCATTCTATTTCTGCGGGACTAGATTATCCGGGCGTAGGACCGGAACACAGCTATCTTAAGGATAGCGGAAGGGCAAGCTATTATTCTATTACAGATCATGAAGCATTGGACACGTTTCAACTTTTATCAAAGCTTGAAGGAATTATTCCAGCACTTGAAAGTGCCCATGCCGTTGCTTATACGATTAAGCTTGCTGCAGAAATGAAAGATACACAAAGTATCGTTGTTTGTTTGTCGGGCCGTGGTGATAAAGATGTGGAAACGGTGAAATCTTGGTTTGAAGGGAGAAATGAACATGAACCGTTTTGAACAAACCTTTTCATTATTAAAGGAAAATAACAAGAAAGCCTTCATCCCCTACATTATGGCGGGGGATGGAGGGTTAGAGTCCTTGGTTTACCGGATGTCATTGCTAGAGAGGTTCGGTGCTGCCGCAATTGAGGTCGGGGTTCCTTTTTCCGATCCTGTAGCAGATGGACCCACCATTCAACGGGCTGGGCTTCGAGCTCTTGAAAATGGTACGACATTAAAGGGAATCATTGCAGAACTAGAAAAAGCAAGGGAGATTATTTCTATTCCTATCCTCCTTATGTCTTATATAAATCCAATTTATTCCTATGGTATAGAAAAATTTGTCCAGGAGATTCGAAAAGCTGGGGTAGATGGTTGTATTATTCCTGATCTGCCGATTGAGGAAGAGGATATTATAACGCAACAGCTTGAGGCAGCACAAGTTGAACTTATTCGACTTGTTACACTTACAACACCTATCGAGCGAATCCGAGTAATCTCGCGTAAAGGGAAAGGATTTTTATATACTGTTACCGTAAAGGGGATAACAGGGGAGAGAAATAAATACGACACAGATTTATATAAATTTTTAAAAACTGTAAAAGAAGTAAGCCCTATTCCCGTGATGGCTGGATTTGGTATTTCGAATGAAGAGCAAATAGCTGAACTAACCAACTACTGTGATGGGGTCATCGTTGGCAGTAAAATTGTTGATTTATTTGAACAAAATTGTATTAGCGATATGGAAAAATTAATGTCTAGTTTCAAACAGAAAACAAAACTATTTTAATAATTAACGTCTACTTCAGTCTGTTGGAGTAGACTTTTTGGTGTTTACTGATGACTAGGATCTTCATTTTCTTGATATGAACGGTTATCTTCTTTATAATATGTATATACTTATCAAGTAAAAAAACGCATGACGATCGTTTTTTTATGCTGATATATCTTCGCATGAAACTTCCAGTAGTGGAAGTTTTGTTTGTTTTTTATAGATATTGATTTGCACGGCTATGATTATTTTTTCTAGGAGCGTAATGTTATGAAGGAAATAACTGTTGAAGAACTGTTTAAATTAAAGGAACCGATTATCATTGATATTCGTTCACCGATTGAGTTTAATGATGGCTCAATTCCAGGAGCCATCAATGTTCCTTTATTTTCAGATGAAGAACGACAAGAAGTTGGAACTATTTACAAACACGAAGGGCAGGCAGCGGCCAAATGGAAAGCGATGGAATTTGTTTCTCCGAAAATCCCTTTGCTTTTAAAGACAATAAAATCCTATCAAACGAATGGAGAATTAGTCATCCACTGTTGGCGCGGCGGGATGCGCAGTAAAGCGGTAGTGACCTTTTTAGAATTTGCCGGTATTTACGCATGGCGTTTACTTGGTGGCTATAAAGAATACCGTCATTACATCCTTGAAAAAATTCCAACTAGTATTCCTAATCAAGCTGTTGTCCTTCATGGGATGACAGGTGTTGGTAAGACTGAAGTATTAAAAATACTGGAAAAGAAGGGTTATCCTGTTCTTGATCTTGAAGAAATGGCAGGCCATCGGGGGTCGATATTTGGAACGATAGGCCTTGGAGATGGTCATAACCAAAAGATCTTTGATTCCCTTTTATATAAGGGATTACTTGAAATAAAGGAGAGCGAGTATTTTCTTGTTGAGGCGGAAAGCAAACGAATTGGTAAAGCGGTTCAGCCAGAGGAACTGATGGATGTAAAATTTAAAGGGGTTAATATTTATATTCATTCATCACTCGAACAAAGGGTTAAGCATCTTGTATCTGAATATGTAGTAAAATATGAACAGGAAGCTTGGTACCATGATAAAATTTGTTTAGGAATTGAAAAGGTATTAAAGCGTGTGAAAGATGTTGAGATTAGAAAAAGGCTTATGGAAACACTTCATGAAAAGAATTACCAAGAAATGATCACTATTTTACTCGAACAATATTATGATCCGCGCTATGACTATGCGAGACAAGAGTATGAAGGTGAATTTTTTGACATTTTCGCTGAAAATCCTATTGACGCAGCCGCAAAAATTGCAGCTAAACTTGATGAGTTATCATTTCTACCTCTTTTGGCAGCAAATAAACAATAATTTGAATCCAAAAAGACCTTCTTAGGTCTTTTTTTATTTACATCAATTTCAGGCTCGATTTTTTGTGAAATGATAATTGTAATAAAGATGGCTTATAGAAATATATGGTCTAATAAGGGGGTTTGATGTATGAAAAGACTAAATATTGAAAATTTGATCATGTCCATGCTGTAGAAGAGAAAAAATGGCTGATTGAAAAAAACGAAGCTAGAAGTACTTCCTGCTTGAAGGGTAACAGAAAAACCGCTGAACTATATCAGCGGTTTTTAAAATGTTTTGTTACTAGGTACGATTTTTAAACGGCTTTAATCCACGACGTTGAATTTCATCTTTTAAAATCTTAATCCATTCCTTTTCCTTTCCAGATTTTAACGCATCCCGATAGGAAACAACCAACTGCTCGTTACTCATAATTTTCAATTTGAGAATGACCTCCTTGGAAAATGGATTAAATATTCAGTTTTTATTATTGTAATGGTTTTTCATGGTTTTGAGAACTCTTAATTAACATATTTAATAAAATGGTCACAAATCGTTAAAGAACTTGTATTTCAAAAATATTGAATATTCACATAAATGTGGTAACATATTTTTGTAAGCGTTTTAATATATTTATTTGGTTTTACATCTATCTTAGGGGGATGAATAATGTCGTCAATATTAAATGTTACCATTGGAAAACTTTTAGAAGAAAAAGCAGAATTACATCCAAATCATCCAGCAGTTGTATATTCAGATCGAAATTTAAGATGGACTTATCGTGAATTTGATGATATTTGCCGAAAGGCTGCTAAAGGTTTTATGAAGCTTGGAATTGACAAAGGAGAACAACTCGCTGCTTGGTCGACAAACACCCCTGAATGGCTGATAACCCAATTTGCTACAGGTAAAATGGGTGCGGTTCTCGTAACAGTTAACACAAACTACCGTACAGCTGAACTCGAATATCTTTTAAAACAATCTGATACAACAACGATTATTTTAATGGATACTTGGAAGGATGCTTCTTATATCGATATGATTTATGAAATTGTTCCAGAATTGAAGACGTCGGAACCAGGAAAGTTGAAAAGCAGCCGTTTGCCTTTTCTTAAAAATGTCATCGTCCTAGGTGATAAAAGGTATCCTGGCACATTTTCTTGGAACGACATTATAAAGCTTGGAGAAACAGTTTCAGATGAGGAATTAAATGAACGAATGAATTCCCTTGCTCCAGATGATGTCATCAATATGCAGTATACCTCTGGGACAACGGGGTTCCCAAAAGGGGTTATGCTCACCCATAACAATATCGTTAATAATGGCTTTAATATTGCGGGTTGCATGAAGTTGACTGTGGCTGACAGACTTTGTATTCCTGTTCCGTTTTTTCATTGCTTTGGATGCGTCCTAGGAACGATGGCGTGTGTAACTGTAGGGGCCACAATGGTACCAGTACAGGAATTCAACCCGAAAAGAGTTTTACAAACAGTTCAGGATGAAAAGTGTACAGGCCTTCATGGTGTTCCAACGATGTTTATTGCCGAATTAAATGATCCTGATTTTGAAAGCTATGATCTTTCATCGTTACGAACAGGAATCATGGCGGGATCAAACTGCCCGATTGAAGTAATGAAGGCAGTCATCGAAAAAATGGGGGCAGCAGAAATAACCATCGCTTATGGTCAAACAGAATCATCACCTGTTATCACGCAAACAAGGACTGATGACCCGATAGAGTTACGGGTTGAAACAGTTGGTAAAGCATTGCCAAACGTAGAAGTGAAAATCGTCGAACCTGGAACAGATAGAGAGGTTGCACTCGGTATGCAGGGGGAGCTTTGTACAAGAGGATACCATGTTATGAAAGGGTATTACAATAATAGGTCAGCTACAGGTGAGGCCATTGATGCAGAAGGTTGGCTGCATACAGGTGATTTAGCTGTCATGGATGAAAATGGTTATTGCAAAATTACCGGCCGGTTAAAAGATATGATCATTCGAGGGGGGGAAAATATTTATCCTCGAGAAATTGAAGAATTTCTTTATACTCATCCGAAAGTTATTGATATCCAGGTTATTGGGATACCAGATAAAAAATATGGAGAAGAAGTAATGGCTTGGATTATATTAAAAGAGGGTGAAACGGCTGATGCCGAAGAAATAAGGAATTTTTGCAAAGGGAAGATTTCCAAACATAAAATTCCTCGTTACATTGAATTTACTGATGCTTATCCAATGACTGCTTCAGGGAAAATTCAAAAATTCCGTCTTAAGGAAAAAGCGTTAGAACTGGTTAAGAAATAATATTTTCCATCAAATGATTAAGTCGATAGATATTGTTGCGCATCACCTGCTGTATTGATTATACTAGTACATAGACAATACTGAAAGGAACGATGGCAGCAATGATTCATATGACTTGGCGAGATCGGGAAACACTAAAAAAAGTAAAATGCGTTCATACAGATGCAAAAAAATACCTTGTCAATAACGCTTTAACAGTCGGTAACGTTTATGATGTTAAGAATGAAACAGAAGAGTTTTATTACATCATTGACAATACCGGAAAAGTAGGTGGGTTTTACAAGGAGTATTTCCAAGATGCTTAATCAAAAAGACTGCAAGGGGGGCCTGCAGTCTTTTTTGAATTGGGAAATAAAAAAATAAAAGCAAGTGGAAAGGGTCAGACCTCCATTATGGGGGTCAGCCCCTTTTCGTTTTGAAGTCAGTCTTTTTATGATTTTCTTAACAATTAGCGAGCATTTGGGAAAACTTTTGTGATGGTATCTGAAAACTCATTGAAGAAGCCGGAAACCGGTTTTCCATTTCGAATATCGTTGGTATAGTCATTCATTTGATCATAAAAATCTGGGTTAACTGATACATAAACATTGTCGATATCAGAATCGACTGATTTAACTGCTCGAGAAATTTTATTCTCGATATCTGTTGTCAATTCATTACGTGATGAAGGATCCAGCTTTGCTGCAACGAAGGCATTATTTTCGGTTACAAGGATATTCGCACGGTCAACTTCAGGCAGGTCAGTTACTTTATCTGCTGCTTTATCAGCAATTCTAATTTTTGATTGATTGGTTCCAACATTATTTCGATTATCATTACGGACATTCATAACGTTGTCACGATTTCGATCATATCCCCGGTCGCTTGTATCCACACCTGTGATTGCAGGTCCACCGGTATTAGGGGTGTTATAATTTACCCTGGTTGGTTCTGTTGTATTTTGATTACGGTAGGCGACATCATCATTAACATTTTTAGTTGCACAACCAGATAAATACAAACTAAATATGAGGGTTCCAATAACAAATAAGCTTTTTTTCATCTTGTTTAAGCACTCCTTTAATCTTAGTTGTACAAAAATAGCTTGTCTATTTTAACAAGGGACTATGCTGCCAACATTTTGGTAATAAAAAAAGTTATGATAAAATTAACTTGATTTGAATCATTCACTGGGGTGTTAAAATTGGTTTACTTTTTTGTTGGATTGGGTGGAGTTGCAGGCAGTTTACTCCGATATTTTTTATCAATTTTGACTGTACATTTTTGGGGAAAAGAGTTTCCAATAGGCACTCTTTTCATCAATCTAACTGGCTCATTTTTACTTGGATGGATGACAAACTCGTTGGTAGTACCAAAAAAGCTGCACCCATATTTATTAACTGCACTTACAACAGGTGTGATAGGTTCTTACACGACCTTTTCTACTTTTTGTTATGAAACGGTACATTTATTTGAAACAAGAAAATACATATTTGGATTGCTGTACATAGTCATTAGCTTTTTTGGAGGTCTTTTTTTTGTTAAGGCTGGGAAGAAAATAGGTGAAATTGGGAAGTAAGAAGAGGGGAGACTCACATGAGCGAAATCCTATTAGTTTCAGTAGGTGGATTTTTTGGAGCAATAAGCCGGTTCGCTGTCAGTAAGCAAGTCCAAAATCGGAATAAGTCGAGTTTTCCTGTAGGTACGTTAATAGTAAATTTAATTGGCGCTTTTTTATTAGGGCTGTTAATCGGGATGCAAATGAAGGGAGAGCTTTATTCCTTGTTTGGAATAGGATTTATGGGGGCATTTACGACTTTTTCCACCTTGATGCTTGAGTCAGAGCAGTTAAAAGCTGCAGAAAAGAATAAGTTTTTTTACAGTTATATTGGATGTAGCTACTTAATCGGAATATTTCTCGCCTTTTGTGGACTAAAGATAGGAAAAATGTTATGAAAAAAGAAGCATTCATTCAGAAATGCTTCTTTTTTCATAATTTTATTTTTGTTTTACTGGAGTATTTTGTACAGTTTTTGATGATTTATACATTCTATGACTAACCATCGTTTGGACGGTTAAGAATATTCCGCCAACTACCCAATAAAGCGGCAAAGCTGCAGGGGCACTAAAGGAAAACATCACAATCATCAATGGTGACATGAGTCCCATGAATTTCATTTGTTGCTGCTGAGCTACCGGCATATTTGATTGAGAAACCTTAAATTGAAAGTAATAAACAAGGCCAGCGATGATCGTGATAATGATATCAGGCTGTCCTAAATTAAACCATAAGAATTGATGAGTGGCAATTTCTTTTGAACCACGAATGGCATAATAAAAAGCTGTTAAAATTGGCATCTGAATTAGGATTGGTAAACAACCCATGTTCAGTGGATTGACACCATGTTTTTGATAAAGGCCCATCATTTCTGCTTGAAGTTCTTGCTTCTTCTTAGGATCCTTTTCAGTCTTCAGGTTCTTTTGAATAACATCCATTTCAGGTTTTAAAACATCCATTTTTTCTTTCATAGCCATTTGGTTTTTGTATTGTCTTAACATTAACGGCATGAGGATAAGTCTGATAATGATTGTGAGGATAATGATCGCTAATCCATAGTTTCCATTGAATAGTTCAGCTGTTGCATGAATAATGTATGAAAAAGGATGGACAAAATAAGTTTGAAAAAAACTGTCACTACTTCCATTTTGTGTTTGTGATGAGCAAGCCGATAATAATAAGGTTGGTAATACTAAAAGTGCTGCTAGCAAGATTGAAGAGCGTTTCGTTTTCATATTTCCTCCTAATAATGTTGTCTGAATTGTTTAAGTGAAAAGGAAGGAAATGGGTTCCTCTGAATCATCCTGAGAGCATTCTTTTCTACGAATATATTTAACAATTCTTTTCAGAATAAAACTTCCGTTTAACCCGTTTCTTTTACGGTAAAAAACCAACGGGTGAATAATTTTTGTGTTTGCAGGATCAGATAGGGACCCAATAAAAGAATATTCTACACCCCATGCCCATAATAATTTTAATGTGATTCCGAAGTAAATGCTCACATAAAGTGCGTTTAAGGCATTTATATCTGAAATATCAATAAGCAATTGAATCAAAAATTATCACCTCACTTAAATACCAATGATATGAGTATATAGGAGAAATGGCAAAGAATCAATTTTATCTCTTCGAATATGCCAAATTATGAAGACATTGCTAATAGTTTATTAAGTTAAAAAAACACTAATTCCAAAATGGAATTAGTGTTTGGCTGTTTTATTCCAATGGGCTGTAAGCATAAGCTTTGCATGTTCCACTTTTTCCTCAGTGGGCGGCTCGATATGTTTTAACTGATATTCGTGGCCAAGTGCTTCCCACTTATAAACACCAAGTTTGTGGTACGGGAGAATCTCTATTTTTTCGACATTTGCAAGCGTCCCAATGAATTCTCCAAGCTTTTGCAGGTCTTCGGGATCATCTGTAACCGAAGGAACAAGGACGTGGCGTACCCAAATAGGAACTTTCCGATCGGATAAAAATTGGGCAAATTCAAGAATGTGATCGTTCGCCATCCCTGTTAGCTTAATATGCTTTTTCCGGTTGATATGTTTTAAGTCAAGAAGTACTAAGTCTGTATACTGCAAAAGCTCTTCAAGCTGTTCAATGAAAAGCTTTGAATGAGAGAAGCAGCCTCCAGATGAATCAATAGTGGTATGAATCCCTTTCTTTTTACATTCCTTGAATAATTCAGTAAGGAAAGGAATTTGTAATAAGGGCTCGCCGCCGCTCACTGTGATACCGCCACCGGAGGCTTCAATGAAAGGGAGATAGCTCATTAAGTCATCCATGATTTCGGAAACGGTCATTTGTTTGCCCGAGCCGATTTCCCATGTATCTGCGTTGTGGCAAAACTGACAGCGCAGCAGGCAGCCTTGAGTAAAAATAATATAACGAATCCCAGGGCCGTCAACAGTTCCTAATGTTTCGACAGAATGAATATTTCCGTTCATTATGATAATCTCCTCTCATTTTTAAAGCAGGAGCCCCCGCAAAGAAGGGGAGCCCCTAAGAATTCTAGTTAAAGTGATTCGTGGAAAGTTCGGTTTATTACGTCTAGTTGTTGTTCTTTTGATAATTTAATAAAGTTTACTGCATACCCTGAAACACGAATCGTTAATTGCGGATATAATTCTGGGTGTTCCATTGCATCAATTAGTGTTTCTCGATTAAAGACGTTTACATTTAGATGATGTCCAGTTTTCATAGCGTAGCCATCTAAAATGGAAACTAAATTACGAACCTGGCTTTCTTCTTCTTTTCCAAGTGCTTTAGGCACAATCGAGAAGGTGTTGGATATTCCGTCCATTGCATAGCTGTATGGAAGCTTGGCAACAGAGGATAGGGAAGCTAAAGTTCCTTTCGTATCACGTCCATGCATTGGGTTAGCACCTGGAGCAAAAGGTTCACCGGCTTGGCGTCCATCAGGTGTATTACCTGTTTTCTTTCCATATACCACGTTCGAAGTAATAGTAAGAATTGATAATGTATGCACTGAATTACGATAGCTTTGGTGCTTGCGAAGCTTTTTCATAAACCTTTCGACAATTTCAACAGCAATGCTGTCAACACGATCATCGTTGTTTCCGTATTTAGGGAAGTCACCGTTTACTTCAAAGTCTATTGCAATACCGTTTTCATCACGGATTACTTTGACTTCACCGTATTTAATGGCACTCAAGGAGTCCGCGACAACACTTAATCCGGCAATACCTGTTGCCATTGTACGTAGAATTTGTGTATCATGTAAAGCCATTTCAATACGTTCGTAGCTGTATTTGTCATGCATGTAATGAATAATATTCAAGGTGTTAATATAAAGACCTGCAAGCCATTCCATCATGTTATCAAATTTTTGCATGACTTCTTCGTAATTTAATACATCTGACGTAATTGGCTGATATTGCGGTCCAACTTGAATTTTTAACTTTTCATCGACTCCGCCGTTAATAGAGTAGAGTAATGCTTTTGCAAGGTTTGCACGAGCACCAAAGAATTGCATTTGTTTGCCGATTTCCATCGCCGATACACAGCAGGCAATTCCGTAGTCATCGCCATATTCCGGACGCATAATCTCGTCATTTTCATATTGAATGGAGCTGGTTTTAATTGACATTTTTGCGCAATATTTCTTAAAGTTTTCAGGTAGCTGTGTTGACCATAATACTGTTAAGTTTGGTTCTGGAGCAGGTCCCAAATTATCAAGTGTATGAAGGAAACGGAATGAGTTTTTTGTTACCAAAGGTCGTCCGTCAAGCGCCATACCGCCAATAGATTCTGTTACCCATGTTGGATCACCGCTAAATAATTCATTATAATCAGGTGTACGAGCAAATTTTACAAGACGAAGCTTCATAACAAAATGGTCGACTAGTTCTTGTGCTTCCACTTCTGTTAATGTTCCGTTTTGTAAATCTCTTTCAATATAGATGTCAAGGAAAGTAGATACGCGGCCAAGACTCATCGCTGCCCCGTTTTGCTCCTTGATAGCTGCTAAGTATCCTAAGTACACCCATTGGAAGGCTTCTTGAGCAGTTTCAGCAGGGCGGGAAATATCAAAACCATAACTGGAAGCAAGTTCCTTCAGTTCTTTCAATGCACGGTATTGCTCGGAAAGTTCTTCACGTAATTGAATATTATCTTCTGTCATTACGCTGCTTGTATTTTTAAAATCTTTTTGTTTTTCTTTCATTAAGAAATCAATGCCATACAATGCGACACGGCGATAATCCCCGATAATACGACCACGTCCATAGGCATCTGGAAGTCCGGTAATGATTGCAGCCTTACGAGCCTTCACCATTTCTTCTGTATAGGCATCGAATACACCTTGATTATGAGTTTTTCGGAACTCAGTAAAAAATCTTTCGATTTCAGGGTTTAATTCGTATCCATAAGCTTCACAAGCTGCTTTTGCCATACGTATTCCACCGAAAGGCTGCATTGAACGATTAAAAGGTTTATCAGTTTGCACACCGACTACCTTTTCAAGGTCTTCATTAAGATAACCTGGTCCATGTGAAGTGATGGTAGAAACTGTTTCAGTGTCCATATCAAGGACACCGCCTTTTTCGCGTTCTTGCTTTGTTAATTCCATTACTTGTTCCCATAATTTGTTTGTTGCGTCGGTAGCAACGGTTAGGAAGGAGTCATCACCTTCAAAAGGTTTATAGTTTTTCAAAATAAAGTCGCGTACGTTTACCTCTTTTGTCCATGTACCTTTCATAAATCCTTGCCATTGTTCCATTATTATTCACCTCTTAAATTTTTTAGAAAATATATAACAGATTAGACATTTATATCTTAGTTCAAGTATAACAGATAGAATGTGAAAAATGTCACATAAAATGAGATGAATTGTTAAGAAATTGTGAAGTGTTGTAATGATGGGTTTTTTGAGGGATAAATCTGGAAAGTATGGAAATGTGTTTGTAAGTGGGAGTGGAACTGTACTATAAAAATGTTTAAAAAAATAGAAACTGTTATATAAGACAAAACCAATAACACCAACGTATTAATAGTAAAAATATATATAACATTCCCCTTTGAAGAATGAAAAAAGCAGGAAGAATGAATCCTGCTCTTAATCAACTACTATATACGCAATCATTGGGCCATCATGGGCTCTGTCAGAATGAACTTCACATATTAACCGATAGGTTCCTTCTTTGTCGAATTGAAGTGGAACAATCGTTTCCTCCCCTTTATTCACAGTCCCCTTAATATCTGTCCCTTCAATATAAAATGGATGCTTTTCACCGTTAATACCGCTAATAAACAGCTTTACTTTTTCTCCTTTTTCAATGATAACGGTGCCTGGATCCCAGCGGTACGATTCTATTTCTTTCCCATTTTTCAATGTGGTCTTGAATTCTCCCGTAACCATATGAATCTCGCGGATCTCTTTCTTGGTTTGTTGGTTAAATACAGTGGTATCTCCAGCTTTTAACATGAACCAGGCTGAAATACTGGCAAGTACTACACCAACAGCTAAAAAGAAAAGCAGGGTTCCCTTTTTAAAGACTAAGAATGTCACAAAATAACCTCCTCGATAATTGTCCAATTGGAAAGTAGAACATATCTAATAGGAATAAGTACACTAAGGAAAGCTTTGAAGCAGATGTATTGCAGTATAGAAGCTGTGCTTTTCGAGGAACTACACTTCAAGAACCGACCTTAGGGACTCGCCAATCGGTGAGTTTTTAGTATCCTAATAAATACTTATGCCGAGGAGGTTCGAAAACTTGTCTCTTTTTTTAATCTTTTATAAAATTGTATATGTTTTGTGAAGTAATAGTGATTGAAACATTTACAGAAGATCATAACGGTTGAACCTCAATTAAAATGTCTAGAATAAAACTAAGCACTTTACGTAATATATTACTTTGTTTTTCCTTGTGAACAGTTTATAGTAAAATCAGTAACGAAAAAAATAGGTGGTAATCTAGTTGGGGATTAGAAATGAAAAGGTATTAAAAGTTGCAAAATTTATTTTTCCACTATTTTTGCTAATTTTTGCTATTATCGAGATAAAAAAATTTACCGGGGAATTGAATGTCCAATTACTTAAAAATGAAATAAATCAACTGAATATCTGGAGTTTATTATTAATTTTGGTGATTACCTGTGCAGCTGTTTTACCGATGTTACTTTATGATGTCATATTAGTGAGAATTTTAAAGGTAAACGTTTCCAAAAAAGAACTGTTCGAACAATCATTTATTGCTAATTCTTTTTCTAATTTAATTGGTTTTGGCGGTTTAATTGGCGCTATGCTAAGAACCTACTTTTTTCATAAGCTAGAACAGGACAAGCGAAAACTCCTTGGCGTTATTGCTGCTGTTTCGCTATATTATTTAACGGGAATTTCTCTTCTTACCTGGATTGTAACGATCCGCTACAGGCATTTTCCTTTGTTTGTAGATACAAAATGGCTCTTTTTCGCGGTTGTAGGTGTGGGTTTATACTTACCCGTTTTTTTAATTCTACATATGATTAAGTCTAAAAAAGATAATCAGACATTGATTACTTCTAACGTGAGTATCAAGCTGATTTTTGTGTCTGTAATAGAATGGTTAGCCGTGTTTGGAGCTATTTTTGTTTTAAGCAGGATACTGGGAATTTCTATCCCATTAAAAAATCTATTTCCTGTGTATATTGTTGCAGCTTGTGCCGGAATCATCAGTATGATTCCCGGAGGGCTTGGTTCCTTTGACTTAGTATTTATTTGGGGAATGCAGAATTTACATATACCTGAAGAGAAAGTCCTTGTCCTGCTTTTATTTTACCGAGTAGGTTATTATTTCATACCATTTTTAATCAGTCTAGTCTTTTTTGTAAAGCTTTATTGGGAGAGATGGAATCAATCATGGAATTACCTGCCAAAAGCGATTGTTCAAGGATTAAGTCATGTCATTATAACAATGCTTGTTTTTTTATCAGGGTTAATTCTGCTTTTATCTGCTAGTGTTCCTGGGATTATGTCAAGGCTTAAGATCGCTCAAGAGCTGTTGTCTTTTCCAATTATTAATTTGTCACATCAACTCTCAGTAGCGGCAGGATTTTTACTGTTAGGTTTATCACGCGGAATAGAATACAGCGTGAAAAGAACATATGATTTGACGATGTTTGCTTTAATTCTTGCAGCTTTATTTTCTATTTTTAAAGGAATAGATTATGAAGAGGCAATCTTCTTAATCATAGTCGCCCTTTTACTTAGGATGTCAAGGGGACAATTTTATCGTGAAAGTTATGTCCTTACTTGGGGGAAAACAATTTTCGATGTTTCTATCATATTAATCATTACTTCAATGTATATTTTGATTGGGTATTTAAATTTGCCTATTGCAAAAATAACGATCCCAACAAACTTTTTACCATATGTAATTGTTGATTATCGTGATTTGTTTAAGAGTGCCACTATTGGGCTCGTGATTGCTTTACTGATATTTTTGACGGGCTATTTGGTCAGCTTGCCGAAAAAATGGAAATTTGAAAAATCAATTGGCCATGAGAAGGAAATAATTGATCATTTAACAAAGTATAAAGGTAAGGTGTTATCTCATTTAATCTTTTTGCATGATAAATATATTTCTTGGAACAGTCAAAAAAATGTTTTAATCCCATTCCAAAGATTTGCGGATAAATTAGTAATCCTTGGAGACCCGATTGGAGAGAAAAACGAATTGTCAAATGCAATCGAGGAATTTCAAGAAATAGCTGACCTTTATGGTTTTACTCCTGTTTTTTATCAAGTTAGTGATGAAATGCTTCCATACCTACACGGACATGGCTTTACATTTTTTAAATTGGGTGAGGAGGCCTTTGTTGATCTTAAGTCCTTCTCCCTAATGGGTAACAAAATGAAGGGATTAAGAGCATTAAAGAATAAATTTAACCGTAATAACTTTTTTTTAGAATTGGTAGAGCCTCCCTTTTCCACAGAACTGTTAGAAGAATTAAGAGGAATTTCAAATGAGTGGCTTCAGGGGAGAAAAGAAAAAGGTTTCTCGCTCGGTTTCTTTGATGAAGAATATTTGAATAAGGCACCAATTGCCATTGTCAGAGACGAAAATAAGCGAATTCTTGGCTTTATGAGCATTATGCATGTTTATGATGATCATCAAACCATTTCGGTTGATATAATGAGAGTGAGACCGGAAGCACCCTCAGGCACCATCGATTTTCTTTTTCTTTCGTTAATTGATTGGGCCAAGGAACAGGGTTATCAACGCTTTAATATGGGAATGGCACCTTTAGCGAATGTGGGTCTTTCGAGATTTTCTTTTTTAAGTGAGAAAATAGCTGCCCAAATCTTTTTGCATGGCCATTTTATTTACCAATTTCAAGGCCTGAGAAAATTTAAACAAAAGTATACTAACATTTGGGAGCCTAAATATTTGGCTTATAGAAGAAAATCCTCTTTGCCAATTATTATGGCACAGATTACGTTGTTAATTTCTAAAAAAAGGGCTTAGATTTTGACCGGCTGGGTGTTTCCTTGCCGGTTTTATTTTTGGCTGATAGAGAGTATACCTTTCACATAAGTACAACCACGCCTCAGTTTTCACCCTCAGGGCTCGCTAATCAGTTTGTTTATTTTAAGATTTCTCTTTATTTTTTTGAAGAATCTGTTAAAATCAAATAGGGATTAAATGTAAGATTAAGGGTGTTAACTATTGAAAAAATTCGTTTCTGTCTTGATCATCGTACTATTCATATTTACAAATCGAATAAATGTATTTGCTGCAGGAGCAGAACAGTTGGATTTAAAAAGTGAGGGGGCGGTTCTGTTAGATTCTGACACTGGCGCTGTACTTTTTGCTAAAAATGCCAATGATAAAATGTATCCTGCAAGTCTTACTAAAATTGCAACTGCCATTTATGCGATTGATATGGGCAATTTAGAAAGTATCGTGACCGTCAGCCACAATGCTGTTAGTCAGGACGGGACGCGTGTTTATTTGAATGAAGGAGAACAAGTTCCGTTAAAGAAGCTAATTCAAGGGATGCTTATTAACTCTGGCAACGATGCTGCAGTAGCAATCGCTGAACATATTGATGGAACAGTTGAGCATTTTGCAGAAAATCTAAATATGTATTTGAAAGCTAAGATTGGAATAAATAATACCCATTTTACCAATCCAAATGGTTTGTTTGATGAGAATCATTATACAACTGCAATGGATTTAGCATTAATAACTAATTATGCCATAAAGAATCCTGTCTTTGCGGAAATCTTTGGAACTAAAGTGCTTGAGTGGAAAGGGCAGTCTTGGGAGACTAGACTTTTAACCCATCACCGCATGCTTAAAGGTGAGCTTCCATTTCCTGGTGTTACTGGCGGAAAAACCGGTTATACAAGTGAATCAAAACAAACTTTGGCCACAACAGCTGATAACGGAAAAATGAGATTGACCGTTGTCGTGCTGAAGTCTGAGTTAAAGAATGATAAATATAATGATACCGCCTTGCTGTTAGATTACGGTTTTAACACTTATCAGCATGCAATAATCAAAAAAGGAGAAATTTTTAAAGCTGATAATAATTATTTTTATCCTGAAAACGATACCTTGATTACCGAGAGTGTTAAGGGATGCATAAAAAAGATTAATAATGATGGGAAGCTGTCTATTGAAGATCAAGATGGTCAGCTGATTCAGTCGATACAATTAAAATATAAGGAGCCGCAAAAGTTAAAGACAGTTCCTACAAAAAAGAAAGAACCAAAAGAACATAAACAACAGCTTTTTCAAATTAACGTACTATTGGGAATTATGATTATCGCATCTGCAGGTGCTTTAATTGTTTTCCGAAATAAAAGGACCAGAAAATACAAAAGTCTTTCATGAAAAAAGCCATGGAAAGGATCGTTCCTTTCTGTGGCTTTTTTGGCTGATAGGACTTCCTATCGGCGAGTTTTCTAAAATGATAAGAAAGTATAAATTTCGACTTTGAGAATTGTCCAGCTCTAGCGCCCAGCGGCTAGTAGACTTCGCTCTTCTCCCTACGATAAGTCAACATCGGATCGCTATTGCTCTCCGTGTTTCCTTTATCTCAGTCGAAGCGCTCCAGTCTATACGCCGCCAAACAGGCGCTTGCGCTTTTCTAATGTCATGTTTCCTTATCGATCGTAATGGGACGGGAGTCGAAAGAGGAGAGGGAGTCGATTTGGTCTTTATCGTCGACAAAACTTCTTGTTCCAACGATGTTACTTTTATCGCCAAAATTTTGTCCGAAGCCCTGGTTCTTTTTATCTGAATTATGCCATTCGGCCAAAAGGTTTTGACCAATATTTACTGCTGAAGCATTTTCAAAGGAATTAATTTTAATCATAAATATATTTATATTAATATATGGAGCCGGTGCTGGCATGTGATCCCCTCCTTATACTTGTTTTTAAATATATGCGTTTTTTAAACGGTTATGTAGCAGGAGTAATAGTTGGATTAAATTCCGAAACTGATTCGTAATATGAAAGTAGGGAAGTTTAATAAGTGCTTTCTTGAGTACCCCACACATTTAATAGGGAAGAAAGGGGGGGGATCGATGGATATGGATAAATTAAAACAATGGATGGACATTGCTAAGAATATGCATGGAGGAGACTTCTGGAACAATATTTTTGATCAAGATTTCGCCAAGCAATTTATGAATGACCAACAATATAGCCAGCGTTTTTCAAGCCCGGAGGGACAATCTACCCGAGAAGAAAAAAATTCACGAACATTCCCAGCTATTGATTTATTAGAGAGTGAGCAGGAGGTTATTGTCATGATTGAGCTTCCAGGGGTGATGAAAGAAAATCTTGAATTGGGGCTAAACGGTAATATTCTAACCATTAAAGGCAAAGCCTTACCTCTCCATCCACATTTAAATATAACCTATTCTGAAAGATTTTATGGTGAATTTCAAAGACAGATAACGTTACCGGATACTGTTAGTCCCAATCAATTAGGTGCAAAATTTTGGAACGGAATCTTATTCGTAAGTTATCAACGAACGGTTGAAAAAGGAGAAATCATTCCTATCGACTAAAAGTTTAAGACTTTCATTGGAGAATCGAACATATTTTTTGTTCGTCCTTTTAAAGAATGGACATGTTAAGCTGTTTGCCCCATATAAATGTAAGTAAGGTGTAAAATAAGGGAGTTTGTGAGCATGTCATTAAAAGATTTATTCCTTATATTCCGGAAAAATGATGTTGAAAAGGAATTAAAGAAAAAATTGTTTTCCTTAGAAATGAATATTGAGGAGATGAAAAAAACGCTTCAAGGCTTCCAAGAACAAGGTTTGCCAGGAAATGTGATCCCTTCAAAGGATCCACCAATCATCATTGAAAAAATTAATATTGAAAAAATCATTTTAGATAAATACGAGCTAAATAATAATTTTGGCCAGCTTGGAATCAAAGAATTAAAGGGTAAGTTGAATATTGGGGCAACGTATGGAAGTGAGTTTACACCAAAGTTTGATGATGAAGTAAAGGTTGAAAACAATCAAAAAGAAAAATTGAAAAAGCCTTCTTCAGAAAAAGGCCCTAGGGTTAATATTCAAGCAAAGAAGGAGATTTAAAAAGACTAAAGTTTGAATCCTTTAGTCTTTCAAAATGTAATTATTGAAGCCGGCTATCGACCTGCTGGCATACTTCATCAGCTGACATTCCATTTGCATCAATAACAGATCCTTTTGTAAAGGTATCCTGCATTCCCATCACGTTTGAATCAAGGCCGGTAACAACACAGCAATCACAATTTTGCGCATCTGACTCCTGCTTCAGCTCTACCACGTCATAACCTTTTTCCCTTAGAGCTTGTTGAATATTTGTAAGAGATTGTTCTACTCCAACTTTTGCCATACAAAACACCTCCTCCTGTAAATTATCATGCCTAAGATTACGGTAAATATTCCGTATAGTGAGAGATAAATTTCCAAAAGATAATACGGGAGGTGTGTCAAATGGGAAAACGAAGTAAACGGAAAGCTGACCCATCCACAATTGGGCTTAGCTCACCACAAGTAGAGGGTCAGGGAACAACCATGACTGAAACAGGTTCAAGAACTGAACCATCTTCAAGAAAAAAACAAAAGAGGTATTAAAATAAAAGAAGAGGATGGCCGGGAAGGTTTAAACCTCCTGAAACATCCTCATCCTTGATTATTGGTACATTTCCGATACCTGGCCGATAGGAAAGGATGACTTTCCTATCAGGCATAAGTGCAACTACGCCTCTGTCTTCCCCAATCGGCGAGTTTTCTTTACTTTTGAATTTCCTCGTTTTCCAGGTATTCATCATAGGTCATTTGCTTATCTACTAAGCCATTTGGTGTAAATTCAAAAATTCGGTTGGCAATCGTTTGAATGAACTGATGATCGTGTGAAGCAAAAAGCATCGAGCCCTTGAAATTGATTAATCCGTTATTAAGTGCCGTGATTGATTCTAAGTCTAAATGGTTTGTTGGTTCATCAAGCAGCAAGACGTTTGCCCCATTTAGCATCATTTTTGAGAGCATACAGCGAACTTTTTCTCCTCCGGAAAGGACACTTGCTTTCTTTAAGACTTCTTCCCCGGAAAATAACATTCTTCCTAAAAATCCCCGCAAGAAGCTTTCACTATCATCCTTCGGAGAGAATTGACGCAGCCAATCCACAAGGCTTAGCTCACTGTTCTCAAAATACTCGGAGTTATCCTTAGGGAAGTAAGCCTGGGAAGTAGTGATACCCCACTTAAATGTGCCGCTATCAGCTTCCGTTTCACCCATTAGTATTTTAAAAAGAGTGGTTTTTGCAACTTCATTTGTACCGACAAGAGCAATTTTATCTCCCTTATTCATAAAAAAGCTGATGTTATCAAGAACCTTAACCCCATCAATGGTTTTTGTTAAACCTTCAACACGTAACAAGTCATTGCCAATTTCCCGATCAGGAGTAAAACCAACAAATGGATACCGGCGGGATGATGGTCTGATATCATCTAGTGTGATTTTTTCTAATAGCTTTTTCCGAGAGGTTGCTTGCTTAGATTTAGAGGCATTTGCACTAAAACGGGCAATAAAGCTTTGCAGTTCTTTAATTTTTTCTTCTTTCTTTTTATTTGCATCAGTTGCCATTCTTGATGCCAACTGACTTGATTCATACCAAAAATCATAGTTCCCGACATAGATTTGAATTTTACTGAAATCCAAGTCAGCGATATGCGTACAAACTTTATTTAAGAAATGACGGTCATGGGATACGACAATTACGGTATTTTCAAAATTTATTAAGAACTCTTCGAGCCATTGAATGGCTTTAATGTCTAAGTGGTTTGTCGGCTCGTCAAGAAGTAAAACATCAGGTCTGCCGAACAATGCCTGTGCAAGCAATACTTTAACTTTTTCAGATCCTGTTAATTCAGCCATTTTTTTGTCATGAAGACCTTCGCCAATCCCAAGTCCTTTTAACAGAATTGCTGCTTCAGGCTCTGCTTCCCAACCGTTTAATTCAGCAAATTCACCTTCTAGTTCTGCTGCCTTCATGCCATCTTCATCAGTAAAATTTTCTTTCATATAAATGGCGTCTTTTTCCTGCATGACTTGATAAAGTCTTGTATGGCCCATAATGACGGTTTTTAAGACTTCAAATTCCTCGTATTCAAAATGGTTCTGTTTTAATACTGCCATACGTTCATTTGGTCCAAGTTGAACAGTACCAGTTTGAGCTTCAATCTCCCCAGACAAAATTTTCAAAAAGGTTGATTTTCCGGCCCCATTAGCCCCTATTAGCCCATAGCAATTTCCTGGTGTAAATTTGATGTTTACATCTTCAAATAATTTACGGTCACCATATCTTAAACTTACGTTACTTACAGTAATCATGATAAAAAAATCCTCCAAAAAACATTTTGCTTTAAATTATACCATTAAAATTAGAGAAGAGCGAATTTTTTCAAGAAAGGTGGGGGTGATAAGAAAAAAATTCTAAAAAATTCTTTCCATTTTCACACTTTATTCATATTTTTGTTGTAGAATTGGTTTTATAAGAAGGGGAAACGTGCTGAATCGGAACCCCTTATAGATGGTACATGAGGCATTGTTGCACTTTTGCACTCAGAATTTGCTAAATAAATTCTGATTAGCCAATTAAAGAAGGTGAGAAGTATGGCAAAAAAACAGCTTACTGAACTCGTAAACAAGTTAAAAAAAGCAGGTATAAAAGCGAGTCTAACCAAACCAAAGTCCAATTACCTTTTATCATTGCAGCAAATTAAAAAATACCCTTCATCCGTGAATTAAATTAGAAAAATTGGCATTGAAAAGCGATTAATCCAGGGGACTAACCGCTTTTTTTATTACTCTATTTTATCGATGATTTTATCATAAACCTCTTGTTTATTAAATTCTTTCCCCATTGGAAACTTTGCGATAAATTTGTTGTTTTCATCAACCAAATAAGTGAAGGTTGAATGAACAAATTGCCCATTTCCCGGGTCTTTGTATTGAAATTGCAATGCATCTGTAACTTTTCTAATCTCTTTTTGATCTTTTTTTATATTTTGCTTTTCCCCAGTTAAGAATACCCAAGCGCTGTCATTATTTATTCCAAACCCTTGTCTATATTTTTGTAAAATTTCTGGAGTGTCACGATAGGGATCAATCGTAATCGTGATAAATTCAATATCCTTACCATAAACACCTTTTTTAACTAAATCCTTTTTCAATTCGACCATCTTTTGTGTTGTGGTTGGACAGACATCAGGACAATGGGTGTAAATAAATTCGATTAGCTTTAATTTGGTATTATCCTTGCCAAAATTATATCTATTACCATTTTGATTAATCAAAGTGACATCTTTTGGAATTGATGCATTTGCATCTCGAATTAGAAAAAAAGAAATTCCACCTGCAATCCCCAGGAATACAGCAAGACTACAAATTAGATAGATTTTTTTCATCAAGATCCCCTCCTACAAATAAGATAAAGAAGTTTCTCAGAAAAAGATATGGATAATTTGTGAACAAAAGTGGGTGCGTCAGGATCGTAATTCCTTTATACTGTAATATTATTACGTATATTTGAAAAATCAGTTTATTTTGGGGAGATAGGTGGTTAAAATGATGAAAAGCGTTTGGAAATTTTCTATTCAAATGTTATTTCTTATCGTGGTCTATCAGGTTGGGAATTGGACAGCCCGATTCTTTCATTTACAAATTCCTGGAAATGTCATTGGTATTGTTCTATTGTTTGTCTTACTTTGGTTGGGTGTCATTAAGCTTGAACAAATTGAATTGGCATCAGGGTGGCTATTGAAACATCTTGGCTTCTTTTTTATTCCGATTTCAGTTGGTCTTATGACACTAGGAGATATTTTCGTGGCGAAGGGCTTGCCGTTTTTATTTGTCCTTATAATCAGTGCCTTTATCGGACTATTGTTTGCAGGGAAAGTTACCCAAACCGTAATAATGAAAAATGCGAAGGAAAAAGTAAATTTTCATGATCACGCTATATAGTATTCTCATAACCGTTTCTGTTTATCTGTTTGTACAATTTTTAGCAAAAAAATATTCTTCACCATTAACAAGTCCTGTTTTCTTAAGCACAATAATTATTATCGCCCTATTGGTTGTTTCTAATATTTCTTTTGATGAATACAAGCCTGCAAAAACAATCATGACCTATTTACTAGGCCCGGCAACAGTGGCCCTCGCTGTCCCAATTTATAAAAATCGTAAGCTGTTTACAAAATATTTCAGTGCGGCCTTTATTGGGCTATCCATCGGAATTGTTACCACCATTACATCTGCCATTGTATTGGCCAAGTTGCTAAAACTCTCGAACATGTTTATCCTTGCGTTAACCGTTAAATCTGTTACTGTACCGGTAGCAACAGAAATTGGGCGGTTTATTGATGGAAATCTGTCCCTTATAGCTGCATTTGTGATTATTACGGGAATGATTGGAGCGATGTTTGGGGCAAAGCTTTTGAGCTTGTTCAAAATCCATCATCCATTTGCACGAGGATTGGCTATTGGAACAATTGCACATGGTATCGGAACTGCTGAGGCGGTAAAAGAAGGGGAGGTTCAAGGCGCTGTAGCAGGTGCAGCTATGGGGATTGCAGCCGTTTTAACCTCGATTATCATCCCGTATATTATCGAATTGATATAATAAAAAGCTTTCCCATTTGACTCCTTAATCGATATTACAAATTGAAATAGGGCAATTTTCACAATCGTTCTCTCGTCTTAAATACTCAATATTATGAATAATAATCATTTTTTGGTCAATAGAGATGACACCCTTTTTCTTTAAATCTGCAAGCAATCTGCTGACTATCTCCCTAGCTGTTCCACAAAAGTTGGCCAAATCTTGATTGGTTAACGCAACAGAAATATGGATGCCGTCATCTTTTTCAATTCCATAGCTATTTGATAAACGAATTAAAGTGGAGTATAGTGCCCCTTTTTTGCCGAAGAGCACTAAATCGCGAAACTTAGTAATCGTCCTTCGGAAATGATCGTTCATCCATTTTAAAAATAAATAGGCGAGCTGACTATTTTGAAATAGTGCGCTTTCTAACGAAGTTAAATTTATTGCGGCAATCGTAGAGTCGACAAGAACTTTTGCGTTAAAAATATATTTAGGGTCTTCCGTAAATAATGTTAATTCGCCAACGATCTCATTTGCTGAACATAAACGTAAGTAAAGTTCCTGACCTTCTGCGTTCATTTTTGAAATCTGGATCTTTCCAGATAGAATCAAGAACATCTCGGACGCTGATTGTCCTTCTCGAAACAAAAAAGACCCTTTTTTCACATCTATTGTTCTTCCGGCTTTTTGTAAAAGTTCGATTAATTCACTTGTATGCTGGTTTTCCATTTGTTGTTTATTCATACTAACCACCTCAAACGTTCATCGTACATATTACTATCATAAACCTTAAATGAGTGGGAAAATAGGCACTTTTGAATCATGAATGTTAAAGGTTTTTGAATTTTGTCAACTAATAGCCAGTTGACAAATGTTTCTATTTACCTTATTATTTAGTGGAATTTAAATTTTCTGATAAGGGAGTATGTTTTATGTTAGGTGTTGTTCTTAACTAATCCAATCAATTGGATCGTTCATTCCAGTCATCCCTCGTTCAAAATGAGCTGAAAGGAGGGCTTGTTTAGTATGGAATGAAGTTAAGAACAATGAGGCTAGGCATAAGCATACATCTTTTTTCCAATGTAGCTGTGTACACTCGTGTAGACAGTTTTTATTTTGGAAAAATTTTGGTGTGAAAATTGAGTGGAGGTCCCGCTCATCACTTTTAGCCGCAATGACATTGTTCATTGCGGCTATTTTTATTATAGGAGGATACTAAAGTGAATCATCATACTTTTAAAAGTTTGGAATTTCAGCAAATTAAAACAATAATCGCCAACTTTGCTTTAACGAAAGAAGGAAAAGAAAAAATTGAGTGTCTGACGCCGTCAACAAATAAAAAACAAATTGAAGACTGGCTTGATGAGGTTTCTGAGGCTGTTGAGATTTTGAAAAAGAGTGCCAGTGTTCCAGTTCATGGATTAGACGGGATGAAACCTCTGTTAAATAACATGAATAAGGGAGTTGCCCTCAGGATTGATCAGCTAGCGAAACTTTCTGATTTTTTGGATTGCTGCGGAAAAATGAGGAGATACATGAAGGATAAAGAGATTTATGCTCCACGCGTATCCTCTTATGTGGAGAGTATTGATGAATTACCAGAGCTTTCAGCTGAAATTATTCGTTGTATCCGTTATGGCCGTGTGGATGATTATGCAAGCAAAGAACTATTAAAAATAAGAAAACAAATCACGATTCAAGAGGAACGCCTAAAAGAAAAAACATTACAATTAATCCGTTCGAATAAGTATAAAACCTACTTGCAGGAAAATGTCATAAGTCAAAGAAATGGTAGATATGTCATTCCGATAAAAAAGGAATATCGGAACAAAATAAAAGGGACGGTCTTAGATACATCCGCCTCAGGTTCAACTCTTTTTATCGAGCCAGAAGAAATAGCAATATATCAAGATCAAGTAACATGGCTCCTCGCTGATGAAGATGTCGAGGTGGAAAAGGTTTTGAACTATCTAACAGGATTGGTAGAAGATAAGGAACAGCAAATTCGTTTAGCAATTGAAACGATGGTTCATTATGATTTTTTATTTGCTAAAGCGAAGTATAGCAGGTCAATTAATGGCAATAAGGTAAGTATTAATGAAACAGGTGATTTGGAATTAATGCAAGCGAAGCATCCCCTTTTAGGTGAAAAGGCAGTTCCATTGTCAGTTAATTTGGAAAGAGAGCAGCGTGCATTAGTAATTACCGGACCAAATACTGGCGGCAAAACGGTTACAATCAAAACTGTTGGCTTATTAACCTTAATGGTTCAATGTGGACTTCACATCCCTGCATCAGAAGAAAGCAACTTTAGTATTTTTGAGCGGATCTTAGTGGATATAGGAGATGGGCAAAGTATAACTGAAAATTTAAGTACATTTAGTTCAAGAATTGTCAATATCATCGAAATTTTAAAAGACACGAATGATCGAACATTGGCATTATTAGATGAACTTGGCTCAGGGACTGACCCTGGAGAAGGTATGGGGCTTGCGACAGCAATCTTAGAAACTCTTTATGAAAAGGGGTCGACGATACTTGCAACGACACATTATAGTGAGATAAAAGAGTTCGCAGAAGCACATCAAGGATTTATCAATGGGTCCATGGAGTTCGATTTAACAACCCTAAGCCCGACATACCGCTTGACTATTGGCAGAGGAGGAGAGAGCCAAGCGTTTGCTATTGCTTTAAAGCTTGGAATTCATCCGAAAATCATCGAAAGAGCACATCACATCACTTATAAAGAAGAGAAGCGTTATACAACAGAAATTACTGAAGCATGGAAGCTTAGGGAACTAGAGAAACAGGTGATTATCAATAAATATCGACATCGAAATAAAACGCTAAAAAAGGAAATGATGGTACCACTCTATAATCAAGGTGACAATGTAAAAATATCGCCAACAAATGAGTTTGGCATTATCTATACAGGGCCGGATCTGTACGGAAATTATATTGTGCAAATAAGAGGAGAAAAGGTTTCGATCAACCATAAAAGGATCGCTCTCTATATTACTGCAAATGAATTGTATCCTGATGATTATGATTTCGATATTATTTTTCAATCAAAGGAAAACCGTAAAAAAAGCAAACTTCTTGCAAAAGGACATGAGGAAAATATCACGATAGATTATAATGAAGATCACAACCTTGGTTACAAAAAACAAAACTAATCGATAAAGATGTCCTAAAAGAAAACACGAGAGCAGTCTGATGATCGAAAAAAGTAGAGTAAAAAAACGGAACGAAACGGTTCCGCTTTTTTACTGTTTCTTTTGAAAATATCTTTCTACAAGCAATTTTTTTACTTCATTATAACTTAGGCCGGACTGGCTGTTTAATCGTTTCACTTCCTCAATATCTGTTCCTACCTTTGTATATCGTTTATGATTGAAAGCCATTTTTTTCACCATCCTAAGAAAAAAATTTCTGGAAATGAAAAGTTCCTTTTTGGACATACTAGGATAAAAGGAGGCGATTCCCATTTTTTACGGAAAAAGAGCTAAAGAAGAAGAAATAGAAACCATACTTGTGGATACAGAAATCTATTCTTGTATGGATGATTCCTGTATTGGCTGGATGAGAAAGGATTTTGTCGCCGATGACTTGCTTTGTCCGATGTGCGGGAATGAAATGATACAGGAAATAAGAGAGCTTCCGAAAATCTAATAAGGATTCTGCTTCCAAAGACTGTCACTAATATGGGACAGTCTTTTATTCTTTACTGATTAGCTAACATCACCGATTAGAGGTTTTCATTTTGCTGGTGAATTTCATCCCCGGTTATAATGGCGTTAGCTTCTTCAAGATACTTGTGATCATCAACGGAATTTCCAGCCACATTCTTTTTATTTGGAAAAATCGAGCCATTAGAAATTGTCATTTGTTGTTCTTTTGCAGTCGGGGTTAAATAATCTTCCTTCTTAGCCATGCAAATCATCTCCTTAAATAAAGGTTTTGCTTTGAGAAAATGGATTATGCCTGCCTATTTATCTCCAAAAAGGAAATATTTTGAAACAACAAAGAACTCTCCAATTTACGGAGAGTCCAGGCTGTCGAATAACTCCCGGCAGCTTCTTATTTTATTCATTTACT
>NZ_JBALPG010000051.1:99368-109608 GCF_036965245.1 Neobacillus drentensis
AACAGGCCCATTCGCAGGGACAATCAATAAATTTGGTATTTAGATTTTGACAGAATAAAAAATTGCCGAGAAAAATACCCTTTCTCGACAATCTGAACTCTTCTTTTTACGGAGAGTCCTTGTTAATTACTCTTCTCTTTTAGATAGACAGCGATCGCATTCCATTAAATAACTTTCAGCTTGTTCCTCCATATTCTGACCACATTCTGGACATTCCTTTTTTGGCAAGTTGCGGAAAAATTCTACTGGACTCATCAACATTTTAAAACTCCTCCTTTATTAATACAGTTTATTAAATTTCTTATTGTTATAGTACAGTATAAACAAAAAAATCTAAATTGTGTAGACTTTTTTTAAAAAAATTTGCCTTTATTTTAAAAATAAGACTTTTATCACAAAAATCTATTTATCCCTTATCCATGTTTATATATAATGATGAACGGGAATAGGATAAAAATAAATGGGAAAGCTAGAAAATTATTGCTTCCATACGCATCTACTTTACATTACAATCATAGTAGAAATTCATTGTTGAAATTGGGGGATGCTGGTTAATGAATGCGTTACTTGGGACTTTTCATCCATATTTCATTATTATTGCCATCGGTTTAACCATCATGGCATCATATACAGCATTGGATATGTTTACTTTAATAAGGTCTTCCTACCATAATAAGCGGCTTCTCTTTCTTGGTGGAACATTTTCAATGGGTATTGGAATATGGGTCTTTAATTTTATTGCACTTATTTCAGCAGATACAAATCGGTTTACAAGCTATAATATTCCGCTTACGATTCTTGCAATGTTTATTGGAATTGCTTTTACCGGAATTGCTTTCCTTGCGTTTTTTGGCAAAACTATTCGATTCTATCATTTACTTGTCGGCAGCTTATTTTTAACCTTTGCTGTTATTGCGACTCAAGTGATCAGTTTATATGCCATGAATGTAAATATTGAATACAATATTGTACTGCTAGTATTTTTAGGACTATTAATTTTTTGTTCATTTTTATTTTCTTTGTGGATTCTTTTTTCATCAAGCTACTCCCAAGGAAATCAGGGTTGGTTAAAACCGGTTAGTGTATTAATCATTACAGGAACAATAGCTGAAGGTCATTTTCTTTTACAAAGGGCTGAGATCATGACAAGCGAAGTGGTAAATGGCTCGAACGCAAATAGTCCATTCTTTATTTATTTGGTCTTATTTGTATCTGTTTTAATCACCGGAGGTCTGATTATTTCTAGTACTTTGAAAAGTAAACAATTAGCAGCAACGGATACAAACTTAAAGGACATTAAAGCAGCACTTGATGCTGCGGCCATTGTTGCGATTACAGATCCACATGGAACAATTGTTTATATCAATGATAAATTTGAGGAAATTTCAAAGTATAAGAAGGAAGAGATCATTGGTAAGAATCACCGAATTTTAAACTCAGGTTATCATCCAAAAGAATTTTTTCATCATCTTTGGAAAACGATTCAATCAGGACAGATTTGGCGTGGGGAGATACGAAATAAAGCAAAGGATGGTTCGTTTTATTGGGTTGACACTACCATTGTTCCTTTTTTGAATAATAAAGGTAAACCTGTTCAATATATCGCTATCCGCTCAGATATTTCTGATCGAAAAAAGGCAGAGGAGCACCTCAAAGAGACAATAAAAGAGAATACTGATATTAAATTTGCTTTAGATCAATCTTCTATTGTTGCCTTTACAGATTCAAAAGGAAAAATCACCAGCGTAAACGAAAAGTTCTGTGAGATATCAAAGTATAGTCGTGAAGAATTAATAGGAAAAGATCATAATATCCTTAATTCAGGTTACCACAGCAAGGAATACTTCAAAAACCTTTGGAAAACAATTGGGGAAGGTAATGTATGGAAAGGGGAAATAAGAAATAAAGCAAAGGGTGGAACCTTTTATTGGGTGGACACCACGATCATTCCTTTTATTAATGAAGATGGAAGGCCTTACCAATATTTAGCTATTCGTAATGATATAACGGAACGGAAGAAAACAGAAGAAGTTCTTCACCGCCAAGATAAGCTTGCTGCCGTGGGTCAATTGGCTGCAGGTGTCGCTCACGAAATTCGCAATCCACTAACCTCTATGAAAGGGTATACAGAATTCTTACAGTTAGATGAAAAAAATCCAGAACGGTTAGAGTTTTTGAATATTATTCTTGATGAGATTGAACGGGTAAATAACATTGTTGAGGACTTTATGGTGTTAGCTAAACCTAAGGCAGTGGAATTAGAAGAAAAGAATGTCGTTCCGGTAATTAGAGACGTCGTTTCCTTACTTGAATTTGAAGCGAGGAAGAGGAATGTCCACTTGTTATTTGACTGTAATCAAGAGATTATTCAAATTGATTGTGACGAGAATCGCTTAAAGCAGGTTTTTCTAAACTTTATTAAAAATGGAATCGAAGCGATGCCAAACGGTGGAGATTTGCACGTTAAAACGATTACTCATGATAATAATGTACAAATCTCGATTCAGGATTTTGGGGTAGGTATTCCCAAAGACAAATTGCAGAAACTTGGTGAGCCATTTTACACGACGAAGAGGAATGGTAATGGACTAGGATTAATGGTTAGCTTTAAAATTATTGAAAGTCATCACGGTAAAGTATTTGTTGAAAGTGAGCCAAATAAAGGAACAACCTTCAATATATTATTACCTGCAAAAATTGCATGAAAACGAGAGGTACACTCTCGTTTTTTTTATACGACGCTAAACGGTCATTTACGATTTTCTTATCCAATTTCTTCTTTTTAAAAATAGACAAACTTTTTTAAAAAAAGGAGCCTACAAACGTAATAAATAGATTAATATTGTTATATAGATAGTTATGTTTTTAATGGGGAGGGAATAAAGTGGGTGAAGCAAGTTTTGTAAAAACAATTTGCGGATACTGTGGTACTGGATGCGGCCTAATCCTTGAAGTTCAGGACAATAAAATTATGAAAATCCGCGGAGATAAAGAGGCACCTGTTAATAAAGGGCAAACATGTGTAAAGGGTGCTTTTGCTTATGAGTATGTCCATGCCAAAAATAGATTAACATCACCGCTTATCAAAAAAGCCGGCCAGCTTGTTGAAACAACATGGGATGAGGCCTATCAATTCATCGCTAAAAAACTATCAGAAATAAAAACTGTATGGGGCCCAAATGCGATTAGTATGTTTGCTTGTGCGAGAAGCACTAACGAATCCAACTTTATTACGCAAAAATTCATGAGGACAGTAATTCAAAGTAACAATATTGATGGCTGTAACCGTACATGACACGCTCCTAGCGTTGCCGGTCTGGCAACTGTTTTTGGAAGCGGTTTTCCGACGAATACTCTTGAAGATTTTGAAAAGGCAGAAGTATTGCTGTTAATGGGGTCAAACACGACTGAAGCCCATCCAATAATTGCGAATCGAATGAAAAAGGCGGTAAAATCAGGGCTAAAGATTATTGTAATTGATCCAAGAAAAATTGATATGGTAAAAGTAGCCCATCGCCATCTACAAATCAATGTCGGTTCAGATATCGCACTTATTAATGCACTCATTCACGTTATTATAAAGGAAGGTCTTTATAATCCTGAGTTTATAGAGCAGTTTACAATTGATTTTGATCGGTTGCAAAAACAGGTAGAGCCATATACACCTGAATATGCAGCTGCGATCACAGGACTAAGTGAGGAAGATATTGTGGCAACCGCAAGGGAATATGCATCATCAAGCGCTTCGATGATTGCCTACACACTTGGGATTACAGAGCATCATTGCGGCGTAAACAATGTATTTGATATTGCAAATTTAGCCTTATTAACTGGGAACATTGGAAAACAAGGCACAGGCATAATGCCATTAAGAGGGCAGAATAATGTCCAAGGTGCAGGTGATATGGGATGCTTGCCAAACCAATTGGCTGGAGCGATGAGCTTAGCAAATGATGAGTTTCGAGCCCGATATGAAAAGGAATGGAATGTAAAATTAAATTCGCAAGCTGGAGATACACAAACACGTACCTTTGATCGTATAGAAATGGGAGAGTTAAAGGCTCTTTATGTTATTGGTGAAAATCCACTCCTTGCTGATGTTCATATGAATCATACGAAACAATTGTTTAAAAAGCTTGATTTACTAATAGTCCAAGACATATTCCTAACGGAAACGGCGAAAATGGCAGATGTAGTATTGCCGGCTCGTTCATGGGGAGAGGTTAATGGAACCTATACGAATACTGACCGAAGAATTCAACGCGTTCGTAAGGCAGTCGATTCACACCCAAATGTGAAGGAAGATTGGGAAATTCTTTGCGAGCTTTCTACTATTATGGGATATCCGATGCACTATCAAAGTAGTGAGGAAATTTGGGACGAAGTGAGGAAGCTTGCATGGGAGATGTACGGTGGAATATCTTACGAGAGGCTTGATAACGAGTACAGCATTCATTACCCATGTCCAGATGAAAACCATCCAGGAACATTAATAATGCATGAGCGGTTTCATTCTCCCCAGCCGAGTGTTAAAAAGTCACCATTTGTCCCAGTGGACTATACGGAACCATTAGAATTGCCCGACGCGGAATATCCATTTACGTTAACAACAGGAAGGCGTTATGAGTCTTATAATACCCATACACAGACACGTCACTATGCAGCAGGAGTCAAAGTGAAACAAACAGAAGAAACGGTTGATATCCATCCAGATGATGCAGCTGCACTTGGTATTACTGAAGGTGAAGTAGTACAGGTTCGTTCCAGGAGAGGGGAGCTTGAGGTAAAGGCAAAGATTACAGAACAAGTGGTTCCTGGCCTTGTCTTCATGAGTTTTCACTGGAGTGAAACGCCAACCAACGTATTAACTCTAAATGAGTATGACCCTATCTCCGGAACTGCTGAATATAAAGCATGTGCGGTTGCAATCTCGAAGGTTTAAATAAATTATTTTTATAGAATAGTGCAGAAAAAAATGCTGCACTATTCTTTTTTCTTTCAATAAATATTGAAGAATTGAGGATGAAAATTCTTGTTTAGAATTAAGAATTTTCAGTTAGCTAGAAATATTATTGTAATATAATTGCCATGCTTGTAAACGAATTAAAATCCCCTTGTTCTTTGTATCAGAAAAATCCATGTTATGATGGGTACTGTTAGCCACGAAAGAACATGGGAGGTAAAAAAATGATCAAAAAAATAAAAGCATTTATTGCAGTAGCTGCACTCTCAGGAACTGTAGGTGCTAATGTACAAGCGGCAGAAGTAACCGTGAAAAAAGGGGACACCGTATGGGAACTTTCACAGTTACATAATACATCTGTAGAAAATATTGAAAAGTGGAATCATCTTTCTACTGACCTTATTCATCCGGGAGATGTATTAACAATTGCAACTGAAAAACAATACACGGTTCAGCAGGATGATACCTTATGGGATGTTGCATTAAAATATCAAGTGTCTGTAAATCAACTTAAAGAATGGAACAAATTAAATACAGACCTTATTCATCCAGGGTTAAACCTCATCATTTATGATGGATTAAATGATAATGTTAAAAATGCTGAATCAGCGACCGAAGCTCAAAATAATAGTAATGATAAAAGTAAGAACATTCCTGTTGAATCCGCTTCAAACCCAGGGGAGAAGGCAAGTGAAAGCGAAAATACAACAGTAAATAAGGCTAACAACATGAATGAATCTTCAAATAGTGAAGAAGAGGGTACAAAGGAAATTACCGTCAAGGCAACAGCATATACAGCTTCATGTGAAGGCTGTTCCGGCACAACGGCTACAGGTGTTGATTTAAATGCTAACCCTGATGCAAAAGTTATTGCCGTTGATCCATCTGTTATTCCGCTTGGAAGTAAAGTATATGTCGAAGGTTACGGAGTAGCGACAGCAGCTGATACTGGCGGGGCGATTAAAGGTAATCGAATTGATGTGTTTATTCCTTCAGAACAGGATGCAATTAATTGGGGTAAAAAACAAGTTAAGGTCAAAATTTTAAATGACTAATAAAAAGCACACTTCACTTCTAATTATGGAAGGAAGTGTGCTTTTTGTTTTAAGAATAAAACAATATATTTCGACCTTGAGAATTATCCAGCTCCAGCGCCCAGCGACTAGTGTACTTCACTCCCCGCCCTACGATAAGTCAACATCGAATCGCTAACGCTCTTCGTGTTTCCTTTATCTCAGTTGGAGAGCTCCAGTCCTGTCGTGCGCTAACCGGGCGCTTCCGCTTTTAGTTTAAATTTGCGAACTTTTCTAGATCACTATTTTCACCAATAACAACAAGAACATCGCCAAAATAAATCTTCTCATCTGGTAAAGGCGAGATGTTTAAGTCATCTTCATGACGAATGGCTATCACGCTCAAATTAAACTTAGCCCTTAAATCCAACTCCCTTAGGGTTTTATCCTTCATCCGATCTGGAATTTTTACTTCTTCTATACTATAATTCCTCGAGATCTCAATGAAATTTAAAACATTTGGCGATAATAGCTGATGGGCGACTCGAATGCCCATATCTCGTTCAGGAAAGACAACCCAGTCCGCACCAACCTTTTTTAATACTTGGCCATGAAGTTTGTTTATTGCTTTGGCAATTACCTTTTTGACACCAAGCTCCTTCAAAAGTAAAACAGTCAGGATGCTTGCCTGGATATCATTACCAATTGCTACAATGACTGTATCAAAATTACGTATTCCAATCGATTTAAGTGCCTCAGCATCTGTTGAATCCGCGATTAGGGAATGAGTAACGAACGCATGTGCCTCTTCTACCTTTTCCTCGTTCACATCTACTCCAAGCACTTCCTGACCAGATTGATATAACTTATTTGCAATACTTAGTCCAAATCTTCCTAAACCAATTACTGCGTATTGATTAGCCATAAATCCTCATATCCTCCTTGATGTCGAACTATCCAATCATGATTTTTCCCTTAGGATATCGGAATGGATCAGGTTTTCTGCGTATCGCAACTGCATAAGCAATAGTTAATGGCCCGACCCTGCCTGCAAACATCGTAAAAGTGATTAAACCTTTTCCAAGGGGTGATAATTCACGAGATAAGTCCATTGATAAGCCTACCGTTCCAAAAGCAGATGTTGCTTCAAATAGAAGCTTTATAAAATCTGTTCCTGGCTCTGTAATTGTTAATAACAATGTTATGGTCAAAACAAGAAACAACGCACATAAGGTAACAGTTAAGGATTTATATATGGTTTCATAAACAACTCGCTGCCGAAAAAAAATAACATCTTCTTTACCACGGATTTGCGACCAAACTGCACCTAATAATGTAGTAAATGTAGTTGTTTTTATACCACCTCCAGTAGAACCTGGAGATGCACCAATAAACATTAAAAATATTATTAACAATAAGGAAGACTGGGTCATTTCGGCAATATTTAATGTATTAGCTCCATCTGTTCTAGCTGCAACGGACTGAAATAGTGATCCAAGAATTTTTCCTGAAAAAGATAGCGGCTTTAATGTTTTTTCATTAGAAAATTCAAATAAAAAAATTCCAATCGTACCGCCAATCAATAATAAGGAACTTGTTATCAAAACAATTTTGGTATGCAAGGATAAGCGTTTAGAGCTGTGGTACTCAAAAAGCTCATTCATAACGATAAAGCCGATACCACCAATCGTAATTAATGTACAGATGGTTAACACAACTGTTGGGTCATCCACATAACTTGTTAGGCTCTGAAAATCGCCGAAAATATCAAAGCCTGCATTGTTAAAATTAGAAATAGAATGGAAAATACCAAAATAAATTGCTTTTCCTAAAGGCATGTCAAAAGAAAAGCGAATGGACAAGATTAGCGCTCCTACAAATTCAATCACCGCTGTAAATATTAAAATACGTCGGGCTAGACGAACTATCCCCTCCATTGAGAGGTTATTTAATGATTCTTGCAGCAGAATTCTTTCCTTTAGGGAAATTCTTTTTCCTAATAAAAAGGCAAAAAGTGTAGCAAATGTCATAAATCCAAGTCCACCGACTTGAATCATAAACAAAATTACTAATTGGCCAAATAAGGAAAATGTTGTACCAGTATCAACAACTACAAGCCCTGTTACACATGTGGCAGAGGTGGCGGTAAACAGTGCGTTTAAAAAAGTTAAACCGTGACCACTAGTTGTTGCAACTGGAAGTGTTAAGCAAAAGGCTCCTAATAAAATAATAGCTGCAAATCCTAAAACAAGAATCTTAGGAGGATCAAGAAAGTTCTTTTTTTGATGCATAATTTCCTTCCTATTCTATATTTATTTTGACAATAAAAACCTACAATATACATAAAATGGCATCATGATAAAATACATATTACAGGAAAAATATACTACTTGATTAAATTGATGTAAATAGATTCTTTTCATTTGTGTCATACCTCACTGCTTTAAAATAGAAAATGTTCTATAATACTTGAAGAAAATTTTTCCATGATCATAGAATTAAGTGTAACTTTATAAAGGTTGTTTAGGAAATAATATAAGGAATGGCGGATTTACGAGGGGAATGAAAATGAATCAAGGAACAAAACACCTTTTTATTCAAACGGGAAGTCTCGTCGCAGGATTTATGGTTTGGGTGCTTATTTCTTCTCTAATGCCTTTTATTAAGGCAGAGATTACATTATCATCAACGGAAATTATCTTGGTAACTGCTGTGCCTGTTATTCTTGGATCTATTCTAATGGTTCCGATTGGCTATTGGACTAACCGCTATGGAGCAAGAATTCTATTTACCATAAGCTTTATTATTTTGCTAGTCCCTATTGCCATTATTAGCTATGCAAATTCTTTGGTTATGTTAATCTGGGGCGGATTATTACTCGGTATTGGGGGGGCCGTTTTTTCGATTGGAGTTACCTCCCTGCCAAAATATTTTGTAAAAACGAAACATGGATTTATCAACGGTATTTATGGAGCCGGTACTATTGGAACAGCGCTTACTTCTTTTTTAGCACCTGTCATTGCAAATGTATATGGATGGAGAAATACCTTTAAGATTTTCTTTGTCATTATGCTGGTATTTGCCATTTTAAATTTCTTGTTCGGTGATAGAAACGAACGAAAGGTCCAGAATTCCTTATTAGAGCAGATTAAAGAGGTTTATAAAAATCCTAAACTTTTGTTTTTAAGTTTATTTTATTTTATTACATTTGGTTCTTTTGTTGCGTTTACGATTTATTTACCTTCATTTTTAGTTAATCATTTTGAATTAGACAAGATGGATGCAGGTTTACGAACTGCAGGCTTTATTGCCCTTACTACTTTTTTTAGACCTGTAGGGGGGTGGCTAGGGGATAAAATTAATCCATTTATTATCCTAATGGCTGTTTTTTTTAGTCTAACATTTGCAGGGTTCCTATTGTCCTTTACACCTTCACTGCCGATTTATTTTTTGGGGTGTTTATTAGTTGCATTTTTTGCAGGGATTGGAAATGGGGCAATCTTTAAGTTAGTCCCATTATATTTTTCAAAACAAGCGGGGATAGTTAATGGTATTGTTGCAGCAATGGGTGGTTTTGGCGGTTTTTTTCCGCCAATTATCCTAACGATTCTCTTTAATTGGACTGGAGATTATGCGATTGGTTTTATGTGCTTATCGGAATTTTCTCTTGCAAGTCTAGTCATTGTTGTTTGGCTTTACTATCAAGATAAACTTGATATTTCAGCTAAAATTGTGAACCATGCGGTAGACGGTATTTGTGTAACGGATGTAGATGGGATCATTCAGAGCGTCAACCCGGCATTTACAAAAATTACAGGTTACAGTCAAGCAGAAGTAGTCGGAAAAACCCCAAGCGTTCTGCAATCTGGAGAACATGACAATGAATTTTATAAAATAATGTGGGAGAGTCTGAAAACTAAAGGAATTTGGGAAGGATATATTTGGAATAAACGGAAAAATAATGAGATTTATAAAGAATGGTTAACCATAACGGCAATTCAAAATGATGCAGGAGAAACGAAAAATTATGTTGGAATGTTTAAAGAAGAAAATGAACATCCAAAGAAAAACTAAATTCCATTTAGTCAGATTGTCGAGAAGAAAGTATTTTTCTCGGCAATTTTTTATTCTGTCAAAATCTAAATACCAAATTTATTGATTGTCCCTGCGAATGGGCCGGTTGATTTCCGCTCCGGGCACTCGCTTTCCGCGGGGAGGTCCTGGAGCCTCCTCGGCGATGAATGCGCCTGCGGGGTCTCCAGTG
>NZ_JBALPG010000051.1:109800-109991 GCF_036965245.1 Neobacillus drentensis
AAGAAGAGCCTGTTCACTTACATTCTTGTATGTTAATTCTTGGTTATTGGGACAAATGTATAGGTCACGTCCTATATCGTATGTAAATTTCCATTTAGGAAATAAGCCAGTAGTAGGATGATATCTTCTATGGGCGATGACGCCAAAAATGTTCCGAATCAATATATTTATAAATTAAACGAAGAAGATGG
>NZ_JBALPG010000052.1:0-34032 GCF_036965245.1 Neobacillus drentensis
GATTGTTTTAAAACAATCAATGGTTATGTAATTTCCGAAATTAACCCAAGATTTGGCGGAGGGTATCTGCATGCACATGAATCCGGGCAAGGTTTTATCAAAAATATTATAAATAATTTAAACGGAAAGCCTAATGTGAATAATGAAAATGATTATTCAGAAGGAACAATGATGGTAAAATATGATCATTTTATGATTCTTTAATAAAGGATGAGTTGAGAAAGCAGAAGATGTCAGCTAAAAAATGTAATGACTAGTTCTTTATAAGGAACTAAACTTAGAATATATTTCACAGGAAAAAGAAGGAAAATGAAATTTTAGGGATTTGTTCGCAGTGTATCTTAATTGTATCTAAGATTATCAAAAAATTTTTTGTTGTTTTGTTCTTTTTAAAGAACATATTTTGTGCCATTCTGCTGCAGGTGGATTCTGATATAAAAAAATAGGGGAGGATAATAAATGGATGAGTTTTTAGTTGAATTGGCTGATTTATTGGAAGTTGAAAAGTCAGAATTAACTAGTGGATATCCATTAGAAGAAAATGAGAATTGGGATTCCTTAGCATTTATTTCTGTCCTTGTGATGATTGATGAACACTTTCAACTAACCATTTCAAATGATGCACTCAGGAAGTGTTCTGTTGTTGGTGATTTGTTAAAACTAATAATTGACAAACAACAGTTAATTGGCAGTTAATTTAACATGCAGCCCATTTGAATAGAAAAGGAAGATTGGAAGATGGAAAAGTTGATTATTGTTGGTGCTGGAGGACTAGCAAGGATGATATATAGCTGGCTCACTGGTTTTACAGATTGTAGTTGGGAGCCAATTGGTTTTATTAGTGATAGTTTAAACATTCTTGATGGTTATAATTATGATCTTCCTATAATAAGCAGCATTCAGGATTATTATCCTGAAGTGGACCATGTTTTAGTGATGGCAATTGCGGACCCAAAGTCAAAGCTAGCAATAGCTGAAAAGCTTGAGAAACGCGGTGCAAAATTTATTACCTTAATTCATTCAACTGCAATAATTGGAAAAAATGTTGAAATTGGTAAAGGAAGTGTGATTTGTCCCCGTGCCATCTTAACGTGTGATATTCAAATGGGTTCATTTGTCATGATTAACCTATGTGCAACGATAGGGCATGATGTAAATATCGGTAACGGTTGCACGATTAATTCTCATTCTGATGTGACTGGATGCGCTAAGCTTGGTACAGGGGTATTTTTGGGTAGTCATGCAGTTATTACACCTAACATAAAAGTAAAGGGTTTTGCTAAGATTGGGGCAGGTAGTGTTGTCATTAAGCAGGTAAGAGCGGATACCACGGTCTTTGGCGTACCAGCTAAACAAGTCTAATTATCTTAGTGGGAATAAAGCTAATATTATCTATTCGAAATAGTAAAGAAATTAAGGAATAAATAGAAAACTATCAAGATGACACTCACTTTCTTGGAGTGTCATTTTAATTTATCTAAATTAATAAAAAAGAAAAATGATGGATTAAATTGAAATAGCTTTATTTCACAATAAATAAAAACAAAGGACGATACTATGTTAGATTTTTTGAGAAATCGACTTTTTTTAAGGATTTTTCCTATTTGCTACATGTTATTTATTTGGCTCCAGTCCAGTTTCTTTAATCCAGAATCAGTCGGTAATCTTCCTTTCCATATAAGTTTGCCTATATTGATCATGGTCGGAATTGGTTTCGAACTAGCACATCTTTTTGAATTCGGTTTACTTTATTTATTTTTTATTTTGGCCTTTCTTAGTTTTGGAGAAATTGGAAAAGGTAAGGAGTTAATCTCGATTACTCTCTCCGTCTCCTATAGTCTGATTGATGAAATACATCAAATTTTTGTTCCATTCAGAAGCTTTTCAATGGGCGACCTTATTAAGGATATAATTGGAATTACTGTGATGTGGTGGATTATCCATAAAAGTTATTTTATAAATAAGAATTCACAATTTGGAGTATTTTTGAGAAAAATAAGCTCTACTGTTTAAGCATGATACAGTAGTACCAGAATTACCACCCACGAAAAAGAATGAATTTTATAATACGTGAGTCCAATAGGTATTATAAAATTATCTATATAAAAATACGTTCAAGCTGGCTTTGCGGTCAATAGTCGCTAGTAAAACATCATGAACATCTGTTTGATGTTGGGACTTTAAAGTGTTCAAAAGCCAGTCTTCTTCTTTATTTATGTGTTGCAAAACAGTAAAGTCAATCCTTCCTTCTCTTATTATCGTCTGCGGGAGATCAAATGGTTCTGTTTGAAGTTGATAGAATGACGGTGTAATAGCTTCAAATTGCGGGTCCAAGAAAAAGGAGATCTCTCCATCAGATTCCCATAAGGCTAACGCTACTTTTTTAACGTCCTCAATTTTTTCTTTCCTCAATTCTGCCAATAAATCATCGATTGATATTCTGGCCCGCTTTAAACCTTTATATAGGATTTCTCCTTCTTTAATAAGTGGGAAAGGGGCAGAATTAATGGCTTTTCGTAGCCCTGGCCATTTTAAGCTCAAAAAAATGCCTAGCAAATAAAGCATAACGATGACAATTGTTGTGACCACTGAGCCCTTTAATCCAATTCTTTGGTCCGATAAGGGATGGGCAATGATGTTTCCCAGGATTAACGCGATAACAAAATCAAGTAATCTTAACTGTGAAATGGCACGAGTACCCATTATTTTCACAGTTAGGATTACAAATAAAAAAGAGACTACTGCTCTTAATATCCACTCTACTATCGTTAAAGATTCCTGGCCATGGAAAAAATGCAATAAGGACACATCCTTTACGAAATACGTCCTCTATAGATTGTCACGGATTCTATCTTTTTACACCTTATGGCTGAAAGGTTTTTTGAAACCAGGCTAGACATTTTGCTTATCCAGTAAGGTCCCTATTCATGTAAAAATTTTACACAAACTGGATATGGAACAGCTATATCCGACTGGATTAAGGTCAACCGGCCGGAATTTTCATCCCGTGAAAATAACACAAGATTACCCGATTCCTGATTCGAAGCTACAATGAATTTTTCGGACGGGTCTAATTCAAAATCCCTTGGCCAATCCCCTTCAGTGGAAACATATTCCACAAAGCTAAGCTCTCCTGATTCCTGGTTTACACTAAATACAGCGATGCTATTATGTCCGCGATTGCCCGCATAAATAAAGCGTCCATCAGAAGAAATATGAATTGCACTGCCTTGATTATTTTCCGTGAAACCAGCAGGCAATGTGGAGATATATTGTTTTTCAGTAAAATGGCCATCCTTATCGTAGTAGGTTAAAACGATGACTTCAGAGCTGAATTCGGTCATGATATAAGCAAACTTACCATTGGGGTGAAAAACCAAATGCCTTGGGCCACTGCCAGCTTTTAATGGCAAGAGGTTTGCTTTTGTAAGTGTACCGTCATCCTCCACGGAATATGTAATTAGGGCATCAATGCCTAATTCAACCACCGCTAGATATTTTTCATCAGGCGTAAGCCCTGCATAATGGGAATGAGGTTTTTCCTGGCGAGGGTCTGGTCCAGATCCTTCATGCTTGATCACAGACGCCACGGGCTGGATAGAACCATCCTCCTGATTAATGAGACGGGAATCGACTAATCCTTTATGGTAGTTTGCACTGAACACATAGCGATTTTGGCTGTCAACACTTACATAACAAGGCGGTGATCCGGCAAGCACGTCACTGTTAATGTCTGTAAGAGTGCCGTCTTCACTGATGGAAAAAGCAGCCACACCACCATCTTCGCCCTTTTTTATGACAGAATAAAGGTAGCGTTTGTCCTTACTGATAGCTATATATGTAGGATTTTCTAACTGTGCCGCGACCTTAATATTTTCTATCTTGGCCATATGAGGGTCAAAGGTAAAAGAGTAAATCCCTTTACTTTCCCCTTTTGTATAAGTTCCAATATAACCAATGTACTTATTACTCGTGTTTGTCATTTTCTAAACTCCTTGAACTGATAAAATTAGTAACTATACTAATAATATCCTACTATCAATTAAAAGCTACTCATTTGGATTTTTTGCTATGTGATAGAGGTCTTTTATTTGCATTATTGATTGGGATAGGTAATATTTAAATTATCTGGACAAAACTGTCGTCCTTTTTTTCATATACGTCATTAAAAGGAGTCTGATCATGGCAAATAACAAAAAGAACAAGAAAACTGAATCGAAATCATCATCCAAGTTCATTTTCTGGATTATTGGTTTGATTGCTGTTGGCATTTTAGCGATGATTGTCTTTGGTAATCATTCAAAGGACCAAGAGGAATCAAAAGGAATTAAAATCGATTATAGTAATCAACCTTTCTTAGGTGAGGAGTCTGCTCCAGTCTCGATAATTGAGTTTGGTGATTATAAATGCCCGAATTGTAAAGAATTTGCACAAGGCGTCGTTCCGACTATTCAAAAAGAGCTTGTTGATACTGGGAAGGCCAAGTTTTATTTTATGAACGATTCTTTTATCAATGTGGATTCAACACGCTCTGCTAAATTTGCTGAATCGGTTTTTCATGAGCTAGGAAATGACGCATTTTGGAAATTTCATGACCTTCTATTTGCAAAGCAGCCTGAAGATCCTCAATATGAAAAAATCGATGTGTTTACTGAAAAGTTCTTAATTGACACTTTAAAGGAAATGGCCAATGATCAAGAGGTAGAAAAGGTTGTAAAACATTTCCAAAGCGAGAAATCTAAAGAGGCATTGGATAAAGATATGAATTACGTTGAAAAGCTAGGAGTTACTGGAACGCCTACCATTTTCGTGAACGGGAAGAAGTTCGAAGGACAGAATATGGATGATTTAATCTCTATGGTAGAAGAAGCTTCTAAGGAGAAGAAATAGTAATGAGTAAATCTCTGATTCTTGCCTGGATAGCTGCCATTATTGCCACACTTGGCAGCTTGTATTTTAGTGAAGTGATGCACTTTATTCCCTGTACTCTTTGCTGGTATCAGCGGATTTTTATGTATCCATTAGCGATTATTTTAGGGATTGCGGTTTATCGGAATGATAAAAGAATCTACCAATATGTGCTCCCGGTGTCAATCATTGGGGTGTTAATATCTGGGTATCATACATTGTTACAAAAAATTCCCTACCTTCAGCAATTTGAAATGTGTACATCTGGAGTGCCGTGTTCGAAGGATTACATTAATTGGCTTGGATTTATTACGATTCCCTTGCTTGCATTGATTGCATTTATTATTATTACGATAAGCATGATAGTTTTAGCTCGCAGCCAAAAAAAAGAGACTGTCCGTGGATAGTCTCTTTTTTCATCTATTATAGCCTTTGTTGTTCATGCTGCTTCACTTTTAACCTTTCCTCCAATATACGAACCATTTGCAGGAAATGATCTGCTTCCCTCACGACATGGTCGGCTAACAATGGGTCAATAACATTTTTGATTTGGCAATTTTTGATGAAATCTAACCCTGCCTGCTTAAAGGCACGTATTTCTTGTGCGGCATTTTCACTGTCTTTATTAAGCTTGCCAATGATTGGATACGTCGGGCTTTTCTTATATAACATCGATTCTACGTCTCTTGCCTGATTAAGAAGGATTTCGAAATCGTCACCAAATTTCAGTGCTGCTCTAACTAAATTTCGTTCCGATTGGTCAAGCAGGGAGGCGATGAAACGCGAATGCTCCATCATAATCCTCAGCCAAAAGACATTTTCCTTGATAATTGCATCTTGAATCGGATCCAAAATTCCCTCATTAAATTTTTTCAACGTTCTCATAAAGTATTCGGCTTCACGGGCAATATGGTCGACAAGAAGTGGGAAGTTAAAGCCCATGACCTTACAATTGACAATCAGGATGAGCAGATTACGTTTGAAATTCCGTAAACCAAGCACGAGCTGAATTGAATCTTCATTTAATTTACGGACAGCCGTTACATTATTAGGGGTTTGGTATGCTCTTTTTTCCTGCTCCTCAAAATAATGATAAAAACGATCGGTTTGTTGAATAAGATGTTTGTCCTTCCGATTAAAGCCTTCACCTAAAAAATAGGAATGCTCTTTCATAATCCTCAGCCAAAATTTATTCTCTGTTAACGAACGTTCAATAAACATTTGCTCTGTTAATGATTCGGGAGGTGCTGCAAACGTTTCAGGGGCAATTAACATTTGATTATCCATTCCGTTAAGGCCTTGCTGTTGTACCATTAGGTCGCCCTCCTTTAAACCGCATATTTTATTATATTTGAGATATTTTTGTTTATGTTACGGGCTGCCTTTCATGATTATGAAAATTTGGCAAAGAATAGGTGTAATAAAACCTATTAATATGGAGGCAGAAATGAGAGCATCAGATTTAGTTGTGAGTTGTTTAGAAAATGAAGGGGTGGAATATGTTTTTGGGATAATTGGGAAAGAAGTGATTGATTTAGGCGATTCGTTGTCCGCTTCAGAAAAAATTACTTATATACCTGTACGCCATGAGCAAGGGGCGGCATTCATGTCTGATGTTTATGGCCGTATCTCAGGAAAACCAGGAGTTTGTCTGGCAACGCTTGGACCTGGGGCAGCAAATCTATTAACAGGAATAGTGAGTGCAAATTTAGATCATTCACCAGTCATCGCTTTGACCGGTCAAAAAGGGTTGGATCAACAGCACAAAAATGCTCATCAGTATATTGATATCCAAAAGGTATTCGAACCTGTAACGAAATGGTCTATACAAATAAAAGCAAAGAACACGATTCCTGAAATCATCAGAAAATCCTTTCGAATGGCAATTGAAGAAAAACCAGGAGCTGTGGTAATTGAATTCCCTGAAAATATCGCTGCCGAAAATGTGATTACAAATCCTTTAGCCGTTACAAGACTGCCAAAAAGTGTGCCAGCTTTTGAAGCATTTAAGCTGACCGCTCAGGTGCTTAACCAAAGCGCCCGTCCCTTTATTATTGTTGGAAATGGGGTAATTCGCCAAGATGCTGTCTTGGAAGTTCAGTCATTCATTGAGCAGCTAGGATCGCCGATTGCAACAAGCTTTATGGCCAAAGGTATTTTACCTAAAGATCACCCGCAAAATTTTTACACATTTGGGTTTATGGAAAAAGACTATGTCCTTCGGGGATTTGAGGAAGCAGATTTACTCATTGTGATTGGTTTCGATATTGTCGAAAAGCTTCCATCGGAATGGAATAAGAAAAAAGTGCCGGTCATCCATATTGCTGCAACAGCAGCTGATGTAGATGGATATTATCCCGTTCATGCTGAGTTAGTAGGCAACCTTAAAGAAACACTGCCCCTTTTTCTAGCCAATAGTCTAAAAGCAAAATCTTGGCAGCCCTCGGGAGGATTAAAGAGTCGTATTGAAGAGTCCTATTCAATTGTTGAAAAAGCAAATACAGATTCTACCTTAACGATTGAAACACTCTTACATGTACTTGAAAGAGTTCAGACTAAGCAAACAATCGTTATTTCAGATGTAGGTTCACATAAAGTTACGATTGCAAGAACCTATCAACCGAAGCATGCGAAACAACTGATTATTTCAAATGGTTTTGCCTCCATGGGCATTTCCATTCCGGGTGCCATCGGGGCAAAATTAGCTGCCCCTGAAAAAACAGTCATTTGTGTTACCGGGGATGGCGGGGCATTAATGAATTTTTCTGAACTAGAAACCGCCAAAAGGCTTGGTTTATCTTTTGTCATCATCTTATTAAATGATTCGATGCTGAAGCTTGAAGTCGATACGATGAAGAAAGAGTTTGGTGAAAGTTTCGGGGCTACTTTTACTAACCCGGATTTTGTTCAGTTAGCAGAAAGCTATGGAGCAAGAGGAATGAAAGCAACTAACGTGGAAGAATTTGAAGCAATGTTAACAGAAGCAATAAATTGTCAAGGTGAAATTGTGCTGATTGATACCATTGTACAAAGAGCTTAATTGAAAAGTTAAGGAATGATGACCAAGCCCCCCTAATATTTTTATGTGATGTACATCGTCGATTTTGGCTATCGAAAACCACCTGGCAGCGGGGAAGGCTATATTCCGAAGATCGGGGTCATTTGGAAGGTAACAAACATCTAAATACACAGGAAGAATGGAATTTCAAATTTTGAGGGTCTATTTTACAGCAGCTAAAGGATCCGATTTTTCAATCTAATATTGAAGCATAAAAAAGAGCGGAGAAACCAATGGGTTTCCGCTCTTTTTTTACTTCTTGGAGAGATGGTTTAATGATTAGTACATGCCGCCAATAAAAGATACTCCAACAATGATCAATAGGATAAACAAAACAACAATTAACGCAAAGCTGCTGGAAATGTGTCCAGACATATTAATCACCTCCTCCGTCAAATAATTATAATGTATGCATGTATCAAAAGAATTGAAATGGACAAGTGCATAGTATAGAAAAAAAAGGAAGTAAAGGAAAAGATAAATTGAGGGGGAACGTCGGGATCTGAAGCCAAAGGATGTCCTCGAAAGTCGTTAAAAATGACTTTGTAAAAAAAGAAAATGACGTGTACCTATTCACACGTCATTTCTCATTCCATTGTTCGTTTAGACCTTTTAATTGAACTCTTTACCTGCGCAGAGGTATAGTCTGTTATATTATTGCATCGTATCATAAACAGCCTTCGTTTGTTTGTTTACACCGTACCAGCCCCAGGTTGTAGTGTGACCTTCGCCAGTACTTGGATTATCAACAACAAATTCATATACATGGATTACGTAGTCTCCATTATCAGCATCATGATCATAAACAACTTTTACATTTTGTTCAGATGTTATATTAAGATGCTTCTTTACTAAATCCACCGCTTGTTCATGTGTGAGTGTCTTGTTTCCTTCTTCTTGCTTCTGCTTTTCTTCTTCTTTCTTTTTCACTGTCTCATCTTTCTGTTGTTTTTCCTGCTCAGCGGCATTCTTCTTTTTCGTAGTTTCGGTAAGTAACGCAACAGCATCTTTTGCCATTGTTTCAATTTCTGTAACGTCAGGTAAATTAGTTGTTTCAGCAACTTCTTTAAAAACCGCAGCTGCTTGGTCAAACTGATTGTCCTCTAAAAGTGTTTTTCCTTTTGTCATTTTTTCTTTCATTGTTTCCGAAACCGTTTTTGCCTGTAAAATTTCTTTTAAGAGTGCATTAGCTTGTTTCTTGACTTTCCCATCTAGTTTTTCAGAAGAATTCTCTTTTAACAGCTTATTAATCGAATTGATGGCAGCATCAAAGTCCCCGCCGTGGTATAGTTTACGGCTTTCCAGTAAGGTTTGAGCAAAATGAAGATAATTTTTTGCTTCAGCCGTTTCTTTCTCTTCTAAAGCATTTTCAAATTTATTGATCGCTTGATCATACTCTCCTTTTTGCAGTGCAGTTTTTCCAGCAGTGAAACTTTCAGTATAGGCTTTTGGAGTACATGCCGAAAGGATAAGTGCAGTTAGGATAAGTAGTGTGATTCTTTTCATTTCAATTCCCCCCGTTAATCCTTTTGATAGGATGGATGTTAGTTAAAATTGTACAGTTTACGACAGAATCTGACAATATTAAAAAAGGACAACTGCCCTAATTTAGAGTGGGGCAGATGTCCTTTCACTATTTTAACTGTATTGCGGGCGTAGCTTTGAGCGTTTATTGACATGCTGCTCGGCACTTAAGGCAGCAATTGCTCCATCGGCAGCAGAAATGACAGCTTGTTTTATTGGTGTTCTTCGGGCATCACCGCCGGCAAAAACACCGTCTACATTCGTGCGCAAGTGATCATCTACCACTACATAGCCTTCTTCATCCCTTTTTACCGCGTCTTTTAAGAAGTCTGTGCCAGGTTTCATACCACCAAGGTATAAGAAAACCCCATCAACATGCCATTCTTGTTCCTCTTTTTTATCATTAAGAATCACAATTTTCTCAACGCTATCTGTTCCAACGATTTCTCGGACTCGATGACGGCGATAGATTTCTACCTTCGGATTATTTTCTAGTGAGGAAAGATCGGCATTCCCTTTTAATTGCTCAAATGGAATTAATAGTTTAACCGTTTTGCAGTACTTAGCCAGTGTTTCTGCTTCATGAATAGCTTCATCATTATCACCGACAACGGCAACAACCAGATCCTGATAAAAGGCTGCATCACAGGTTGAGCAGTAGCTTACGCCACGGCCAGTGAAGTCCTCTTCACCCTTAATTTTATTGGATGGGGCTTTGGCGCCAACACCAATAAAAACGCTTTTCGCTTTAATGGTTCCCTCAGCTACCTTAATTTTCTTGATTTCATCTGAAAAATCAACGGATAGAACCGTTGAGCGAACAAATTCTGCTCCAAAGTCTTTTGCTTGTACTTGCATTCTCGTTAATAGCTCCAAGCCTGTTAATTCCTCGCGAACACCCGGATAGTTCGCAATCTTATGGGTAATCGCCAGCGTTCCTGCTTTTGGGGCTTTATCAATGACGAGTGTTTTTAATTTCCCACGAGCAGCATAAACAGCAGCAGAGGCACCTGCAGGTCCGCCGCCAATTGTAACAAAATCATATACATCGGAAAGGACTTTTTCATTAATGGGTTGGAAAATCGTATCAGTAATCTCTCCTTTGGTGTCAGGTACCAAATTTACTGCGTCTGTAGTGTTTTTGGTGTCAGGCACCGTTACTACAGCAGATGTAATGTTTTCCTCTTCTGAAAGTCCAAGAAGCTTGTTTAATTTTTTCTCTTGGAAGCCTAAGACTAGCTTCCCATTAATTAGGGTAGCCGGCGTTCCATATATTTTCCGTTCTTTTAATTGATCAAAATATTCTTTATGTATGGAAGCATTGCGTTCTTCAAATTCAACTCCATGATCCTTTAGGAACGATTTTACTTTTTCACAATATGGGCATCCAGTACTGCTATAAACGATTACTTCATGCTTGGACACTTTATCAATCCTCCAAAATTATTTTTTCTTATTTTAATAATAATGTAATTACTAAATAAAAGTCAAACTTTTTTAATAATTATTCTAATTTAAATGAAGTGGAAAAGTCCAACAATGTGAAGTGTTGGACTTTAAATACTTATAGTGATTTACCAAGGAATGCTGTTAACATCCAAACGTGTTTTTCTAGACCCGAATGAATTGCAAGCAGCATATCTCCCGTTGTTTCATCATCTAATTCCCCTGCAAAACTCATGCCTTCCTTTAATTCACCAATGATTACCGAGAAGTCATTAATGATAGACTGAACCATTTCATCAGCGGTTTCATTACCGGCTGCTTCTTGGATCGATGAAATTTCAAGGCATTCCTTCATGGTAGCTACAGGTTTTCCGCCAATTGCCAGCAGACGTTCTGCTAATTCATCGACATGAAGTCCTGCTTCATTGTAAAATTCTTCGAATTTTGTGTGCAGGGTGAAAAATTGTCCTCCCTTTACATACCAGTGGTAGTTATGTAGCTTGATATACATGACTGACCAATTCGCAATTTGCTTGTTTAATACACTCACTAAATGATTTTCCACTAAAAAAACCTCCTTTAGATTGCCTTCCTTTATATTATTACCAAAGTTTTATATGGAATCCTGTATTAATTTGAGGAATTTGTTGTCAATTTAGTGAAGTTTCGTGGTAATAGGGGCCCTTGTTTTATTACAAGCATGCAACACAGTGTAATAATGGAGCCTTAACTATCCACGCGAGGGAAAATTAGGAGGAAAACATCAAATGGATGATTATTCCAATTGATAGAGAAAAGCGGTTATGGCAGGTCTCCTTTTAGTTGGAAATGTATTACCAATTATTGGTCGATGAATAAGAATGTTACAACTGATAGCCTTAGTAGTAGAGAGACGGACACACCAATGGGAGGTAATAAAATGAATAAACTTAAAAAGCTAGTAATTGCATCTGGATTAATTTTATCAATGTCAGCGTTTACGTTAAATGGTACAACTGAAGCAGCAACGACGACACATAAAGTGCAATCTGGTGAAACGTATTGGAAAATTGCTACTAAGTTCGGAGTTCCAGTTACTAATTTAATGAAAGCAAACAATGCAACTAGTAGTGCTCTAAATGTTGGTCAAAATCTAGTAATCCCTAATTCTACTATTACTGAAGCAGAAAAAGATTTAATGGCACGTCTAGTTCATGCAGAGGCAGTTGGAGAACCTTATGCTGGGAAAGTAGCTGTTGCTACAGTAATCTTGAACAGAGTTGCAAGTCCCGATTTTCCGAATTCGGTTAGGGAAGTAATTTATCAAATATCTAATGGACACTATGCATTTACTCCTGTTCAAAATGGTCAGATCAATCAACCAGCAGATGCAGCTTCAAAACAGGCTGTGAATGAAGCTTTAGCATTCAGAGGACAAGGGAAAGGGTCATTATTTTTCTACAATCCAAAAACATCTTCAAGTAATTGGATTTTATCACGTGAAGTAACGGTAACGATTGGTAACCACCGTTTTGCAAAATAAATTCCTATATAATGTATAGTTTATCTAATAAAAAGTATTTTAAACTAAAAAACAGTGGATTCCAAAAAATGGGGTCCACTGTTTTTTTATATCCATTTTCTTTTTACAAGAAATAATCATGCTGTCAATAAGGAAAAACAAGGGCTGAAGTTAGCCATTGCTTAACCAAGATGTTTCCTTAAGAATTGAATGACTTCAGCAAAGGCTTCTTTGACTACCGGGTTTTGCCATTCCTCGTCAAATACATGCTTGCCATTAGGAATTGTAATTAACTTATTTTCCACTCCAGCTGTTTGCAGCGCTTCGGACATAAGAACGGATTGCTCATACGGAACATCCTCATCCATAGTTCCATGTAAAAGCAAGGTTGGTGGATATTCACGATTGATAGATTGAAGTGGGCAATACTTTACCAGTTCATCCTTCTTTATTAATGGATTTATACCGCTTACTTCCTCAATCCAAACTCCTTGCTGTCTAGCATACATGTAAATAGCATATCGTTTCTCAATCGGCCCGACTGTAATAACCTTATTTGAGATGAGCATTTTTGCCAGCTCTTTCGGTACGGCTGTCATTCTTTGATAGTGAGGACTCGGTTTTGTTGCCCAGTCTCCAGTAATATCACCATAACCGTAGAACGAGACAATTGCTTTTGGTCTGTTTTTAAACGTTCCTGTCATAAGGGCCAGATAGGCACCTGCTGAACTTCCAATCACTGCTATTTTTCTTGGATCGTAGCTAAATTCATGATGTCCTGTGTTTTCGAGCCATTTTAGCGCGTCAGCGATATCTGCAATAATTTCAGACAGTTTCGTTTCGGGTGCTAATCGGTAATCAATTGAAAATACATTCAACCCTGCAGAAAGATAAAATTCAATCTGCTCTTTCTTCATATCCTCCCGCGAGCCCCAAAACAAACCGCCGCCGTGAATATAGAGGACAACTGGGCTATTTTTTAAGGAAACAGGATAAAAATCAGCCATAATCTCAAAACTATCTGTGCTTTTGTATACAATTGTTGTTTTCATCTTTCGGTTTTACACACTTCTTCCTAAAATAATCGTCACGCAAAAATCTTACTTCTTAATTAATGTGAACAATAACGATTAAAATATTCTTTTAGTTACCTAGACAATAAGATAGATAATTTGCAGCTAAGAAAACTGACTTAGGCTGTGTAAACATTAGAAACAGACACTATGAATAAATGTATCATAGCGAAGTAAAGGGAAATAACTAAATTCGAAAAATTTAACGAATTTTTAATGCCTCACCTGTATTTTTTATTACATTGCAAGGGGAAAACGATTACCATTGGGTAGTAAAGAACTGAGTGAGTCCGTTCCCAAAAAACGGAAACACTATTACTAATAAAAGAGGTGCATCTAGTAATGCTTTATACCATTATTAAAGAAAACTCCTACCAGGATTCCGTTAACCTAATGCTTCTCACAAATAAGGTATCGACAATGGAAGGTGTTAATAAGGTTCAAATTATGATGGGAACCCCGGCCAATAAGGATATATTTAGAACTGCCGGTCTTCATACAGAAGAATTAAAAAAAGCGGCAGCCAATGATATGTGTATTGTTGTTGATACTGACTCGGAAGACAAAATTCCAGAAGTGCTTGAAGAAGTTGATAATTACTTAAAAAATCAAGCAATCAGCAACACAAAGCAGGAATTTGAATCAGTACGTACTTGGGATAAAGCGCTTAAAGCACTACCTACTGTAAATATGGCGATCATTTCAGTTCCAGGACAATATGCTGCAGAAGAAGCTGAAAAAGCGCTTGATAATGGATTACATGCTTTTATTTTCAGTGATAACGTAAAAATCGAAGATGAACTTCGTATCAAACAAAAAGCCCACGAAAAAGGTCTGCTTGTAATGGGCCCTGACTGTGGTACAGGGATCCAAACTGGGGTACCAATGGCATTTGCAAATATTGTGAAACAAGGAAATATTGGGATTGTCGGAGCATCTGGTACAGGTATTCAAGAAGTGTCTACAATTATTGATCGCATTGGCGGCGGCGTAAGCCATGCAATCGGAACTGGTGGACGTGACCTATCTGAAACCGTGGGTGCGATTACCATGATGGACGCTATTAAAGGATTAGAAGCACACAAACAAACAGAAGTTATTGCTGTCATTTCTAAGCCGCCAGCAAAAGAAGTGCGTGACCAAGTTGTGAACTTACTTCAAGGCTTATCAAAACCAGTGGTTGCTATTTTCTTAGGAGAAGCTCCACATTCACATGAAGGAAATGTCCACTATGCACATACGCTGGAAGAAACTGCATTGATTGCTGTTGATCTTGCTAAGGGCAATCCTGTTAAAGCAAACTATAATGTGCTTACTTCTGAAGTGCCAGCTGCAGACTTAAGACCAGAACAATCAACGATCAAAGGACTATATTCAGGCGGTACACTTGGGTATGAAGCAGCTAATCTGATCAGCAGAGCTTTCGGGTTAGGAAAGTCCGAACATGCAGAAGAGGGCTACTTGCTAAAAGTTAACGGCTTTGAAGTGGCTGACCTTGGTGATGATATTTATACACAAGGAAAACCACATCCAATGATTGACCCTGAAACAAGAGTTCAATATTTTAAAAAAGCTGCGCAGGATGAGAAGACAGCTATTATCCTATTTGATGTTGTTCTTGGTTATGGATCTCATGATGATATGGCTAGTGAATTAATCCCAGCTATTGAAGAGATCCAAAACGAATCAAAGAAAAACGGAAAAAATATTTATTTTGTTGGAACGGTTTGTGGAACAGAGCAAGATCCACAAGGCTACCAGGATCAAAAAAATAAGCTTACAAATGCTGGCGTCATTTTACGAGATAGCAACAACCAAGCAGTGCGTACAGCACTTGCAATGCTCGGTATTGATTTAAAAGAAGCGGATAAGGAAATGAATCCTGCTAGCAAAGTATTTGAAAAACAAGATTTAACTGTTTCTCCTGCAATCGAAAAATTATTAAACGAAAAGCCAAGTGTTATCAACGTTGGCTTGAAGAAATTTACGAATGCCATTACTGAAAATGGCGGTACGGTTGTTCAGTTCGACTGGCGTCCAGTAGCAGGCGGAAATGAAAGAATGCGCAAAATCTTAGCTGTGCTTCGTTAATCTTTGTGAAAAGTTTTTCAAGCTGGCGATGTAAATAATGAAACTATTATCTGGAGGAAAGCAAAATGTACGGATCTTATAAAACAATTGATGAAGCAAATAGAGCGGTTATCGATAAAATTGTTGCCGGTGCTCCTTTTTTAGTAGATGTTGTTCCGGCCAAATCAGTTATTGAGGAATTGAATGGGAAAGTCCTGCTCCATGCAGGTCCGCCAATTAAGTGGGATAACATGCCAAGCCCAATGCAGGGGTCATGTATTGGTGCTGCTCTTTTTGAAGGATGGGCGGGGAACGCTGAAGAGGCAGTTGCAATGTTTAAAAATGGCGAGGTGGAATTTATTCCATGTCACCATGTAAATGCAGTCGGGCCAATGGGCGGTATCACTTCAGGTAGTATGCCCGTTCTTGTAGTTGAAAACCGTGAAGAGGGAAATACTGCTTACTGTACAATGAATGAAGGCATTGGTAAGGTGCTGCGTTTTGGTGCTTATTCTGAAGAGGTGACAAATCGCTTGGCATGGATGAGAGATGTCCTTGCAACTACGATTTCTAAAGCACTAAAAGTAAAAGGTGATGGACTAAACATCAACGTTATGATTGCCAAAGCAATTACAATGGGTGATGAATTCCACCAACGTAATATTGCAGCTTCGTTGATTTTCCTAAAAGAAATTGCTCCATTTATTTTGCAAACGGATGTAAATGAAAAGGATAAGCAAGATGTCATTAAATTCCTTGCAGACACTGATCAATTTTTCTTAAATATAGCGATGGCTACAGGAAAAGCTGTTATGGACGCAGCTAGAACAATCCAACAGGGTACAGTTGTAACAGCTATGTGCCGGAACGGATATGAATTTGGAATCCGGATTAGTGGTATGGGTGACCAATGGTTTACAGCACCAGTAAATACACCGCAAGGCTTATTCTTCACTGGCTACACTCAAGAAATGGCTAGTCCTGACATGGGAGACAGTGCCATTACGGAAACATTCGGTGTCGGCGGATTTGCCATGGTTGCTGCCCCAGGCGTAACACGTTTCGTTGGTGCAGGCGGATTTGACGATGCGTTAAGAACTAGCAATGATATGATGGAAATTTGTATCGACCAAAACCCTAACTTTACAATTCCAACTTGGGATTTCCAAGGTGCATGTCTTGGTATTGATGCAAGAAAAGTAGTTGAAACAGGAATCGAGCCAGTTATTAATACGGGTATTGCTCATAAAGAAGCAGGTGTAGGGCAAATCGGTGCTGGGACAGTCCGTGCTCCTTTAGCATGCTTTGAAAAAGCAATTGAAGCGTATGCAGTAAAGCTTGGTTTAATCGAGGCAGAATAAATGTATAAAAATACATTTTTTGGAGGGGAATATAGTCATCTTATTCCCCTTCTTCTTTGTGAAAAAAAAATTGGACAAGTTCATAGTATTTTTGCCAATGGATTTAATATTAAAATGGGGGACTCGCTAATTTTTATTGGTACGAAAAAGAATGGCTTGCTTCCATTTGGAATCCATCTCACTCCTGAAGATACATCAAGAGCTATTTCACACCTTACTATCAATAAAAACGTTTTCTGGAATGAAGATATCTTAACATTAGAATTCAAAGAAATGTCGATAAGCTTGAAAAATGGCACCATTTTTAAAAACGAACTATGTCCCGTTAATAAAAACAATCTATATAAGGATCAATTTGCAAATCTTAAAATATTGCTAAGTTCTCATGATCAATCGACTGGACTTGATATTAATATTGGTAGGTTTCTAAATAAATGTGCAGACATTTCTGAATTTAATTGGTCGAAAGAGGAGCAATTTATTCTTTGGCTGATTGATGCTATTTTAACGAATGATCCATCTCTACTAGAGAAGACCCTTCGCTTTATTCTAGGGAGGGGGAAAGGCCTAACCCCATCTGGTGATGACATAATGGTTGGAATACTGGCATTTGACTCCATAACTCATTTTCTACCAGATAAATTCTTTAAGAAATTATCGGATTTGGTTGAAAAGGAATCAATTACAACTGATGTGAGTAAAGAATATTTGCGTTATGCATTAAAACAAGAGTTTAGTTCGACAGTTACAGACTTAATAAATTTAATCGGGTCAAATAAACCTTGGTTATCTGATGGTGCATATAAACGGCTCCTAGAGGTGGGGCATAGTTCAGGATTAGATACAATGTTTGGCATTCTTGTTGGAATGCTGGCTTTTCATAAATTTACTGATCACTTCTAAAAAAATCCATTTTACACTGGATATTTCGGTATGCGAAGAAATAAATGAAATTTTTTTGACATTTTTTTATTAATGCTTTTATTGTTACGTGATTCATAGAAATCGCGACAAAATAAGGTTTATAGGATATTCCAATATAATCCNNTGTTAATTTGATAATAAGGTTTTCTATCCTAAACTATAAGTAGATAGGCTATCTAATTAAATTTACTACAAAGAGGTGTTAGTGTGAGTAAAATTGTCCTTGCAATTGGAGGAAATGCAATCATCAAAGAGGGACAAAAGGGTACTATTGAGGAGCAGCAACAAAATATTTATGAAAGCTGTGAACCTGTTCTTGGATTAATCGAAGAAGGCAACACGGTTGTCATCACTCATGGCAATGGCCCGCAAGTGGGGAATACATTAATTAAATCCAAAATGGCGGAATCGGTGGTTCCAGCATATCCTCTAGATGTTTGTGATGCAGAGACTCAAGGAAACTTGGGATATTTAATTCAACAAGCATTTAACAATAAAATGGTTGAGCGGAAAATTAATAAAACAGTTGCTACTGTCGTTACACAGGCAATAGTTTCAAAAGACGATCCTGCTTTTGGAAACCCTACCAAGCCAATTGGTCCATTTTATTCTAAAGAAGAAATGGAAGAAATAGTTAAGCAAGAGAATCTTACCTTTATTGAAGACAGCGGTAGAGGCTACAGACAAGTGGTACCTTCGCCAAAACCAGTTAAAATTGTCGAAAAAGAAGCCATTGCAGCTTTACTTGATAAAGACATTACCGTAATTACAGCAGGCGGCGGCGGTATTCCAGTGGTTGAGGAAAACGGTAAGCTTGAGGGAGTAGCAGCAGTAATTGATAAAGACTTTGCAAGTGCGCTATTAGCAGCTGAAATTAATGCTGATTATCTATTTATCCTAACCGGTGTTGAACAAGTTGCTATTCATTTCGGAACTCCAAATCAACAAAATCTGTTTGAGATGACTGTTGATGAAGCACTGCGGTATATGGAAGAAGGACATTTTCCTAAAGGCAGCATGGGTCCAAAGATTGAAGCAGCGATTATGTTTCTGAACAAAGGCGGAAAAAATGTCATTATTACATCGATTGATAAACTTCAAGATGCACTTCAAGGTAAAACAGGAACGCGTGTAATTCTATAAAAAAACATTACGCCATTATTCAAAGGAGACACAACATGAAAAAGAGAAATATATTTGCAATGATAGCTTCCTTACTATTCATGCTTATATCCGGTGCTCAAGTATTTGCAGCAGACAAAGTTGCAGAAGTGAAAACACCTCATGGATTCTACGCTTTTGTAGTTATCATTCCATTAATTGTCATTCTTGCGCTGTTATTTATGAAGGTGGACATGGTAGCAGCAGGGTTTGTTGGTGGAGCATTGGCTATGATCATTGGTGGAATCGGACTAGCACAAGCTAATGAGCAATTCCTTAAAACAATTCCAACTATGCTTTCTATAACTGTACCAATTATTAACTCTGCTATTGCGATGGCCGTTTTTAAATCCGGTGGGTACACGGCGGCACTGACATTAGTTCGTCGGGCAATTAAGGGCAAGGTTGAATATTTTGCTGTCTTTATTGTCATTTTGCAAGCTGCAGCAACTTATATGTCCGGTATTGGCGGAGGCAGCGCCATGGTTATTGCACCACTAGCTTTCGCAGCAGTGGGTGCGATTCCTGAATTAATTGCTGCCATGTCCATTGCCGCAGCAGTTTCTTTTACAACATCTCCTGCGTCACTTGAATCGGGAATTGTGTCGAAACTTTCCGGAATTCCGGTTGATCAGTATGTTTCGGAAATGAGATTATTCTGGATTGGCTTTGTTCTTCTTGCGATTGCCATCGGTTTTTATGGTGCGAAGAAACGTAAGATTATCTTTAAGGGTGAAGAAAGCGCAGAATTCGCTGGCATGACAAACGCTCAAATTTTTAAAGTTACCATTCCAGTTATTTTCCTTCTATCAGCTGTTATCGTCGGTCCTTTTATTAATAAAGCAATCGGAACGCCTCTTATTACACCTTTAGTGTATACAGTGATTACGCTAATTTTAATCTTTGTTTGCACGAAATTTAATGTGAATCAATCCGTTGAGGCAATGGTGGACGGCTCTACTTATATTTTAAAAAGTTTATTTGCAGTAGGTATTTTCCTATCATTTATCAATATTATTGGCGACACTGGTGCATTTAAAGTAATTGCAGGAATCGCACAAAGCGCACCTTCTTCTATCGTTGTTCCAGCAGCTGTATTAGCAGGGATTCTTGTTGGGATTCCAGCGGGAGCTTATGTTGGATCGATTCTTAGTCTAGTATTACCAGTGGCTGTTTCACTAGGATTTTCACCAGTTGCATTTGGATTTGTTGCGATGGGAGTTGGTTTAGGAAGCCAACTAAGCTTTGTAAACATTACGATGCAAGCATTATCTGCGGGATTCCAAATTCCAATTATTGAGGTTGTTAAAGGAAATGCAAAATGGGTTGGGGGAGCAATGGTTATTCTCCTAGTGATCTCCTTCATATTTGGATAAACAGTATTTAAAGCATAAATTTAATGGCAAAGTGAAAGCTTGCAACTGGCATGGCCCTATGGCATGTCAGCTGCAAGTTCACTTTAAAAAATGTTATTGGAGGTTTTACTAATGGATATTTTGATCAAAAAAGCGAAGCTTCAAGAAGGACAAGAATTGAAGGATATCGCAATTAAAGATGGTAAAATCGTTGCGATTGAAAATCATATTGATGCTGATGCAGCTCGTGTCATCGAGGCAAACGGAAAGGTTCTAATTCCTGGTCTTGTTGAAAGTCACATTCATTTAGATAAAGCGCTTATAGCTGACAGACTTCCAAACAAATCAGGGACATTACAAGAAGCACTATCAGTAACTGCTCAATTAAAACCAACTTTTACAAAAGAGGATATTATTGACCGTGCTGAACGTACATTAGAAATGCTAATAATGAATGGTACAACAAACATCCGTACTCATTCGGAATTTGACCCTTCACAAGGTATGACTGGATTTGAAGTGGTTATGGGTCTTAAAGAGAAATACAAAGATCTTGTTGACATGCAAGTCGTAGCATTCCCGCAAGAAGGAATTCTAAAAGCGCCTGGTACTGAAGAAATGATGTACCAAGCAATGGAGATGGGTGCTGATGTCGTTGGTGGAATCCCTTATAATGATACTCCTTGGGATAAGCATATCGATCTTGTATTTGAAATTGCGAAAAAATACAATAAGCCAATCGATTTTCATCAAGACTTTAAAGATGATGCAGATGGAATTACAATTGAATATGTTTGCGACAAAACGATTGCAGAAGGATATGTTGGACGAGTATCAGTCGGCCATTTAACTGCCCTTGGTGCGCTGCCAAAGGAACGCTTAGAACCAATTATTAAAAAGATGGCCGAAGCGCAAATTAGTGTGATGAGCTTGCCGGCAACTGATCTTCATTTAGGCGGAAGACATGATGAATACAATGTTCGCCGTACTTTAACTCCTGTTCGTGCTTTGCGTGATGGCGGAGTGAATATGTGTATTGGTACGAATAATATTCGCAACCCGTTCACTCCATATGGAACAGGTGACGTTATTCAAACAGCGATGCTTGCTATTCCAACAGCACATCTTGGCGGTGCCGCTGATCTACCAACTGTATTGCCAATGATTACAACGAATCCGGCAAAAGCTCTTGGTTTAGATGATTATGGAATTGAAGTGGGCAAAAAAGCTAATTTGGTATTACTTGATACAGAATCTGTAACAAATGCTGTTATTGATCTCCCAACAAGATTATTTGTGATTAAAAGTGGAAAAGTAACAGTAGAAACAACAAAAACAGTTAAGATCAACAGGTAACCATGATAATACAATTGTAATAACTCGTGAAATCTCTGTACTACAATCCTTCCCAATACCCTTAAATCCTACCCCTATATGTAGTAAGCATATAGGGGCTTTGTTTATATCTTGTTTATTGTAAAAATGTTAATATAGCATTTAAGAATCTTAACGATTCTCTATAGACTTCCAATTTTAAAATGAGAGGAAGAGTAAGCTATATGGAAAACTCAGGTGTCGATAATAATCTTAAAGATAAAATTTATTATGAGAAATATAAAAACCAACATGCCCAGCTTAATGCTGTGTTAAAGAGCATGTCGGAGGGCATTATCTTGGTGGATAAAAATAAGCAAATTGTCTATCAAAATGAATTTTTTAATAATCGCCTCTTTAATGAAAATGGAAAAGTCACCTTGAAAACTGAAGAAGACTTAATTTCCTTCATACTTCAGGTGAGTGAAACCACGATAGAAAATTTAGATGAGTTGTTTAATTCCGAAGAGATGCATTTTAAATTCAATATTAAGCGTGGTAACAGATTGAAATATTTTAGGATGAATAAGTTCAGTGTTCGTACCGAGACTGAGTTTATTGGTAATGGATATCTACTTCGTGATATTACGAAGGAAGAAGAAATTGACCAGCTAAAGACTAATTTGATTACAATTGCAAGCCATGAATTTAAGACCCCTATTACGAGCATTCGCGGTAGTGTTGAAACCTTAATGAGGCAGGATACAAATTGGGATGAGGACTTTAAACAGGAGCTATTAAAGGGAATTCATGAAGATATTTTGCATCTGCAGGATTTACTATCCGTCTGGTTTGATATTAAGAAAATTGAAACGGGAACAATGTCTTTAAATAAAGGATACTTTCCAGTTCATCACCTTATTTCCCATACGCTGGACCAAATTCCACTAGGAATTCTTGAAAGCAATAAAATCCAATATATAGAAAACCATGGTGAGTCCATACCATCTATCCTTTATGGCGATAAAAAACGGCTTCAACAGGTATTACTCAATTTAATTATGAATGGAATTGTTCACAATGATTCACCTGAAAAAATGGTGTTGATCACAATTAGTTCTGATCAACAATTTGTATATATTCATGTTAAAGATAATGGAATAGGTATATCAGAGAAACATCGAAAAAAAATATTTGACCGTTTTTTTAGAGTCGACAATACTCCACAACGGAAAACAGGTGGTACAGGTCTTGGACTATCCATTTGCATTGGTTTAATGAGAGAGCATGAAGGTGACATATTAGTTGAAAGTAAACCTGGAGAGGGAAGCATTTTTACGATGAAGCTTCCAATTATTTCGAAAGGGGAAGGTGATCAATATGAGTCATAGTATTGCAATCTTAGATGATGAGCCAAAAATTGTAAGGTTTATAAAAGCGAATTTACTCTCTTTAGGATATAAAGTGGTAACTTTCTCGGATGGTGAACAATTTCTAAATAACTTTGATATGCATGAGCTTGATTTAGTGCTGTTAGATATTATGATGCCGAATATGGATGGATTTACTGTTTTAGAGAGATTGAGGAAATTTTCGAATGTACCAGTGATTATTCTTACTGCCCGGAGCAATTCGAATGATTTGATCGAGGGCTTTGAGCTTGGAGCGGATGATTATTTAACAAAACCATTTTCCCTTGAAGAATTATTTGCCAGAGTAAAAGCAGTTTTACGTCGAACGGCACATTTAGATCAGACTATATTTGAAAATAAGAAAGTTACCATTGGAAATATTGACATTAATCTTGCGCAAAAACGAGTATTCGTGGATGAAAAAGAAATGCACTTTACAAACACCGAATATTTGATTTTAGAACAGCTTGCAATTTATGCAGATAAAGTGGTTAGCCACGAACAGATTCTTGTGTCGGTTTGGGGAGCAGAATACAGAAATGAAGTCGAGTACCTACGTGTTGCCATTGCCCGAATTCGAAAAAAACTCAAGGATGCCGGATGTAAGGATATCGCAAATATTATTAGCACCTATCCAGGTATCGGATATTCACTTGTTACAAAAAACGCGTAATTTCAGTGAGGATTAATAGAAAAATGGTAACTAATAATGAAGAAGGAGTGACTATATTGAGCGATCAAAAATGGATGAAATATGCAGTTGAACTTGCTAAGAAGAACGTAACAGAAAAAGGTGGAAAACCGTTTGGAGCAGTCATCGTTAAAGAAGGAAAGATTATTTCTGAAGGGGTTAATGATGTCCTTGCTACCCATGATCCAACAACACACGCAGAGTTACAAGCAATAAGTAGAGCAACACGTCTTTTAGAAACAGATGATTTGTCAGATTGTGAATTGTATGCCAGTGGTGAACCATGCCCCATGTGTTTGAGTGCAATTTATTTAGCGAACATGAACAAGATATATTTCGCTAATCCAATGGAAGGAAATCCTCTTGCATCACAGGCAAAAAAGATTTATGAACAAGTTGGACTCCCAAATGAAAAAAGAATAAATAAGTTAATTCAACTGTCAATTAAATAAAGCAGTGGGCTCCGAAAAAGGGGTCCACTGTTTTTCTGTGAAAATAAATAATCTTGCCATTACTTGTCTACTAAAGATCAGGTCAGGGAAATCGATTAAACACAAAAAAACTAATAATAAAACAGAGGTTACCTATTGTAGGGAAACTTTGAATAAATCTATTTGGTTTTGGTCATATTAACTAAATTGTATTTTCAAAAATGTCTCCTTGGTTATAAGCATGGAGTAGATAATTCGAAGCATTCGATGCGGTACAAGCAACGAGTGCTTTTTTCTTTCCTTTTCTAGCTGCTTTTGACCAATACTTGTATGGGATGGAAGTAAATGCTCATGGTTGTTTTATGCAAAGTCAATGTTAAAGCTTATTGTTGATTTTGCCACTCTGTTGATTGGAGCGGAAGGCGCGAGACTCCTCGAAAATGCTAACGCATTTCCTTCGTGCGGTGATTATTCAAGGAAGTTTATTCAATGTCCAGCGGGAAAAGCAGGTCAAGGGAGACCCCACAGGCGCTGCAGCTAGACGGGCTGCCAGACCGCCCGCGGAAAGCGAGCGCCTAGAGCGGAAATCAACAGCCTATGCAAAAAGGAGTAGGTTATGCAAAATTTCATAAAATGGAAAGGTCTACTATTACTATATATAGATAAAAAAGGAAGTTAAAAGAAATGGTTTATTGATTCATATTGGCATGAAAATTGCAACTATTTAAAATAGTCAATTTATTAATTAGGATGAAAGGAGAATTGAATGAACGGTTGAATAGGATGGCTTTTAAAAAATCTATGGTGTCTTAATAATGAAATGATATGTAAGGGTTTTCAACGGGAGAGAAAACGGACAAAAAGGAGAGTTGATAATATTGGAGAATACTACGCTTAAGCGTTCACTTGGACTCTGGGCAATTGTTATGCTTGGTTTAGGTTATATGACACCAACTATTGTATTTGATACATTTGGGATTGTGTCTGAAGAAACAAATGGTGTAGTACCGCTAGCATATATCGCAGCATTGGTTGTGATGTTGTTTACAGCAATTAGTTACGGAAAAATGGTACAGGTATTTCCGAGTGCAGGATCAGCTTATACTTATACAAGGGAGACGATGAGCCCACACCTTGGATTTATCGTCGGATGGGCAGCGCTGCTTGATTATATCTTACTGCCGATGGTAAATGCATTAATCATCCGTATTTATATGGTATCTGTATTTCCAGATGTCCCAGCATGGATTTGGGTTGTCGGTTATGTCGCCGCCGTTACGGCTATTAATGCTTGGAGTATGGGGAAAACATCCAGTTTAAATTCGCTCCTAGTAATTTTTGAAATTGTCTTAATTGTAGCTTTTATTGTGCTGGCCTTTGTTCAGCTTTCCAAAGGAATGGGACAAGGAACAATTTTCACAACGGCACCGATTTTCCATTCCAATATCCACCTCGGCGCCATTTTGACAGGGGCAACAGTGGTTTGTTTCTCGTTTATTGGATTTGATGCTGTCACCATGTACGCCGAGGAAGCTATTGATCACAAAACGATGCCGAGAGCGATTATGTTAACGGTCTTTATCGGCGGTGGAATCTTTTTCGTTTGCAGTTATTTCGCACAAGCCTTATTTCCTGATGTTTCAGGCTTCAAGGTAACTGATGACACGTTACCGGAAATTGGCTTATTTGTCGGTGGAACACTCTTTAAACTGATTTTCCTTTCCGGTGCGTTTGCGGCAACAGTGGCTTCCGGACTTGCTTCACATGCAAGTGTATCAAGGCTATTGTATGTGATGGGACGAAATGGGGTCCTGCCAAAAAAGGCTTTCGGTTATGTCCATCCAAAATTCCGGACACCGATTTTTAATGTAATCCTCGTTGGAGTTGTTTCACTGCTCGCTATCGCTCCGAGCCTTGAGTTAATCTCTTCCTTTATTAACTTTGGCGCCTTAATTGCTTTTACATTTGTTAATTTATCCGTCATTGCCCATTTCATCTTCCGCTTAAAAAAATACAAAACGGTGAAGGATATATTCTCATACCTCATTATGCCGATTCTTGGTGCTGGATTAACGGGAATTTTGTGGTATAACCTTCAAGCCGATGCCCTCATCGGGGGGATTGTTTGGATTGTAATTGGCGTAATCTATATGGTTTTCCAAACAAGATTCTTTAAAATCAAAATTGCTGATTTAAATATTGATGATGCTGAAAGAACGCCATCGATAAAATTAGAAATATAAGGGACAAGTAACTTATCCAGTTAAACGCATTCCATCCGGGATGTGTTTTTTCTCTTCCGAATTATGCATAACTGAATAATACAGTCATTATTTCATAAGTTCAGCCACTTTATGAAGAGAGACCGCTGAGAATCCAAGATCTTAAGTTGGCACGGAAATTGCTATTACCTTTAGTAACAATAAAAAATGAGGTGTTAAGGGTGGCAATTGAATCTTTAAATGTGAAAAAGAATGAGGCAGGTATGGAGAAGGATAATTCACTGGTTGAGTTTCAGGAAACGCTTAAGGAAGCTGTTAACATTCTAAACTATCCCCCACAGGTTTATGAATTTTTGAAAAAGCCTATGAGATTTTTAGAAGTAAGTATTCCAGTAAGGATGGATAACGGAAAAACAGAGATTTTCCAAGGCTACCGTGCCCAGCATAATGATGCGTCAGGCCCGACAAAGGGGGGAATTCGCTTCCACCCTGATGTTACAGCGGAAGAAGTAAAGGCGCTGGCGGGCTGGATGAGTCTGAAGTGCGGAATCACCGATCTTCCTTACGGCGGAGCAAAGGGCGGCATTGTCTGTGACCCTCGTAAGATGAGCCTAGACGAATTAGAACGATTAAGCAGGGGCTATGTGCGAGCAGTCAGCCAGCTTGTCGGCCCGACAAAGGATATCCCAGCCCCCGATATGTATACGAACTCGCAAATTATGGCCTGGATGCTTGATGAATATGACCATATCCGCGAATTTGATTCTCCAGGATTTATCACAGGGAAGCCGGTTGCACTTGGTGGATCGAAGGGAAGGGAAACAGCCACTTCTAAAGGTGTTCTCTATACGCTGCAAATGGTATGTGAATTAAAGCAAATGCAGGTAAAGGATACACGCATAATCGTTCAAGGATTTGGCAATGTCGGCAGTTATTTGGCGAAGTATTTGTATGATTTAGGTGCAAAAGTCATTGGAATTAGTGATGTGCTTGGCGGTTTATATGATGAAAACGGCTTGGATATTCCGTACCTTCTGGAAAACAGAGACTCCTTTGGCATCGTATCCAACCGTTTTAAAAGCTCGATCACCAATCAGGAATTATTGGAAAAAGAATGCGATGTCCTCATTCCTGCTGCCATTTCCGGCGTCATCAATAAACGGAATGCCAGCAGACTTAACTGCAAGATTGTGATTGAAGCTGCCAATGGCCCAACAACAAAGGATGCTCTAACTATACTCGATGAACGTGAAATTCTTGTTGTCCCGGATATTCTTGCCAACTCTGGCGGCGTGATTGTCTCTTATTTTGAATGGTGCCAAAACAATCAAGGCTATTACTGGACTGAGGAATTGGTTGATGAAAGGCTAAAGGAAAAAATGACTGCTAGCTTTTTAAATGTCTATAACACAGCGAAAAAGTTTGGCGTCAATATGAAAATTGCCGCCTATATCGAGGGCATTCAAAAGTTAGCCGAAGCTTCAAGGCTGAGAGGATGGTTAAAGTACTAAAAAAAGGAGGAATTGTGTATGAAGCTTGAAATTTTGTCTGAGGAAAAAGAAAATCAGCTATTGCATTATTTTTGTCTTATTTCCAATAACCATCGCTATGATTTGACGATTGGCTATTCCAATCATTTTTATGGAAAAGCAATGGTGACATCGATACAGTCAGGAAAAATGGTATTACTTTGCCAAGAGGATACCGATGCAGATGATCATTGGGCAGATCGACTTGGAATCGAAAAAGAAGATATTCCGGAATTCCAGGAGTTTTTTCGTCTCGTTTTGCAGACACGACCCTTTCAGGAGCAATACTAAATTTTTATAGGGGTGATGTTCTATGGATTTTGGAGTGGTGCTTAGTCCGTGTTACGGGAAAGTAGAAAGGATTTCGATAAAAAATGAGTCAAGAATTTATGAGTGGGAACCATTATTTGCGATAAAAACAGAAGCTGGTAATGTGGAAATGATTCAAACCAGTGTCAGCGGGGAAGTAGAATCACTGGAAGTACAAGAGGGCGACGAAGTTATTCCCGGAATGGTCCTTGCCTATATAAAAGAAGATTTATTTGTCACCGGAAGTGACTAATTGTTCGAAAAAGAAGATGCGAGGACCCTCACATCTTCTTTTTTTAGAATACTATTTTAAAAATTCTGAATTAGGTGGTACTATTAGAGTGACAAGGTTGTAAGGGGGATATAACGATGTTTTCCGTGGCAAAAGAAAAAATGAAGCCGATTATTTCAGTCGAAGTGGATGAAAGTGAAGAAATTTTTCGCTCGGCCTTAAATAACCTTAAAGAACCCTTTTTATTTTTCAAAAAGGAAAATCAATTATTTGCCTATGTTGTAATAGGGAAGCAAGAGAAAGAAGCATCTTCTGTTGAACTCCTGCTTGAACACGCCAAACCACTCGAAAGTATCTGTCATCTTAGCGAACATATTTCCTTGCCTGTTTTATTTCAAATTATTGGTGAGCCGTTTGCGATTATAAAGGGTGAGGATGGAAAACCATCGGGTTATATTCGTAGAGAAGATGTCCTGGCAGAGCTTTTTAAACAAGAAAATAAAGGTGTTGATTTACTTAAAATAATCTTGACCTCGATTCCCATGGGGATTTTTGTATTGGATAAAGAAAAGCGAATTATTAATTGTAATGAAGCCGGTTTGAAAATGATTAAATCGACAGCCGAAAAGGTGTTAAATTTTCCTGCTGAGAATATTTTTAGCCGTTCTCACATTAACAAAGTGTTTTCAACCGGAAAGACGCTTCTCAACCACCTTGAAATAACGAATGAAATGGGCGTTCTCGTTGATTATAGCCCCATTTTGAATTACGACAATGAAGTGGATGGGATCATTATCGTTGCTCAGGATTTGCCGATGGTTGAGGAAATGGCGATGGAAATTGAATATATTAAAGATTTGAATAAGGATTTAAATGCGATTCTTTCAAGTATTTATGATGAAATTCTTGTGGTGAATGCAAAAGGAGAATTGATCCGGTTCAGTGAAAATATCATTCAAGATTTTTGGAATGTTGATTTAAATGAGCTAATTGGAAAAAACATTCTTGAACTTGAAGACCGCGGTTTATTTACTCCGTCTGTCACAAGGCTCGTCATTAAAAAAAAGAAAAAGGTTTCCGTTGTTCAAGAAACACATAATGGCAGAAAAATTCTGGCAGTTGGAAATCCTGTTTTCAATAAAAAAAATGAACTGGATCGGATTATTATCGCCTCACGAGATATTACCGAGACAACGCGGCTGAAAAGCGAACTACAGGAAATGCGAAAAATTTCCGAACAATATAAGAAAGAATTGGATGATTTTAAGAGCAAGGATCGCTTTTTGAAAAAACTAATTTATTGCAGTCCAAAAATGGAAAAAATTATGAACCAAGTAAAGAAAATTGCGGACTTTTCCTCGACTGTCCTGCTCCATGGGGAATCTGGGGTAGGAAAAGAAGTGATTGCCCAAGCGATTCACCAATTAGGAAAGCGTTCTCAAAAGCCGTTCTTTAAATTAAACTGCGGCGCAATTCCGGAAAATCTACTTGAAAGTGAACTGTTCGGCTATGCGAAGGGCGCATTTACAGGTGCTGATAAAAATGGGAAAGAGGGTTATTTCAAACAGGCTGACGGAGGAATTCTGTTTCTCGATGAAATCGGTGAGATGCCCCTCCATCTGCAGGTAAAACTGCTTCGAGTCCTTCAGGAGCAGGAGGTCATTCCTGTTGGAAGTACAACACCGACTCAGGTGAATGTGCAAATTATCGCTGCCACGAATAAAAATTTAGCAAAAATGGTGGAGGAAGGTAGATTTCGAGAGGATTTATACTATCGCTTACATGTCATTCCGATACATATTCCGGCACTAAGGGAGCGAACGGAGGACATTTCTTTGCTAGCCTTCCATTTCCTCCAGCAGCTTAATGAAAAATACGACCGTAACTATCATTTAACACCTGATGCCGTAAATGTGCTTGAATTTTATCCATGGCCGGGTAACGTAAGGGAGCTGCAAAACATCATTGAAAGATTGGTAGTGACTGCTGATGACCCGGCAATTGACGCAGAGTTCGTCAGTCAATTTTTATCATTAGGCTATGAACATAAAAAAATGAAACCTGTGATTACCCGAGTGATTCCCTTGCAAGATGCCATCGATCATGTGGAAGAACAGTTGATTGTGATGGCGATGAACCAGTACAAAACAACCACTAAGGCGGCAAAAGCACTGGGGATCAGCCAATCCTCGGTGAGCAGGAAATATCAAAAAATATTAACAGAGAAAAATATTAAAAATGAAAACTTATTTACGCCCCAAATGAAAGCTGATTCAGATTACTTTATCTGAATCAGTTTTTTTAGCCGATAGGAAAGTATAACTTTCCTATCAGGCATAAGTGCAACTACGCCTCTGTCTTCGCCTAACGGCTTGCCAATCGGCGAGTTTTCTTTATGCAAAAAGAAATAGAGTTATGCAAAATTGAATAGCCTCAATCGTATTTTTTTCAAAAGGTGCTATTTTGCTAGGTTTTATGTGTTGGCACGCTTCTTGCATCATTAGTAGTGAGGGTAAAAAAAGGAGGAATTGAAGATGGTCGAAGTCAAAAACCGTGTTGTAAACCTTAAGATGTTTGTTGATGGTGAGTGGATAGATGCTGAAAATCAAGAAACACGCCCAGTGATAAATCCTGCTAATGGAGAAGTTATTTCATATGCCCCTGAAGGAACCGTTGCCGATGCCCGCGCGGCAATTTATGCGGCACGCCGAGCATTTGAAGAAGGTGTTTGGTCTGGTATTTCTGCTCAGGAAAGAGCCTCCTATTTATTAAAAATTGCTGACAAAATTGATGAATACGCTGATGAGTTAACGGAGCTTGAAACAATGGATAACGGGAAGCCTTTTAGGGAAGCAGGATTTGATGTCGCAGATGCAGCTGCATGCTTCCGTTATTATGCAGGACTGATCACAAAGCCTGATGGTCAGACCTATCATGTTGCCGACCCAATGCAGGCCATGGTGGTTCGCGAGCCTGTTGGGGTTTGCGGTTTGATTGTCCCTTGGAACTATCCACTTTTAATGAGTGTTTGGAAAATAGCCCCTGCATTAGCTGCAGGAAATACGATTGTGTTTAAACCGTCAGAGGTAACACCGGTAACGCCGAAAAAGCTATTTGAAATATTCGAAGAAGTAGGATTGCCAAAAGGAGTCGCCAATATGGTGATGGGAGCAGGTCCGGTGGTTGGAAATGAAATCGCTTCCCACCCTGAAGTCGATATGGTCTCATTTACAGGTGGAACGAAGACAGGGAAGCATATCATGAAAACAGCTGCTGATACGATGAAGAAGGTATCGCTCGAATTGGGCGGCAAATCACCGAATATCATTTTTGCTGATGCGGATTTTGAAACTGCTGTCGATTATGCCTTATTTGGTATCTATGCCGGTTCCGGTCAAGTATGTTCAGCCGGGTCAAGAATTCTTGTCGAAGAAAGTATTTACGATAAATTTGTCGAGCGTTTTGTTGAAAGGGCAAAGAAAATTCAAGTAGGACCTGGTAATGATTCTTCTACAGAAATGGGTCCGCTTGTGAGTGAGCAGCATTTGGAAAAAGTACTTCACTATATTGAACTTGGAAAACAGGAATGTGCCACGATTGCTTGCGGTGGAAATCGAATCGTTCGTGATGGATTAGATAAGGGGTACTTTGTCGAACCAACCGTTTTTGTTGATGTGAAGCAAGAGATGAGAATCGTGCAGGAAGAAATCTTCGGTCCTGTTGTAGTCATTCAAAAGTTCAAAGATGAAGAAGAGGCATTAAAACTTGCAAACGGTACTGTTTATGGATTAGCCGGTGGCGTTTTTACGAAAGATGGTGCGAAAGGACTGCGGGTCATTAAAAAGCTGCGCGCCGGGATTACTTGGGTGAATTCTTATCATCCTACTTATAATGAAGCACCGTGGGGCGGTTATAAACAAAGCGGCATTGGCCGCAGCCTTGGAACATTCGGTCTTGAGGAATTCCAAGAAATTAAACAGATTAACATAAATTTACAGGTTGAACCGATTGGCTGGTTTTCGAACTAATACATGACTAGGAGGAGCAAAATTATGAGTATCGATTTAAAACAAGAATTAAATAGTAAGCAAAATCATGATGTAAGTGAATATATTAATAAGGTTTTAAGTCTAATAGAAAAAGAGGAAGTTAACGAAGCAGATGCAGCTTGGATTACGAAGGAAACGGTCGATGGCTTCCGTGAACACGTAAACCCAGGATTCCTCGCCTATCGTAAAACGGTAACAAAGGATGGACAATTTGCGGCAGTAGAATGGTCGGATAATGGTTCCTGTTTTAAGGATGTAAATGGCAAGGAGTATATCGATTGTCTTGGAGGCTTCGGCATCTATAATGTTGGGCACCGCAATCCGAAGGTTGTTAAAGCGGTAACCGATCAATTGAAGCGTCAGGCCCTTCACAGTCAAGATCTTCTTGATCCGCTTCGGGCAATGCTGGCAAAAATTTTAGCTGATATTACCCCGGGTGACTTGAAATATGCCTTTTTTACAAATAGCGGGACAGAAAGTGTTGAGGCAGCACTTAAACTAGCAAAAATGTACAGCGAGCGGACAACATTCATTTCCACAACGCGTGCATTTCACGGGAAAAGCCTTGGCTCATTATCAGGTACTGCAAAAGGAATGTTCCGTAAGCCCTTCCTGCCATTAATCCCAGGCTTCCGTCATGTGCCTTTTGGTGATATCGACATGATGAAAAAAACGTTTGAAGTATGTGCTTCCGTTGGCGAAGATGTGGCGGCCGTTATTTTAGAACCAATTCAAGGTGAAGGCGGTATCATCCTGCCACCGGAAAACTATTTAAAACAAGTCCGCGAGCTTTGTGATCAATATGGCTCCTTGTTGATTTTTGATGAGGTTCAGACAGGAATGGGGCGGACTGGAAAAATGTTCGCGGCCGAATTGTACGACGTGGTTCCGGATATTATCTGTCTTGCAAAGGCGTTTGGCGGTGGCGTGATGCCTGCTGGGGCAATTGTCGCCAGAGAAGATGTATTCAAGAGCTGGTTCCCGAATCCATTTATGCACACAACCACTTTTGGAGGGAATCCATTAGCATGTGCGGCTGCGATTGCTACGATTGGTGTTTTGATTGATGAGAAATTACCTGAAAGAGCTGGGGAAGTAGGAGAGTACTTCCTTGAAGAGTTGAAAAAGGCAGCTAGAGGACATGAAGATAAGGTACAGGAAATACGTGGCCAAGGCTTAATGATTGGGATCGAATTCCACCAAGATGAAATCGGCTATGAAGTGTCAAAGGGAATGTTTGATCGTGGTGTTCTTGTCGCAGGGACATTGATTAATTCGAAAACAATTCGAATCGAGCCGGCACTGACGATTCGTTACGAAGAGGTCGATCAAGTGGTCAGTACCTTTAGAGAAGTATTAGAGCAAGTTAAAGCATGATTTATTTTATGACTCTGAGTGCTGGATAGCAAAAGGCGTTCTAAGTGCTCGTTAAGGTCAAATGGGGCCTCGTTCGGTCACTGTG
>NZ_JBALPG010000052.1:34187-65013 GCF_036965245.1 Neobacillus drentensis
TCACTGTGAAGAGTCCAGAAAAATCAAGGACCGGTCGCTAATAAGGCTTATTAGCGACCGAAAAGCAAAAAACAGAAAACCAGCCCACTTATAAAGATCTATAATCTATATTAGTATTACTATAGAAAAAATTAACAGAGTTATTTTAATTAAGGGGGGATTAGGGAATTGGAAAAGAAATATGTTAAGCTCCAAACTGAGATACCTGGACCAAAATCGAGAGAAATATTGGAGCGAAGAAATAAATATGTCCCAAAAGGAATAAGCAATAATTGTCATTCCTTTGTAAAAAAAGCACAAGGAGCATTGGTCGAAGATGTGGACGGTAATCAATATCTTGATTTTGCTGGTGCCATTGGAACGTTAAACGTTGGCCATTCCCACCCAAGAGTGGTCAGGGCTCTCCAGGAACAAGCAAGCCAATTTATCCACACAGGCTTTAATGTAATGATGTATGAATCATATATTTCATTGGCCGAGCGGCTTTGTGAGCTTGCCCCCGGTAACTTTGACAAACAGGCTGCTTTTTTTAACAGCGGTGCGGAAGCAGTTGAAAACGCCGTAAAGATTGCCAGAAAATATACGAAACGCCAAGGAATTATCTCTTTTACACGGGGATTTCATGGCAGAACGTTAATGACGATGACGATGACAAGTAAGGTGAAGCCGTATAAATATGGCTTTGGCCCATTTGCTCCTGAGGTTTACAAGGCGCCATATCCATATGTATACCGCCGCCCGGATGGAATGAGTGAGCAGCAATATAGCAAAATGATTATCGAGCAATTCGAGCAATTCCTCCTCGCAGAAGTCGCTCCTGAAACCATCGCTGCAGTCGTGATGGAGCCTGTTCAAGGGGAAGGTGGATTTATCGTGCCTGATACCGCCTTTGTTAAACGGGTTAGAGAAATTTGCACACAATATGGAATATTATTCGTTGCGGATGAAATTCAAACTGGGTTTGCCCGGACAGGCAAGTATTTTGCAATCGATCACTTTGATGTTATACCTGATTTAATAACGATTTCAAAATCGATGGGGGCTGGAGTTCCTATCAGTGGCGTGATTGGAAGGGCAGAAATTATGAATGCTGCTGAGATAGGTGAAATCGGCGGAACCTATTCCGGAAGCCCGCTTGGCTGCCGTGCAACCCTAACGGTTTTAGATATCATAGAAAGCGAAAACCTTAATAACCGGGCCGAAATGATAGGCGATAAAGTGCTCGGAAAAATGCAGCTTTTAGCAGAACGTTTCGATGGAATTGGCGATGTCCGTGGTCTTGGTGCGATGTGCGCGATGGAAATCGTTACAGATCGACAATCGAAGACTCCTGATAAGGAAGCTGTTGGAAAAATTGTAAAGGCAGCAGGTGAGCGCGGTCTCATGTTGCTTAGTGCCGGGCTGTATAGCAACGTTATACGCCTCCTCATGCCATTAACAATCACAGATGACCAGCTTGAAGAGGGATTACAAATACTTGAGGAAGCGATGGAAGCAGTTTATCTAAATAATCCTGCATTATCGGTTGGGGGGGAATAGGAATGGATGTCATCAAGCAAAATTATCAAATATATCCCATGTATTTAAATGGGGAATGGGTAGGCAATGATTACGAGGTTTTTACCGAGATTATTAATCCAGCGACAAAGGAATTGATTGGCGCGATCCCAACGGGTGGTGCCTATGAAGCAGAGCAGGCAGTCGATGCCGCCCATAAAGCCTTTAAAATTTGGTCGAAAAAAACAGCGGAAGAACGCTATCAACTCCTAATGAAATGGTTCTTTTTAATAGAAGAAAACAAGCATGAAATTGCACGAATTATGACGATTGAGCAAGGAAAGCCATTAAAAGAGGCTCTAGGAGAGGTGCAGTACGCGAATGGGTTTATCTCTTGGTATGCTGAAGAGGGTAAACGGGTGTACGGTGAAACGATTCCGGCCTCCCATCCCAATAAAAGGATCCTAGTTAGGAAAGAGCCAGTTGGTGTGATTGCAGCGATTACTCCATGGAATTTTCCGGCAGCAATGATTACGAGGAAAGTAGCACCAGCACTTGCAGCCGGATGTACGGCGGTGGTAAAACCGGCGAACCAAACTCCGCTGACAGCTTTAAAAATGGCTGAGCTTGCCCATGAAGCAGGAATTCCCGCAGGTGTATTAAACGTAATCACTGGAAGATCGTCCGAAATTGGCGAGGCTTGGCTTAAGGACCCACGCGTGACGAAAATTACCTTTACAGGTTCAACAGAGGTCGGAAAAACGTTGATGCGCGGTGCAGCCGAAAATGTAAAGAAGGTATCGCTTGAACTTGGCGGCAATGCTCCGTTCATTGTAATGGATGATGCAAACTTAGCGAAAGCTGCTGTTGGACTTGTCCAATCGAAGTTCCGCAATGCCGGTCAAACCTGTATTTGCACAAATCGTGTTTATGTGCAAGAAAGTGTTGCTGAGGAATTCATAAAGCTTTTTCAAGCAGAATTAGAAAAGCTTAAGGTTGGAAACGGGCTTGAAGAAGGAACGGATATCGGACCATTAATCGATAAAGCTGCCTATAAGAAGGTGGAAGGATTAGTTCATGATGCGGTTAAAAAGGGTGGAAAGGTCACATACAGCGGACTTAAACCTGCTGAAGAAAACGGCTATTTTTATGCCCCGACGATTTTGACCGATATTCACGACGATATGGAATGTATGAAGGATGAGATCTTTGGACCGCTAGCGCCCATCTCAACCTTCAAAACGGAAGAGGAAGTCATTGAACGGGCAAACAATTCCTGCTACGGCTTAGCTGCTTATGTTTACACAGAAAATTTAAGCCGCTCCTTTAGAATCACGGAGCAGCTTGAATATGGAATCGTTGGCCTGAATGATGCCCTGCCTTCAGCTGTTCAAGTTCCTTTTGGCGGCTATAAAGAGAGCGGTCTTGGCCGTGAAGGCGGACATTACGGGATTGAAGAGTTTTTAGAAGTGAAGTATATATCCATCGGGTTAGATTTAATTTAATTTAATTTTTTTGAAAAATAGTTCCTGACGGAATGACTTTGAAACGAACAAAATGTGAATTTGGCGGAATTAATTGTGAACTTGGCGGAATCCAGCCTAAAGTTGGCGGAATTAATTCGAAAACCCGCGGAAAAGATTTGAAATCTAGCGGAATTCAGCGTAAGTTGGCGGAATCCATTTGGAAAGTGAACACTTCCGAAGTCCCTGAACCAAATTCAGAGAATAACTGCGGATTCACATAAATTGTCAGAGAAAAAATTAATATGAGGAAACTAAATCAAGCATATTTTTAAAGTAGCTGCCTAATTCGTTTCATCCTCTATCCAGGGGAGAAATCACGAATAAAAGCCAGTGAAACACTCAGTGCCTTTATTTGTCATTGATTGTTTTCGCTGGCTTTTTCAACTTACTTCTAACCATTTTTTAATAGAATCAATCTAGTAAATTACTTGGAAGAAAGGAGGAAGCCGAATGACAGGGCCGCTCCATGGAATAAAAGTAATCGATTTATCCCGCGTGTTAGCAGGTCCCTATTGCACGATGATTTTAGGCGATATGGGGGCAGAGGTGATTAAAATTGAAAGTATCGATTCGGGTGATGAAACACGAGGATGGGGGCCGCCCTTTGTGGAAGGAGAAAGCGCCTATTACTTATGTGCGAACCGAAATAAACAGGGAATCACCTTAAATTTGAAATCACAACATGGCAAGGAAATATTACGGAAGCTTATATTTGATGCGGATGTCGTCGTACAAAATTTTAAGCCGGGCACACTAGAAAGGATGGGTTTGGGTTATCAGGAAATGAAAAAGGTCAATGAAGGAATTATTTTAGCATCCATCAGCGGCTTCGGCTCTACTGAGGGACCCTACTCCCATCTGCCAGGCTATGATTATATAATTCAAGCAATGTCGGGTTTAATGAGCATTACCGGTGAAAAAGAAGGACAGCCTGCGAAGGTCGGTGTCGCAATTACGGACGTACTCACTGGACTATTTACTTGCATCGGCATTTTAGGGGCGATACAGCACCGCAACAGGACAGGTGTGGGGCAGGAAGTGGATATCTCCTTATTTGATTCGCAGCTTGCTGCATTAGTGAATGTTGCCAGCAATTATCTATGTTCTGGAAAGATTCCTGAACGGCTCGGTAATGCCCATCCAAATATTGTACCTTACCGGGTTTTTACAGCTAAAGATGGTGATTTTATCATCGCGGTCGGAAATGACCGGCAATATCGAAAACTAGCAATTTTACTTGAAGATCAATCACTTTTAAAATATGAAAAAAACTCTGATAGGCTGAAATATAAGGATGAACTTGAAAAAATCATTGCAGCTAAAATAAAGACAAAATCAAGGACGGAGTGGAAACATTTACTTGATGAAGCTGGGATTCCTAATGGTCCTATTAACAATGTGAAAGAGGCTTTAGACTCGGAACAGGCCAGGGCGAGAGAAATGGTTGTAAATGTAAAACATCCCGTCATTCCTGATTTAAAGCTAGTCGGTTCACCATTAAAATTTTCAAACTCACCAGTAAAAATTGAAAAGCACCCGCCAATGCATGGGGAACACACTGAGGAAGTTCTGATGAAGCTGGGTTATTCAAAGCAGGAAATTGCCCAAATGAAACAACAAAAAATTATTTGAGGAGGAATTAAATATGAATTTTTCATTAACAGAAGAGCAAAAGAGCGTGAGAAAGGTAGTTAGAGCGTTCGTCGACCGTGAAATCATTCCCTATATCAAGGAATGGGATGAGAAAGGTCATTTTGAAATAAATATTCTGAAACGTTTAGCTGACCTTCAGCTCATGGGGGTATGCATCCCCGAGGAGTATGGCGGCGTAGGCATGGATTACAACACACTTGCGATTGTCTGTGAGGAGCTCGAACGTGGGGATACCGCTTTCCGCACAGCTGTTTCAGTTCACACCGGTTTAAACAGTATGACACTCTTGCAGTGGGGGACAGAGGAGCAAAAACAAAGGTATCTTGCTCCACAAGCAAAAGGTGAAAAGGTTGGCGCCTTTGGACTCACAGAACCGAATGCCGGCTCGGATGTGGCGGCCATGGAGACAACGGCTGTAAAGGATGGGGATCACTATATTTTAAATGGATCAAAAACCTGGATTTCCCTATGCGATGTGGCCGATCATTTTTTAATTTTTGCAAAAACAGATTCGAAGGCAGGCCACCACGGTATTTCCTGTTTCATTGTGGAACGAACACTTGAAGGATTCTCCTCAAAGGCGATTAAAGGGAAGCTCGGCATCCGCGCTGGAAATACAGGAGAAGTATTTTTAGACAATGTCAGGGTGCCTGCAGAGAACTTACTAGGGTTCGAAGGAGAGGGCTTTAAAATTGCGATGTCAGCACTAGACAATGGCCGTTTTACCGTAGCAGCAGGCGCCTGCGGTACCATCATGGCCTCACTTGAAGCAAGTGTCAAATACTGTGAGGAACGAAAAACATTTGGCAAAGAAATCGGCAGACACCAGCTCGTGCAGCAAATGATCGCAAAAATGTCGGCAAACCTCGAGATTTCCCGTTTGCTCGTTTTTAAAGCGGGCTGGTTAAAAAATAGCGGCAAACGAAACACGCAGGAAACGTCCCTGGCAAAATGGATTTCCTGTGATGCCGCTTTTGAGGCAGCCAACGATGCCGTCCAAATTCACGGTGCCTATGGCTTCTCGAATGAATTCCCGGTTGAACGTTATTTACGTAATGCCAAGGCTCCTGTCATTTATGAGGGCACAAGAGAAATTCATACGATTATGCAGGGGGAATATGCCCTTGGATATCGTGAGGACAAACCATTGCGAAAAATGCTGCCAGCTTGGCCGTTTGAAGAAATATCTGTTAAATGCTAATAAAAATTGTAATTATATCATCTAAATCTGTGCGGTATGAACAAATTTTAAATATATAAACAAATTCTAGATTGATATGAACAAATTTTTAAATATATAAACAAATTCTAGATTGATATAAACAAATTATGGGGCGATATGAACAAATTTATAAAAATATGAACAAATTTAAAGTGAATATGTACAAATTTTAAATTAGGAGAGTTTTACATGATAGGATTAAAAACCTATTTTCTCGCAGGTCATTCCCGACTGCCGCAGGGGATGGCGGCCCAAAGTGTGTTTGATTCTTTGACGATTACAGTTGAGGTGGATAAAAAATACGGCGTCATAATTGAATCATCCTGTACGCTGGCAACGGATCACGGAAAAGCATATGTTCAGCAAATATTAAAAGGGCACAGCCTACAGGACGGAATTGACGATATTTTAGACGCCTTAAGAGAAGGGTACCGCGGAAAAGCGGTAAATGCCCTAATTGCCGCTGTTAAGGATTTATATGGGCAATATATAAATTACGAGCACTAAAAAACAAGCCGTTGCTGGACATCCCAGCGTACGGCTTGTTTTTTTACAACTAAAATCTGTTCCAGTAATTATCCTGGATATTGTCGTAATGCTCATATAATTGTCCTTTTTTATTACGGTCTGTCTTTTTATTCAAATACACTTCAAATAATTAGTCCTACTGTGTTACGATAACGTATAAAAGCAGACTAGAAAAGAGGGGAAGAATGTTGATTAAGACAATTTTGTTTGATGTAGATGGAGTGCTTTTAAGCGAAGAACATTATTTTGATGCATCCGCCTTAACGGTTTGGGAGATGCTGATAAGCTGCAGCTACTTAGCGCTGGCACCTGAAAAATTTAAAACGGATTATAATGAAACGGAGATTAAGAAGATAAGAGAGCGTGTTTTTCAGAACGATAAAGTCCTCAAATTTATGAAATCACGCGGCTTAAACGCCAATTGGGACATGATCTATCTATCATTCAGCCACCAACTAATCCACCTGCTGTCGCAAATCAAAGATACTGAAATTGAAAAAATCACCAAATGGTGTCAGGCACCAATTAATCGCGAAACATTGCTTGAGATTGGCAGGGTGTTGAGTAATTATCATGTAGAAACGGATTTTAGTTTGTTTTTGGAGGATTTTGCCCGGTCAGAGGCAACAAAGCAGGAATTGCTTAGTTACTTGAATGAACTTGCTAAGGATAAGCTTGGGATAGAAACAACCATTTTCAATAAAGGCGAGCTTTGGTCCATCTGTGAGCATGTTTCACAGGAATGGTATGTTGGCGATGAACATGTTCTTGTTTCTACCGGGAGACCATCCGTTCAAACTGGTAAAAAGGGATTCCTGACTAACGAAACAACATTAGCTCCTAGGGATGAAATTGCTGCCCTGTTTCAATTTCTAACCAGATCAGGATTCACTATTGGAATTGGAACAGGCAGGCCGGCACTTGAAACGATTCAGCCTTTTCAACATTTAGGGTGGTTAAATAATTTTGATGACAAGCGAATTGTGACGGCTGATGAAGTGTTAGCAGCAGAAGGGGAGCTTCCGGAATGGAAATCCTTATCAAAGCCCCATCCGTATACATACGTAATGTGTCTTAAAGGTAAGGGGACATCTGTACGGGAATGTTTAGATACGGTGCTGCCGATTGAAAATGGTGAAGAGGTTCTTGTTGTCGGAGATTCACTTGCAGACCTTCTAGCTGCGAGACAAATAGACTGTCAGTTTGCCGCTGTATTAACAGGTCTCTCCGGAAAAGATGCGCGAAGTGAATTTGAACAGCATAAGGCGGATTATATTCTGGATTCTGTTTTAGAGCTTAAAAATATTTTATAGTATAGCGGTTATTTACGCCCGAACCGATGGGAAAATTAATGGAAAGGTATCCAATAGCGGTCAAATCCGAAAATAATAAAAAAACCCTCTTAAAACAGAAAATGACGTGTGCCGATTCACACGTCATTTCTACTGTCATTTAATTGATTATCACCAGACTCTCAAGAAAACTAGCGATCCCGCTTTATACGTAAAGTTACATACTTTCGGCCTTCTCCAGCTTCGTACGCCCCGGTTCAAACGAATCAACATTCGTTAACTCTAGCAATTGTGCTTCATCTAATCCATCAATTAAAGTTAGTTCACGAATGACCTCCGTGCCCAAGGCTTTATCTAGTGTTAACACCATGATGGCTTCCCCGCCGACCTCAGTTCGACCGACCTGCATGGTACCAATATTGATCCCATAGTTCCCTAAAAGTGAGCCGACCTTGCCAATCATACCAGGTAAGTCTCGATGTTTAATATATAAAAGGTATTTTTCCGGTTTCACATCGATTCGGTATTGGTTGATTTTTAAAATCCTTGCACCGTAACCGTTTAAAACTGTTGCACCAATCCGTGCTGTTTCAAGACCATTGGATACACACAGCTCCATATAATTCGCAAAGCCTTTATTTGAAGCGTTTTTTACCACATTATAGGAAACACCCTGCTCCTTTAAAAGGTGAAGCGCATTAATGAGATTGACAGAATCACTTAAATGATAGGATAGGATGCCTTTTAAGAGAGTGCGAGTCAGCAATTCGGTATCTTCATCAATTAAGTCGCCATAGTAATTGATTTCGATTTTTGCAGGCGCCTGCTTGTTTAATAATTGAATCACAAGCTGTCCCATTTGATCGCCAAGGAGTAAATATGGCTGAAGCTTTGCCTGCGTTTCCCCAGACATTTGCGGCATATTAACAGCATTCTGAATCGACTGCTTCTCAAAAATCTCGATAATTTCCGCACTCACTTCTTGGGCTACCTTTTCCTGTGCTTCTACAGTAGAAGCTCCAAGATGCGGTGTTACGATGATATTTGGATTCTGCAGCAAATCTATATCGGCAACCGGTTCTTTTTCAAACACATCAAGGGCAGCTCCCGCTACATGCCCTGCATGAATTGCTCTAACCAGAGCTTTCTCATCGATCACCCCGCCGCGGGCGCAGTTAACAAAGCGGACACCTTTTTTTGTTTTGCTTAAGTAGTCGTCATTGATCAGTCCACGTGTATCATTTGTCAGAGGAGTATGAATCGTAATAAAATCGGATTCCTGGGCAATCAAGTCAAGGCTTGCCTTTGTCATCCCAAGTTTCTTTGCCCGCTCTTCTGTCAGATAGGGATCAAACCCTAAAATGTTCATGCCAAAGCTTTTTGCCCGCTTAGCTACTTCTGTTCCAATCTTACCCATACCAATAACACCAAGCGTTTTTTTGTATAATTCCACCCCTTTAAAGGAGTTGCGGTCCCATTCCCCAGCAGAAGTTTTTTGATGTGCCTGTGGGATTTTTCTAGCTAATGACAGCATCATCGCTAATGTATGCTCTGTAGCGGCAATCGTATTAGCGCCCGGAGCGTTAATTACGATGATTCCTTTACGAGTTGCTGCATTGACATCAATATTGTCAACTCCTACACCTGCCCGGGCAATGACACGAAGTCGGTCTGCAGCTAAAAGCAGTTCTTCGGTTACCTTTGTTTGACTTCTTACAATAAGTGCATCGTAATCACCAATAATTTTTATTAAATCCACAGTAGGCAGTGTAGGCTGCCGTTCAACAACAAAATGGGGATGCTCAATAAGACTCACTAAACCTGTGCTGCTAATTCCATCGGTTACAAGTACTTTATACATGATCCATCTAACCTCCTAAGTTCTTTTTAAAAGCGATACATACAATTCTTCTTTCTTGAATTTCATTGCTTTCTGCAATACCTAATGTACATGTTTCGAAAAATTTCTCCTTTCTTCAAAAAATAGAAAACGCCCCTCATAACAGACAGTACTGCCTTGTTATGAGGGACGTGTATGAACGTGGTGCCACCCTCTTTTGCTGCTGAAAAATAAAAGCAGCCTCCATAATTTAACGGTTTTCACCGGGCATACCTACTAAAAGTTTCAGCAGCCAGTTCAGAAGGGCTGGGCAAATAGAAATCAGAATCTATTCTTAAGAAATTGCACCGGTTCGCAGCACCCACCGGCTCTCTGAGGCTTTTTCTTAATGCCGTCTTCATCATCACTTTTTTTTTGTATAATAAATCTGATTTGAATGAAATTTCAAAAACTAACCGAATATACGGACTATTCTACAACCATTCCTTCAAGATTGTAAAGGGATAAAGAGGAAAAAGTTTTTCATTTTATTCAGAAAAATTTTAGCTAAAAACTAAAATCCTATTATCATACGATAGTAAGCGGTTTCACCATAAAGTAGTAAAACAAATCTATTGTAAAAAAATTAAGAGAGTCATATAATGTCTACAACAGAAAAACAATTGTGTGCCTTGGGTGGACAATTGTAGGAGGGGAATTCATGAAAGCAATCTCGATTGGGTTATTAGGTTTAGGCACTGTTGGTTCAGGTGTTGTTAAAATTATTGAAAATCATCAAGACAAATTAATCCACCAAGTAGGGTGTCCAGTTGTCGTTAAAAAGATCCTTGTCCAGGACTTACATAAGTGCAGGCCGGTTGAAGTGGACACAAAGACTTTAACATCCAACCCTGATGACATCCTATTTGACAATGAAATCGATGTAGTCATTGAGGTAATGGGCGGGGTACATGATACAAAGGACTATTTGATTACGGCCCTCCGCCAAGGAAAGCATGTAGTAACCGCAAATAAGGATTTAATGGCCCTGCATGGTTCAGAGCTACTGACGGTTGCCTCAGAACATGGCTGCGACCTTTTTTACGAAGCAAGTGTGGCTGGCGGTATTCCTATTTTAAGAGGTCTTGTTGATGGACTTGCGTCAGACCGGATTACACAAATGATGGGAATTGTTAATGGCACAACCAATTATATTTTAACAAAAATGAGTGATGAAGGACGTTCATATGAAGAAGTCCTCAAAGAAGCCCAGGAGCTTGGCTTTGCGGAAGCGGATCCAACCGCTGATGTTGAAGGACTTGATGCAGCCAGAAAAATGACGATTCTTGCTACATTAGGCTTTTCGATGCATATTGACTTGGACGATGTAAAAGTAAGTGGTATTTCCAGTATTACCGAAGAAGACTTACGCTATGGTAAACAATTAGGTTATACGATGAAATTAATCGGCTATGCCCATCGTGAAGGAGAAAAAGTCGAGGTAAGTGTCGCTCCTACCTTCCTATCCAATAATCATCCGCTTGCCTCTGTGCAAAATGAATATAACGCAGTTTACGTTTATGGTGAGGCTGTTGGAGAAACAATGTTTTATGGGCCTGGTGCGGGAAGCCTGCCGACAGCAACAGCAGTGGTTTCAGACCTAGTGGGTGTTATAAAAAATTTAAGGCTTGGGGTAAATGGCCGAAGTGCTGTCACACCGCAATATCCTAAGCTGCTAAAGGATAATGATGAAAAGTTTTCAAAATACTTCTTGCGTATTCATGTACAGGATGAGGTTGGTGTTTTCGCGGATATAACCGCTATTTTTGCAAAATATGGGGTAAGCTTTGAAAAAATACTGCAACTTCCTATCAAGAAAAATGAGACATCGGAAATTGTTTTAGTAACCCACAAGGCTTCGTTAACCAATTACGATAAAATTTTACTAGAATTATATGATTTAAATGCAGTAAAGGAAATTAAAAGTGCATATAGAGTGGTGAGGAAATCGTTATGAGATGGCCGGGATTATTAGAAGCATATAAAGAATTTTTACCAATAAATCCAGGAACACCTAAACTTACATTAAATGAGGGGAATACTCCGTTAATAAAGCTCGAACGGCTATCAAAAGAGTGGGATGTAGAGCTTTATGTCAAAATGGAAGGAGCAAATCCAACCGGGTCTTTCAAGGATCGCGGGATGGTCATGGCGGTAGCCAAGGCGATGGAGGAAGGCAGTAAAACGGTCATTTGCGCCTCAACGGGGAATACTTCCGCAGCAGCGGCAGCTTATGCAGCACGGGCGGGCTTGAAATGTATCATCGTCATCCCGGAAGGAAAAATTGCCATGGGGAAACTTGCGCAAGCGATGATGTACGGGGCAGAAATTATCTCGATTGAGGGGAATTTTGACCAAGCACTACAGATGGTTCGCCATATCAGTGAAGAAGAGCCAATCACACTCGTCAATTCTGTCAATCCATTCCGCCTAGAGGGGCAAAAAACCGCGGCCTTTGAGGTTTGTGACCAGCTAGGAGATGCACCCGAGATTTTAGCGATTCCGGTTGGGAATGCCGGAAATATCAGTGCTTATTGGAAAGGATTTAAGGAATTTGCCGATAAAAAGGGTACTAGTTTGCCACGGATGTATGGCTTTGAGGCGGCAGGTGCGGCTGCCCTTGTCCATAACCGGGTCTTTGAAAATCCAGAAACGATCGCAACAGCGATTAGAATCGGAAACCCGGCGAGCTGGGATCTAGCTGTTTCAGCCGTTCAGGAATCAAATGGGTTGTTCGATGAAGTCATGGATGAAGAAATTGTTGCGGCTTATAAAAAATTAGCCTCAGCTGAAGGGGTATTCGCTGAGCCAGCTTCCTGTGCATCGCTTGCTGGAGTTTTTAAAAGTATCCAAAAAGGAAAAATTAAAAAAGGAACGAAAATTGTGGCTATTCTGACAGGTAATGGCTTGAAGGATCCAGATACAGCAATCCTAAGCAGTTTAGTAAATTCAGTCCAACTGCCAAATGATGAACGCGCTGTAACGGAACATATTCGGGGAGTTGTCCATGGATGACTCTAAATGACCGCTTTATGATTAAAGTACCAGCGAGTACAGCTAATCTTGGGCCAGGATTTGATTCAATTGGACTTGCCCTAAATTTGTATTTGACATTAGAAATTGAGAAAAATGATCAGTGGGAATGCTATTCTTTATGCGAGGAATTGAAGGATCTTCCAACAGATGATAGTCATTTTATTTGTCAAGTTGCCATTAAGACCGCGGCAGACTATGGAATTGATTTACCTCCATGTAAAATTAATATAGATAGTGATATTCCATTGGCTCGTGGGCTTGGCTCAAGTGCGGCAGCAATTGTTGCCGGGATTGAGCTTGCGGATGCTGTTGGCGGCTTACGCTTAACAAAAGAGGAAAAGCTTTTGATCGCGACAAAGTGGGAAGGGCATCCAGATAATGTTGGTGCTTCCCTTTATGGGGGTCTTGTGGTCGGGTGTTACGATCAACATGAGGTGGATATGCTGTCATTCACAAATCTTCCTTTAGAAATGGTTGTTGTGATCCCGAAAGAAATCTTATTGACGAAGGAATCGCGTGATGTTTTACCAACTTCCTATTCTCGGCAAGAGGCCGCCCAGGCTTCATCAACAGCTAATCTCCTGATTGCGGCACTTTTAAGTCAAAATTGGACACTGGCAGGAAAAATGATGGATCAGGACAGTTTTCACCAGCCATATCGAAAACCCCTTATCGATTCTTATGAGGAGATTGAAAAATTGGCTAAGATGAATGGGGCATTCGGAGTGGCATTGAGTGGAGCGGGACCAACTGTAATTTGTTTTAGTGAAAAAGGAAAAGGGCAGAAGCTAAAGCAAGCCTTGGAAAAAGAATTTCCTGAAATGACCGTGAAACGGCTTTCTATCGATGATCAAGGAAGTTGTGTAAATGAACTTGAGGAATATGTGAAATAATCGGGGCAGCCTTGGCTGCCCTATTTTTTTAATAAAAAAACCTCGAACTCCTCCTTGCTTAATGGTTTATTAAACAAAGAAAATTTATCCACAAGTCATTGCCAATAAATATGAGGTATATGTTTGTTTTCTCCTAACTCGTACACAGACCGCTCTTGGTATGGTAAAATAGTGTAAATATTGTGAAAATGGAGAAGAGGGATTATGAATTGAAGCTGCCCATTATTCAAACCAAACTGCGGATTCCAGCTGTAAAGGATGACTTTATCAGAAGGGCAAAGCTAACGAGGAAAATGAAGATGATTCCTGAATATCCTTTGACCATTATTCACTCTGGAGCCGGTTTTGGCAAGAGTACGGCGCTTGCTTTGTTTATGAAGGACGAGAAGCTTCCGGGCTGTTGGTACTCGATCTCTCCGATGGATGATGACATCCTTCCATTCCTTTCCTATATTGTACATGCCATACGAGGAATTGTTCCTGCTTTCGGATGTGAACTTTCCACATATATAGATACAATGGACCGCTATATTCGGGATGAGGACCTGAGTGTTTTATCTTCCCTGTTTATCAATGAAATCGTTGAGATCAATGCTGAAATTACATTGATTTTGGATGATTTTCATCAAATTGAACATTCCTATACAATCAATAGCTGGATAGAAAAACTGTTAGAACATATCCCTGCCAATTTACATATGGTCATTTCAAGCAGAAGCCGCCCGGGGTGGAAGCAGCTTACGAAAATGAAAGCCTGCGGGCAATTTTTAGAGATTCAAAGGGAAGACTTAGTCCTTACCATTGAAGAAGTGGAGCTGCTATTAACCGACCTGTATGGCTTAGAAATAGAGCCTCATCATTTACAGACGATTTACCAGATGACAGAGGGCTGGGTCATCGCCTTATGCATGATTGCCCAGCAGATTCCATTAAAAAAGGACATTTCCAAGCTTTTTGAGCATTCTTCACACTCGCTGCACGACTTTTTTCAATATTTAGTGATGGAAGTCTTTTCGAAGCAGCCACCCATTATTCAGCAGTTCCTCGAGCAAACTTCAATATTTGAAGAAATTGAGGAAGAAATTTGTGATGAAGTCATCGGGATACACGGAGCCGCGTCCATGCTTGAGCAATTGAAAGACCGAAATTTATTTATCCAGAAGGTTGGTTTAAGCCATTATCGTTATCACGCCTTATTTAAAGAGTTTCTGGAAAATATGTTTCAAAAAAATAATCCTGGTAACCATAAAGTACTGCACGAAAGATGTGCCCGTTTTTATGAAAAAAGACAGTTATGGGAGGAAGCGCTTTATCATTATAAAAACATTCAACACCACCAAGCGATTGCCTCCATCTTACAAGAGAACGGCTTAAGGATGCTTGAAAGTGGAAAATTGGAAAGCCTCTATGATCAATTAACCATTCTTCCTGAAGTGGAGATGGAATCGTACTACCTTCTTTGGTATTTAAAAGCAGAAATTCATCGTTACCGTTCCCATTACCAAGAGGCTGAGGATTGCTATGAAAAGTCCTTTATTGGTGCGGAAAAAAAGCAAGATTATCTTGGAATGAGTATGGCACTTGAAGGGAAAGCGAAGATTTATTTAGATACGATTCAGCCGCACCATGCCGAACAGCTTTTATATGAGGCAATTGCCTACCGTGAAAAAGGCAAGGGTTCGATTGAAGAAAAGGGGAAACTTTATCAATTGCTGTCTGAGAATCTGTTAAACTCGGGGAAAGCTCCAGAGGCCGAGAAATGGATCCAAAAATCAAAGGCAGTTAATTTTGATGGAAATTTAGAAGGAAGATTGTATTTAAGAACCGGCCGATTTGAGGAAGCAAAAAAAGTCCTTTACAAAGAAAAGTTGAATGATACAATCGTTATCTCATTGCCGCAAGCCCATCGTGAAACGGATTTATTACTTTCCTTAATCGAAGCCTTTACTGGAGAGGGAATAAAGGCGAAGGAACTTGCCCAGGAAGGAATTCAACAAGGAATATGCTTTAAATCTCCATTCGTTGAGGCATGCGGCTGGATCCGTATGGGCCATGCCGTACAAATTTTAAATAAATATGAATCCCATTTAGCCGAAAACTGCTACCAAACAGCGTTAGAAATAATGAACCAGCTGGGTGTGGACAGAGGGAAGGCCGAGCCCTTAATGGGTCTTTGTATTTTATACGGAACAAGAGGAGAACTGGAAAGGGCATTGGAGGCAGGAAAGAAGGCACTCCAGGAAACAGAGAAGGCTCATGATGTTTGGCTTTCAGCCTTAATCACACTCTGCATGGGGATTACCTGCATTTATAATGAACGGCTGCCGAAGGCACTTTATTACTTGAAAAAAGCAGATTCTCTCTTCCAGCATTGTGAGGACTCCTTTGGGCAAATGCTTAGCAAGTTTTGGTTATCGAATCTTTATTATTTAGAGAAAAAACAAGATTTATATAAGCAAACAATGGATGAATGTTTAACTCTCGTGCAAATTTATGATTATGAGTTCTTTTTTCATAACAGATCAGTATTTAGCCCAAGGGATTTACAAATGTTTGTACCATTGTTAATTGAGTGTATAAAAGAGGATATCCAGACTCCATTTGTCAGAAAAACCTTACAGGATCTAGGTGTTACCACATTCGCATCCCATCCAGGGTATTCGATTCGCATTCAGACTCTTGGCCAATTCCGGCTTTGGCTTGGTGAGAAGGAGGTAAGCGAAAAGGAATGGCAAAGAGAAAAGGCAAAGGAATTGTTTCAGTTATTCATTACCATGAATGAGCCGATAGCCAAAGATGAAGTGATACAAATTCTTTGGCCCTATCAAGACAAAAAGAGTGCGGACCGTGATTTCAAGGTGGCCTTAAATAGTCTCCTGCATGTATTAGAACCAAAGCGAAAAGCGAGAGCGGCCCCGTTTTTCATTATTCGAGATGGGATGTTTTATGGGTTAAATCCAAATGCTGTGATTGAAGTGGATACGGCTCATTTTCAGGAGCTGATACAAGAGGGTTTAAATGAATGCGAGGACGAAAAGGTTTGTTATTTTCTTGAGAGAGGATTGACCCTTTATCAAGGTGACTATTTGCCTGACCGCCGCTATGATGATTGGTGTATAAGCAAAAGAGAGAGTCTGCTCGTTTATTTTTTACGGGGAGCCGAAAAAATGGCGCAACTAATGGTTCGCCGCGAAAACTACGATGCGGCTATATATTGGTGCGAAAAAATTCTCGAACGCGACCGCACATGGGAAGAAGCCTATCGCTTATTAATGTATTGTTACTATCGAAAAAACAACCGCCCCCAAGCGATGAAGTGGTATCAAAAATGCACGGAGATATTAGAGGAAGAATTGGGCGTAACTCCTTTAGAGCCGACAAGGCATATGTACAACATGATCATTGAATCAGAAAACTTCATTAATCCAATTGAGCAGCCTTAAAAATAGGGCTGTTTTTTATTGTCCAGTTTCGGGTCCATCGGTTCTATGGTTTTACAGCTAAGCCGTCATGAAAGTTAAAAAGCGACCTTCATGACGGCTCGTCTAATGCTTATCGGTGATTACGGGCTTACCCCGCTATTCTTAGCCGATAGGAAAGTATAACTTTCCTATCAGGCATAAGTGCAACTACGCTTCTGTCTTCGCCTTACGGCTCGCCAATCAGCGAGTTTTCTTTATTTGTAACTCCCCTGTAACTTCCTTTTCCTATCATAAACTCAAAGCTTTGCAAGTTTCAAAGTAAACAGTTTAAGGGGGAAAAAGTGTGAAGGGGTACTGCGGGAAATGGGCATTATTAGGTTTACTGATGTTTATGATGATTTTTGCTAGTGCTTGCAGTTCTAACAAATCATCATCAGAGCCAAAAGAAGATAGTGGGAAGAAAACGGAAAATAAAGAACCGATTAAAATCGGTGTGCTTGCCTCCAAGACAGGAGCACTCGAATCTTATGGAAAGCAAACATTAAGAGGTTTTGAGCTTGGGCTTGATTATGCAACAGATGGAAAAAGGGAGGTTGTCGGGAGAAAAATTGAATTCATTGTCGAAGATACTGAAACGAAACCGGAAGTAGCCGTCCAAAAAGCAACAAAGCTATTAGAAGAAGATAAGGTTGATTTTCTAGTTGGATCGTCCAGCTCAGCGGACACGTTGGCGGTTTTACCATTGGCAGAGGAATATCAAAAGGTTATGGTGGTTGAACCAGCTGTCGCTGATAGTATTACAGGTTCAGAGTTTAATAAGTATATTTTTCACTCTGCACGGAACTCCTCACAGGATGCGGTTGCCGGTGCAGCGGCAATTGCCAAAAAAGGCGTAAAAATTGCGACACTTGCTCCGGACTATTCCTTTGGACGTGATGGTGTAGCTGCCTTTAAAGAAGCGGCTAAAAAGCTGGGAGCCGAGATCGTCAAGGAAGAATATGCGGATCCTGCTGCGACTGATTTTACTTCTAACATTCAAAAAATCATCGACGCTAAACCCGACTACCTCTTTGTTGTTTGGGCGGGTGCAAACTCACCGTGGAAGCAAATTTCTGACATGAAAGTGCAGGATAAAGGAATCAAGATTTCCACCGGTGCCCCGGATATTGCGGCATTATCGACAATGGAGCCGCTGATTGGAATGGAAGGCTTTACGGTTTATTATCATGACCTGCCGAAAAATAAAATCAACGACTGGCTAGTGGCGGAGCATAAGAAGCGTTTTAACGGCGATGTTCCCGATCTGTTTACACCAGGCGGGATGAGTGCAGCTATTTCCATTGTGGAAGCATTAAAGAAAACAAATGGTGATGCAGATGCAGATAAATTAATCAAAACGATGGAAGGTATGAACTTTGAAACACCAAAAGGAAAAATGACCTACCGTCCGGAAGATCACCAAGCGTTGCAGACATTGTATGCCATTAAGCTTGAGAAAAAAGACGGTGTTCCATATCCAGTGCCAGTGCTGATTAGAGAACTGACTCCTGAAGAAACGGCGCCGCCAATCCGAAACAAGTAAGAAAAAATATCGAGTAAGAATGACGGGGGTTAGACCAAATAAAACACGGTCACCCTCTTCCTTATTTTTAAAACTTACAGCCTAGGTGGTGAAATGAATGTCTACCCTTATAGAAACAAGCGACTTATCAATTACTTTTGGCGGCCATACTGCAGTGGATTCTGTCAGTATTTCCGTTCCTGAGAAGCACTTTAAGTCGATCATCGGGCCAAATGGAGCTGGAAAGACAACCTTTTTTAATCTCCTTAGCGGTCAATTAACTCCGACTCAAGGAAAAATTTATTATCGTGGAAAGGATATTACGAAATTTTCGCCGACAAACCGCACAAGAGAAGGGATTGGCCGTTCCTTTCAAATTACTAATGTATTCCCTAATTTAACGGTATTGGAAAATGTAAGATTAGCGGTCCAATCACATGTGGGGATTCGGTATCAAATGCTGTTTCATTATAAAAAATATCAAGCATTTGAAGAAAAGGCATTAGAGTGGCTCAAGCTTGTCCTATTAGATGATAAAAAAGATTCACTGGCAAGTAATCTTGCCCATGGCGAAAAGCGGAAGCTTGAAATCGCCATGCTGCTGGCGCTGGAAACGGAAGTTCTTTTATTTGATGAACCAACAGCAGGCATGTCGCTCGAGGAAGTACCGGCGATTTTAGAAGTGATAAAAAGAATTAAGAAACAAGGGAACCGGACGATTATCCTAATCGAGCACAAAATGGATATGATCCTAGATTTATCGGATTCGGTGATGGTCCTTTTTAATGGAAGGCTTTTGGCTGATGGGACCCCGGGGGAGATCATGAAAAATGAAACAGTGCAGTCTGCCTATTTAGGAGGTCAACTCGATGAACGATCTGTTGAAACTTGATAATGTGGAAACCTACATTGGTCAATATCATATCCTCCAAGGTGTTTCCTTTGAGGTGAAAAAAGGTGAAGTTACCGTCCTTCTTGGAAGAAATGGAGCCGGAAAAACCACGACATTACGAACCATTATGGGTCTGAATCCGGCCTCGAAAGGTAATGTCATGTTTAAAGGAGTACCCATTCAGTCTCTGCCAACCTATACCATTGCTAAAAAGGGCATCGGTTATGTTCCCGAGGATCAGGGGATTTTTGCCGGATTAACCGTTGAGGAAAACATGCGTGTTGCGATTCAAACAGAAAATGAGGAAACGGCAAAACGCATGGAGTGGATATTAAATCTGTTCCCCGACTTGAAAAAGTTTTGGAAAAAACCGGGAGGCTTGCTGAGCGGCGGGCAAAAACAAATGCTCTCTATCGCAAGGGCGTATGTGAACGAAAATGAACTGCTGTTAATTGATGAGCCAAGTAAAGGCTTGGCACCAATTGTCGTGGAGAAGGTAATGGATTCCATTTTACAAATGAAAGATCAAACAACCATCGTGTTAGTAGAACAAAATTTCATGATGGCAAGCACGATTGGTGATTGTTTTTACATCATAGACGATGGACGAACCGTAAGTCAGGGTACGATGAAGCAATTAAAAGAAGATGAAGAAATGAAACGAAAATATCTTGGGATTGCGTAAGGAAGGAGGGACTTCTTAGTGGATTTGATCATCAATTTAACCTTAAATGGCCTTGCGACAGGGATGCTGATCTTTTTATTGGCCGCCGGTTTAACACTGATTTTCGGCTTGATGGATGTGCTGAATTTTGCCCATGGCGGATTATTTGCTTGGGGAGCGTACAGTGGTCTTTGGATTTATTCGCAGACCGATAGTTTTATCATCGGAATTATTGGCGCAATTTTGATGGGATTTCTGCTCGGAATTATTACTGAAAAGTGGATTATTAAACCGGTATATGGAAACCATGTGCAGCAGATATTAATCACCCTTGGCCTCATGCTTGTATTATCTGAAATGTTAAAAGTTATTTGGGGACCTAATCAAATTACGGCATCGCCGCCGGATTATTTAAAGGGCAGCTGGGAGCTAGGCGGCATCATTATCATTAAGTATCGTGTATTTATCATTTTAGTTGGGTTCCTCATTTTTGCTAGTGTGCAATATGTCCTTAAAAAAACAAAAATCGGCCTTGTAGTCCGGGCAGGTGTGATGAATAAAGAAATGGTGCAAGCACTTGGGATCAATATTCAGAAGGTGTTTATGTTTGTATTTATGATTGGTGCCGGTATGGCCGCGCTTGGCGGTGTGCTGCTCGGACCATATTCCGGTGTCATTCATGCCGGTATGGGAATGGAATTCGCCATCCTCGCATTCATTGTGGTGGTCATCGGGGGGATGGGGAATTTTAAGGGCTCTGTGTTAGCTGCTATCTTGGTTGGGCTTTCCGGTTCCTTTATGGCTTATTATGTTCCAGACCTATCACTGGCAGTGAATATGCTCCTAATGGCTATTGTGTTAATTATTCGACCGCAGGGTTTATTTGGAGCGAAGGGGTGAGACCATGCGATGGATTCAAGGAAATAGAATGACGGCCATCATTTTAGTTATAGCAGCTTTTCTGCTCCTTTTGCCGTTTGTCTATGAATCAAGAAACTTATTGATTTTATTAACACAGATATTTATCTTTTCGATTTTTGCCATGAGTTATGATCTGTTACTTGGATTTACCGGGATTGTCTCTTTTGGGCATGCGATGTTTTTTGGAATTGGCGCTTATTCAATCGGTATTTTTATGAAACGGTTTGAACCAACACTTGGGTATTTCTTTTTGGCAGTGCTGACAACGATTGCCTTAACAGCGATTGTCAGCTTTATTGTTGGCTTGCTGACGCTTCGATTAAAAAGTCATTTTTACGCGATGTTAACTCTGTCGTTATCAGGACTTTTTCTTGTCTTAGCAGAAAAGTGGCGGACGATGACCTATGGAAATGATGGGTTTACCTTTCGTGTTCCGGAACAGTTTATTGACCGGACAAATTTTTATCTGCTGAGCCTGTTCCTAATGGTAGCGGTATTTCTGCTTTTGAAGCGGTTTACCAATTCTCCGCTGGGCCGTGTGCTTCAAGCCATCAGAGAAAATGAGCAGCGAACGGAATCATTAGGATACCATGTCTTGCATTATAAAATTGCCGCAAGTGTGGTGTCCGGTGTATTGGCGGGGTTTGCGGGAATTTTGTATGCGGTCTCACTTCGGTTTGTCAATACGAGTGTGTTTTCAATGGATATCACCTTGGATGCTTTATTGATGACGATTATTGGCGGTGTGGGCACATTAGTCGGTGCCATCATCGGTGCGGGGCTAATTGAGTTTGCCCATGATTGGTTAACAGCATTGGCAAAAGAGCATGTGATATTTGAACGCTGGATTATCTTCTTTGGCATTATTTATATTCTAGTGGTTATGTTTTTTCCAAGAGGCATTGTCGGAGCGTTAAGCACAATTTCTTGGAAACGGAAAAAACAACATGCTATTAAAAAAGAAGAAAAAGTGGCGGGATAGAAGGTGGAACGAGTGGATATCAATCAAATTGCTTCCTTTGTCGTTCGGTTTCAATTAGCAGCAGTTGAGAAGGAAACGGGAAGGAAACAATGGCGAATAAAAGTTACGCATGTGCAGGAGGATCGGGAGACGTTATTTGAGTCGATTGAAGAAGCGATGGAATTTATGCAGGAAATGGCAGAAGAAGCTTAGGTGAGCATGTGATGAAGATGCAAATTGGAATTTTGAGCACAGGAACTTATCTTCCGGAGGGGTGTATGACTGGAAATGAGATCGCAGAACTGGCAGGTATCCCTGTTCCTGTTGTCGAAGAAAAAATGGGAATCAAAAAAAAACGTGTCCCAGGAGCTAATGACCATACGTGTGAAATGGGGATTATCGCCGCGAAACAAGCAATTGCAAAGGCCGGAATTGATCCATTAGAAATTGATCTGGTGATTTACATTGGTGAAGAGCATAAGGAATATCCACTTTGGACAGCGGGGATCAAGCTGCAAGAAGAAGTGGGAGCGTTTCGTGCTTGGGCATTTGATGTTGCTTTAAGATGTGGGACGACCGTCATGGCCTTAAAAGTGGCGAAAAGTATGATGATCGCTGACCCTTCCATTCGAACTGTCCTGCTCGCAGGCGGTTATCGGAATGTTGATTTCATTGATTACGAGAATCCTAGAACCCGTTTCATGTTTAATCTTGGGGCCGGGGGTGGAGCGATTCTTTTACGAAAGGGGCATAATGAAAACCTTCTATTAGAGACGGAACTTATAACGGACGGTTCTTTTTCTGAGGATGTTGTGGTTGTTGCAGGTGGAACGAAAAATCCGATTACGAAAGAGGCGATTGACAAGCGCCTCAATAAGCTTGATGTCCTTGACCCAGTAGGTATGAAACAGCGTTTAGAACAAAAGTCGATGGACAATTTTTTAAAGGTTATTCGCGAATCTTTACGGAAAAGTGGCTATAGTGAAGCAGAACTTTCCTATTTGGCGATTCTTCACATGAAAAAATCAGCCCATGAATATGTTTTAAAAGAGTTAGGTTTGTCCGAAGCGCAATCTATTTATCTAGAAGATTACGGGCATATCGGACAAATCGATCAAATTTTGTCCTTGGAGCTTGCCTTGAGAGAAGGAAAAATCAAGGATGGTGATGTCGTCGTTTTTGTCAGTGCCGGAATTGGATACGCTTGGGGAGCAACAACTATTAAATGGGGGAAGGGTGATTGAAATGGTTAACATTTCTATGAAGGAAGTGCTTTTGTCGAATGGAGAAACACTTGTCTATAGGGAGAGAGAAGGCGGCGAGATAAAGGTTTTGTTAATCCATGGAAATATGACATCATCGAAGCATTGGGATCTTGTCCTTGATAATATGGATGCAAAATATAAGCTTTTTGCGGTCGATTTACGAGGCTTTGGCGGTTCTAGCTATAACAATCTAATCATGTCCATTAAAGATTTTTCCGATGATGTGAAGCTGTTTGTTGATGAAATTGGATTGAAGGATTTCGCGGTGGTTGGCTGGTCAACGGGAGGCGCGGTAGCGATGCAATTTGCTGCTGATTACCCGGGCTATTGTAACAAGCTGGTTTTATTAGCATCAGAATCAACACGTGGCTACCCATTCGATGGAAAAATAAATGAAAATGATGAGCCGCGGCGCTTTGCTTTACATGAGGAGATAAAAAAGGATTTGATTCGAACTATTCCTGTGCAAACAGCCTATGACACGAATGATACTTCTTTATTAAAACTGATTTGGAACGCTGTAATTTACACTGATAATCAACCCGCTCCGGAACTTTATGATGAATATGTTCAAGACATGAGGACACAAAGGAATCTAGCAGAGGTTCATCATTCCAATAACATTTTTAATATTAGCCGTCACCATAATGGGCTTGTTGAGGGCAATGGTAAAGTGGATTTAATTAAGGTCCCTGTTCTCGTTTTGCAAGGGGATCGCGATATGGTGATTTTGAAAGAAATGACAAAGGAAATTGTTGAGGACCTAGGAGAAAAAGCAATTTATATCGAATTAAAAGATTGCGGGCATTCTCCATTGGTGGATGACCTGCCACAATTATTGAAGGCGATGACAGGATTTTTGGAGGAGTAAGGGATGAGATTACAAAATAAAGTAGCGATCATAACAGGGGCGGCTGGTGGAATTGGATTAACAGCTGCGGAGGTGTTTGCCCGAGAAGGCTCGAAGGTGGCAATGGCTGATTTTAATGTGGAGCAAGGGGAAGAGCGTGCACGTGAGCTAAGGGAGAAGGGCTATGATGTTACCTTTTTTCAAGTAAATGTAGCGGATCGTCAGAGTGTTGATGAAATGGTCGAAAAGGTTCAAGGAACCTATGGAAAAATTGACATCCTTATTAATAATGCGGGAATTACGAGAGATGCGATGCTGTCAAAGCTATCGGTTGAGGATTTTCAAACGGTACTTGATGTTAATCTAACGGGTGTATTTCACTGTACACAGGCTGTATTACCAGCGATGATTGCGAATGGCCGCGGAAAAATTATTAACACATCTTCTGTATCGGGAGTTTATGGGAATGTCGGACAAACGAATTATGCAGCCACAAAAGCTGGCGTTGTCGGGATGACAAAAACATGGGCGAAGGAGCTTGGACGAAAAGGGATAAATGTCAATGCAGTTGCTCCGGGATTTATCGAAACCGGGATGACGGCAAAGGTGCCGGAAAAAGTGTTGGCACAAATGATGCAGATGATACCCCTTGCCCGCTTAGGAAAGCCGGAGGATATCGCTAATGCCTACCTGTTCCTGGCATCTGATGAATCAAATTATGTTAATGGTACAGTGCTCCATGTGGATGGCGGAATCATGATGTAGTTTGTTAAGCGACCTTTTTGGGGTCGTTTTTTTATGGTGATTATGACTCATTTTTGAGCTTTGTTTATATCCTCTAGGAATTGTTCATATCTTTAAGTGATTTGTTCATATCTTCAAGGAAATTGTTCATATCCTCAAAGAATTGTTCATATCCTCAAGGAAATTGTTTATATTCTCAAAAAATAGTAGATTTCTCCTGAAACTTTGTCGATAACACTTCTCATTCGTAAACTTAATACAATAATATTCATCTGTAACTGCTCTGTAACTAAAAATGAGTAAGATGGTTCCATCTAGTAGCGAAGGAGCGATTGGTCGGTGAGCTGGGAATTGGATTGGCTGGAAAATCGGGCAAGATTATCGCCAAATAAGGATGCAATTATAGATGAAAAGACAAACAAGGCTTGGACATTTAAAGAATTGAATAAGCGAGCAAATTCCACCGCGAGCTGGCTTCATGCCCGGGGCGTTAAAAAAGGCGATCGGATTGCCTTGTTATCGCCAAACCATATTAGCTATTTTGATTTGTTGTTTGCCTGTGGGAAAATTGGCGCCATTTTTGTCCCGCTTAATTGGCGTTTATCAATGCATGAAATAAAGGAAATAGTGACGGATTGTACACCTGTTTTAATCGGAATCCATAAGCAGTTCGAAGACATGTGTAAGCAACTTAATAACTTAAGTACCTTTTTTATAGGAGATGCGAGTTATGAAGAACTGGTTTCGTCTCCAATTACAGATTGTTTTAGAGAGAAAATCTCTGAAACTGACCCGCTGGCGATGATTTATACTGGCGGAACTACTGGGAAACCAAAAGGTGTGGTGTTAAGTCATCAATCCATTCTCTGGAATGCCATTAACACAATCGTAAGTTGGGGTTTAGCAGAGGATGATGTTACGGTAAACTATTTGCCTATGTTTCATACCGGTGGATTAAATGCCTTGAGCATTCCAATCCTAATGATTGGCGGAACATTGGTAATAGGTGAGCCATTTTCAGGAAAAAAAGCGGTGGAATCCCTGAGTAGGTATCGCTGTACAACGATTCTTCTCGTCCCAACCATGTATCATATGCTTATTCAAACAGACGAATTTCAAAACAACGAATTCCCTTTTATGAAGATCTTTTTATCAGGGGCAGCACCATGTCCCTTTCAAATCTACAATGCATTTCAGAAAAAGGGATTAGCTTTTAAAGAGGGATACGGGCTGACAGAAGCGGGCCCGAATAATTTTTATATAAGTCCGGAAGATGCTCAAGTGAAATGTGGATCTGTCGGTAAACCAATGCTGTTTAATTCGATAAAATTGGTAAAAACAGACGGCTGTGAGTCAGAACCCAACGAGGTTGGAGAACTATTAATAAAAGGGAAGCATGGCTTTTCGTTTTATTGGAACCACGAACAGGCAACAAGAGAAGCGGTAAAGGATGGCTGGATTCATACGGGTGATTTAGCGAAGAGGGATGAAGAAGGCTTCTATTATATTGTCGGCCGGAAAAAAGATATGATCATTTCGGGCGGAGAGAATGTCTATCCTCTTGAAGTAGAGCAGTGGCTGGCTACACACCCAGCGATTGACGAAGTGGCAGTTCTAGGGCTGCCGGATGAAATATGGGGTGAAATCGTTGCCGCATTCATTGTTTTAACGCAAACATACACGTTATCAGATGAGGAATTAAAAATGTATTGTGAGTCAAAATTAGGCCGATACAAAATTCCAAAACAATTCATTCACTTAGAGGAACTGCCAAAAACCCATGTTGGTAAAATAGATAAAAAGAAATTAAAAGAAATGAGTATTCAAATGTAAAAGGGGGAACTATGACGTTCTCCCTTTTTACGTATTTTGTTCTATTTTTCCTTTCGAAAGGCATAGATCCAACATCCAAGGCCATTTTCCGTGCCCGGAATTTGTATTAATGTGTCCTGCATTAGGTAAAACGATAGATGGAAAGGCTAAGTTTAAATAGTTTTTGGCATCCTCCATACTGCAATAAGGATCATTAGATGAATGGACAAATAATGTGTCTTCAGCGGTTCTCGAAAGATGCTGTCCTTTCAAAGGTACAGGATAAAATGATTTTGCTTCTGATAGAACGATGGTTGGAGATGGCGGTGTAACGAGTATTATTTGCTGGGCAAGCCTTTTCGTTTGAATCTCTGCGTAATGAAGCCAAAGTATACAGCCAAGACTGTGGGTAATAACGGTGAGTCGGTGATCAGTCGGGATTGTTTTAACCGCTGAATGTAATTCCTCCAACCAAACCTTCCTAATAGGAGACTCGAATTGTGAGAAGGTTGGATAACATACATGATAGTTTCTCTCTGTTAGTTCGTGAGCCAGCCATGTTTGCCAGTGATCAGGACCGCTCCCTCCTAATCCGTGGATGATAAGAAAACTCTGTTGGTTCATAAGCTCCCTCCATTATACTTTAATTTAACTATTCCGATTGAATAAGTTGGTATTGGTAAGATTATAATGTCTTTAAAAAGAAATGGCAACTATAGGTTTAAATATATATTTGCAATTGAAGCGATAAACCATCAATATTAATGGATAGGTTAAGTAGAAAGCAGGGATATATTTGTCAGATTTTTTATCATTAGGTATTTCAAAAGTATTAGTAGATAAATTACACGGCTACGGTGTTGCAAAACCGACACCAATTCAAGAACAAGCAATTCCGTTTGTGATGAATGGTAACGATATTATTGCCCAGGCGCAAACCGGTACAGGGAAAACATTTGCCTTTATCCTGCCAATTCTTGAAAGAATTAATCGAGAAGCAGCACATGTTCAAGCACTTATCGTTACACCAACGAGAGAATTAGCCTTGCAAATAACGGATGAAATTGAAAAATTGATTGCTGATATACATGGAGTAGCTGTTTTGGCTGTTTACGGCGGGCAGGATGTTGATAAACAGTTGAAAAAATTAAAAAGGAATCCGCAAATTGTAGTGGGGACTCCTGGTCGGCTGTTAGATCATATAAGGAGAGAAACGGTTCGATTATCGGAAATATCCTTCCTTGTTTTAGATGAAGCGGATCAAATGCTTCATATAGGGTTTCTTGGTGAAGTAGAGGACATAATTAGGGAAACGCCTGTGAATCGACAAACCATGTTGTTTTCCGCCACAATGCCGCCGGAAATTCGGAAATTAGCCGCGAAACATATGCGTGCTCCCGAGTACATTCAAATAGAAAAAACACAAGGCCCTGCTGAAAATGTGAAGCAGATGGCGATTCATACGATAGACCGGGCAAAACAAGCGACCCTCATCCACTTAATCGAAACGCATCGGCCATTTTTAGCCGTTATCTTTTGCCGAACGAAGCGGAGGGTAAGTAAACTTTATGATGCGCTGAAAGCCAACGGATTTTCCTGTGATGAATTGCATGGGGACTTGTCACAAGCAAAAAGAGAACAAGTGATGAAGCGGTTTAGAGATGCGGAGATTCAATTATTAATTGCAACCGATGTAGCGGCAAGAGGACTAGATGTCGAAGGGGTTACACATGTATTCAATTATGATATCCCTCAAGATGCTGAAAGCTACGTCCATCGTATTGGACGAACGGGCAGAGCAGGAATGACGGGCTTGGCAATCACGTTTTACTCATCAGCGGACCGTCCCATACTGGACATGATTGAAAAAGAATTGAATATCACCATCCAAAAGCAAAACTTGGAGAGACGAGAGAATTCCCAGGACGATAAAAAGGGTCGTCCAAATGTCGAAAAAGAAAAACGAGGTAAGGTGAAGGAAACCCAAAAAAGGAGACAGCAGAATAATAGGCAAAATGAAAATAGAAGTGGGCAAAAAAAGGGAACAAAGGCTGCTTCAGATAAAAGAAGAAGTAAAGCTTCTGGAGAAGTTCCAAAAAATAGACCTGGAGGAGCGCGAAAAACTAGCGGAAAAAGGAAATGAAGTTATCAATAATGATTCAAAAAAGTGGGACCGAAATAATTTTCAGTCCCACTTTACATTATTTATTAGCCATTCCCATTCCCGTATTGGATTTTACGAGAACTTCATCATATTTTTTCACATCTGCCTTTTGGCTGGAGAAGATGGTTCCAAGGTACCCTGCTAAAAATCCGAGCGGGATGGAAACAATTCCTGGCGTTGTAAAAGGGAATAATGCTTCACCTACAAAAATGGCTTTTCCGACTTCAGGGCTGAATACGTTCGGACTAATCAGCACTAATCCAATCGCGGAAATTAAGCCAAAAATCATGGCGCAAATGGCTCCGGTCGTATTAAAACGCTTCCAATAGATAGTGTAGATGATTACCGGTAAATTGGCGCTTGCAGCAACGGCAAAGGCTAACGAAACTAGGAAGGCAACATTCAGCGTTTGTGCTCCTAATGCGAGAATAATAGAAACGACAGAAACGCCAATCGCAGCCCAGCGAGCCATTCTAACCTGCTGCTTTTCAGTTGCTTTTCCTTTACGAAGAATTTCATTATAAAAATCATGGGAAAATGCGGAAGCAGCTGTAAGGACTAAACCAGCAACAACGGCAAGTATCGTAGCAAAAGCAACTGCCGAAACAAAGGCAAACAACATATTACCACCGAGTGCTTTTGCCAAGAGCGGCGCAGCCATATTACCGGCAGGATTGGCCGCCACAATTGTTTCATTGCCGACAAATGCTGCAGCGCCAAACCCTAGGAAAATCGTCATGACGTAAAATATTCCGATTATCCAAGTAGCATAGACGACTGAAGCACGGGCTGTTTTCGCATCCTTCACAGTAAAAAAGCGGACAAGAATGTGAGGCAGTCCTGCCGTCCCTAGGACTAGTCCCATATTTAATGAAAGTGTATCTAGTCCGTCCTTGTATTTTACCCCTGGATTCAAGAAAGCTTCTTTTAAAGGCGTAGCTGTTTTCATTTGGGCAAACATATCGGTAATACTAAAGTTAAACTTTGCAAAAACAATGATAGAGATGATGAATGTTCCGCCCATCAGAAGGATGGCTTTTATGATCTGTACCCAGCTTGTTGCATGCATTCCTCCAAAAATAACGTAAACCGTCATTAATACACCGACGATTAATACAGATGTTGTATATTCTAAGCCTAATAATAATTTTATTAGTGCACCAGCGCCTACTAGCTGAGCAATCATATAGAAAATTGAGATGGTCATCGTATTCATTGCCGCAAATCCGCGAATTTTCTTCGCATTAAAGCGTGCGGCAATCATATCGGCAAACGTATATTTTCCTAGATTTCTTAAAGGTTCTGCTACCAAATAAAGAACGACTAGATAGGCAACGAGGAAACCGATACTGTAAAAAAAGCCATCAAAGCCGGTTAAGGCGACCGCACCGGCAATACCTAGGAAGGATGCGGCTGACATATAATCACCTGCGATAGCAAGTCCGTTTTGCCAGCCGGTAAGACCGCCGCCGGCAGTGTAGAATTCACTTGCGTTCTTTGTCTTTTTTGAAGCGTAGTAGGTAATGACTAACGTTACGAGGACGATCCCGAGAAACATTAGAAAAGCAGGAGTATTCATCAGCTATGGCCCCTTTCACGGAGAACTTGATTAGCTAATTCATCAAATTTAGCTGCTTTTTTCGAGTAAATCATACATAATGCCCATGTCATAATAAATTGTAAAAAGGCAAAAACCCAGGCCCAGGTAATGCTGCCAATGAATTTGTTGTTTAGCACGGTTGAATAGGAGGTTAATAAAGGTAATGCAAAATAAAAACAAAAAAAGAAGATCGTAAAAGGAATAATAAATTTTTTCTTTTCTGAGAGTAATGATTGAAAAGCAGAAGACTGGACAATTGAGGTGTAATCGCTTTCGGTTTGATTAGAAATTTTTTTAGCCTCCATAGGATGCTCCCCTTTCGTATAAACCCCTTTGTTCAATTTAAAAATCGAAGAATAAAATAAATGTCAATGATGACTGAGGGAAACGCTGATGAAAAAAGATATTGATGCAATGAAATTAATAAAAAGATATAAAATGCTT
>NZ_JBALPG010000052.1:65077-79895 GCF_036965245.1 Neobacillus drentensis
AATTTAGAAATATTCACTTTTCTTATTATAATTATTTGGAATAGCAGTTGCATGAGTATATTTTCCTAAAAGGAGAGAATTCAATTTAGCTTTGAATAGGTAATAATCCATATAAAAAAATCAGCGGCACCAGTAACCGCTGATTTTTATTATCCAATTTTTTTCTGAGATCTTTCGTTGTTGTTTTTTGCGTAATGATCTTCCCAAAGCTGTTTCATCTTGCTTCTGCCATAATTAATTTCAGGATTAAACTGAATAGAAGCTTGCTCCCTTACAGTACGAACGTTTAATACTGCCTGTTGAAGCTCTTCGTCGATAATGGCTGTTCCTTTTCCGGCATGCTTGGCAATAGAAATGCCTGCTGTTGTTCCCTGGGCAATAGCAATTTTGCCGCTCTCAATTCCAGTGATATTTCCTGCAACAAAAAGACCATCGAGAGGAGTTTCCATCGTTTCCGAATGGTGTGGAACATGTCCGCCAAGATCAGGAACATATTGGAATGGGCAGCCAGCAACAGCGGCAAGTTCTGCGAGTGGATACAAGCCGCCTGCGATACAAACGAAGTCTGCCTCGTAAACGGATTCAGTACCGGGAATAATATTACCGTTTGAATCCGTATCTGCAACTCGTACTCCCTCTACTTGATCTTTTCCGATAATCTCTAGTGCTGCACAGCGAAGTTGAAGAGGAGTGCCATTTACCTTTACACCGCTTTTGGGATAGAAGTTAATCCCGATTTTCCTCATCCATTCATGTTTCATGAACCGGCTCCCGAATCGTAGCAGCGGTGAAGGTGCTAGATGGGCAGCATGTAAAAGCGTTTTTAAGACTTCTTCCGGCTCCCCTGATTTTTGACTAATTGGATTTTTTTCCGGCAGCACAATACGATCTACATTGATACCGGCCAGTTGAAGCTCATTTAAAATCGCAAAAGCGAGAATATTAGCTCCGATAATAATGCCCTTCTTACCCACTTGAACGCGATGAACATTGGTCATAACTTGTGCCGCCCCAATTGACATGACACCTGGAAGAGTCCAGCCTGGAATAGGAATAGGATATTCAGCGGCTCCTGTGGCCACTAACACAAAAGCTGCTGATAATGTTCCTGAGTTTGTATACACGTTCCATTGCCCGTCTTCTTTTTCTAAGTTATAAACAGATACACCACAGCGAATATCAACCCCTAAATTTTTAGCCTCTTTAAGAAGGCGTTCGGATTCTTTGATACCATTCCACCAATCTCCGGAAGGTTCCTGGTGCAGCTGTCCAAGTAATCTGCCTCCTGGTTTAATAAATTCATCAAGGATGGTAATGCTCAGCCCATATTTGGCACAAGCAATCGCACCAGCTAGTCCCGCAGGGCCTGCTCCAATCACAATCACATCTCTCATCGCTGCTCCACCATCCTTTTGACGATATTTGGAAGCTGCTTACCACTTTCCACAACCATGCCTTCTTCTACAACTGTTAAACAAGCTCTTACGTTTGATTGACCGTTCACGTTTACACGACACTCCATACAATGTCCAATATTGCAATAAATTCCTCGAGGTGTTCCGCTTTCTTCATGAACCCGCAGCTTTCTTACCCCATTCGCCAATAGTGCAGCGGCGATTGTTTCATTTTCATAAGCTTCATATGGTTTTCCATCAAATTGAAAAGAAAGTAAATTTCTATCATTTAATTTGCCTAGAATGGGATGGTCTATTATTCTAGTCATTTGCTTTCACCTACCGTTCCGAATGATATTGGACGGACAGGAGGCTGATATTTTAACGGGATGTCACCTGGCACTGTGTTCGGAACAACACTTTCGATGATTTTATCAACCGAAACACGGCACGTACGACCGCCACAAAAGCCCATTCCGGCCCTCGTTCTTAGTTTCAATTCTCTAGCCGTGCATTTATGCTCATTTGCGGTTGTCAGAAGCTGTCCATATGTAACTTCTTCACATCGACAAACAACCATTTTCTCAATGTTTGTCATTTAAGCTCCTCCTCTTTCTCTTATGCTAAAATTACTATGCAAAAATCATACCAACTTTAATGGAGGATGCAGATTAATTGATGCCAAGACGTTTCAATCGATTGTATAAAGTTGCCCTTGTGATGCCGAGTCGCTTTGCACACTCTAACTTGTTCCCATTAACAATCTTCAAGGCCTTTTCAAGTACTTTTTTCTCATGCTGATCCATTTCTTCCTGCAGAGACCTGATGGTGTCATTTTTTTCTTCGCTGTCATTAGTTGGCAGCGGCAGGTTATTCATATTTGCAGTATTATTGTTAGTAAAGGGCAGATAATCTTTTCTAATTACCCCATCTGTTGCGAAAACAACCAGTCTTTCAGCAATATTACGTAACTCACGAATATTGCCGGGCCATTCATATCGGAGCATTTCCTGCAATACCTCTGGTGAAAACTCATGTATTGGGCGATGGTAGTGCTGAGAAAATTCATTTAGGAAATAGTGAGTAAGTTCAATGATATCTTCAGATCGCTCCCTTAAGGGCGGGATATGAAGAGCAACGACATTTAATCGGTAATATAAATCTTCCCGAAATTTTCCTTGTTTCATTAGTGCTTGTAAATCTCTGTTCGTAGCGGCGATTACCCGGAAGTCGATATCGATTTCTTTTTCTCCGCCAACCCGGTAATATTTTCGCTCCTGTAGTACCCTAAGCAGCTTTACCTGCATATCAAGCGGCATTTCCCCTATTTCATCAAGAAATAGAGTACCTCCTTTGGCCAGTTCAATCTTTCCTTTTTTTCCTTTGTAATCAGCACCGGAGAAGGCCCCGCGTTCATAGCCGAATAATTCACTTTCAAATAATGATGCGGGGATTGCCCCGCAGTTAATCGAAATAAAAGGTGCATTTGTCTTTTCGCTTGCTTCATGAATGGCTTTTGCAAACACTTCTTTTCCAACGCCGCTTTCACCTAAAATTAACACGGTAGATTTAACAGAGCATACTTTTCTTGCTAATTGAATGGTTCTTTGAATTGCAGTACTTTTCCCTTTAATTAAATAAAAGGGATCTACAGAATGCTTAAATTTAGCTACTTCCTGTTCTAAACGATGCACTTCGTTGGACATATTAAATAATTTTTCATTCAGCATGACTTGATTTGTAACATCAGTCTCTGAAACAACTGCACCGATAATACGGTCATTAAAATAAACGGGGTTGGAATTAATTAATACAAATAGATCGGATCTTGGGTGATGGTACTGACCAGTAATGCTTTTACCGGTATGTAATGTTTGCAAGATTTCTAGTTTGTTTTGGTCAAAAAAATTGGTTATCGGTTTGCCGATAATTTCTTTTTTTTTGACTGAGAAAATTTTTTCAGCACCTTTTGTCCAAGTGCGGACGAATTCATTAGCATCAATGACTGTAACAGATGCATCAGTAGTTTGAATTACTGTTTCATAAAAAGCTTTTAATTGGTTATAGGAGCTATGGAGGAACTCGATCATTTGTTCAGCTGTAATACAGGCTAAGTGGTAGTTATTTTTATCAATAAGAACTACTGCTTCATAATGCTTAAACGAATGAATCAGTTCATCAATGGAAGCATCCTCATTTACTGTCTTGCAAAGGATCTCATTTGATTTTTCTAATGGCCGGTAAAAATATTCTCCATTTTTCTTTGTAAGGTTCTTGTTTGTAGATGTTCTTAAAAACAAGTTTTCCAAAACGTCTCTTGCCAATTGTATGGATAAGGCCATGATTTCCTCCTTTATGTATAAAAATGTTAACAGTGTATAAATAATTATACATCGGATGGCAAAAAATTTAAAATATTCCTACATTTAAAGAAGTGCATGCTTATTTTTTTTTGGCACATTTATTGCATTAAAAGAAATAAGATTTAGCAACGAAAGGGGGAAGAGGATGTGAAACACTGTGACGTTCTCGTAATTGGCGGGGGAATTATAGGTTGTTCCATTGCCTATTATGCCTCTAAGTTTGGTAGAGATGTAACCATTATCGAAAAAGGAGAATTTGTTAGCGGAACATCCTCACGCTGTGATGGAAATATTTTGGCGATAGATAAAGACCCCGGTTTCGATAGCCAGATGTCTTTGTTTAGTCAACGATTAGTTGATGAGTTAAGCAGAGAGCTGGAACATTCTTTTGAATATCGTGCACCGGGCAGCATCCTCGTTTGTGAGTCGGACGAAGAGATGGAGGCGGCAAAGAAATGGGTGGACCGTCAAAAAGCTGCCGGTTTACCATTCAGAATGCTTGACCGTGAGGATATTCGCCAGGAGTCTCCTTTCTTTGCGGATGATTTGTTAGGAGGATTAGAGTGTGCAACTGATTCAACCGTAAATCCTTACCTGCTCTCTTTTTCGCTTCTTGAGAAAGCAAAGAAGCAAGGAGTGAACGCCTTTAGGCAAACCGAAGTGAGGGAAATAAAAAGAGAAAATGATTACTTTATCGTGAGCACATCGAACGGAGTTTTTACCGCTAATCATGTGGTCAATGCGGCAGGTGTATGGGCTCCGCAAATCGGCGAGATGCTTAACCTTTCGATACCGATTGAACCGAGAAAAGGACATATCATTGTTGCTTCGAGACAACAGCATGTTGGGTCTCGAAAAGTCATGGAGTTTGGTTACTTAATTTCCAAATTTGGCGGGGTGCGTCATGTGGATTCCCTAACTAAAAAATACGGAGTGGCCCTTGTTTTTGAACCGACAGAAAGTCAAAACTTTTTAATCGGGAGCAGCCGCGAATTTGTAGGTCTTAACACCAAAGTAAACAACGAAGTGATTAAATGTATTGCGAATCGTGCAATCCGTTTTTATCCGAAAATGGCGGATATGATGGTCATTCGTTCCTATGCAGGATTAAGGCCCTGGACGGAAGATCATTTACCTATTGTTTCAAGGGTAGAGGAGATACCAAATTTTTATATTGCTGCTGGACACGAGGGAGATGGAATTAGTCTCGCTGCGGTCACCGGGAAAGTTGTGGAAGAACTGATAAATGAAAAGGCAACTTCTATTCCAATCGAACCTCTCATGTTTAATCGTTTTAAGGAAAGGATGTTAATAAGATGAGAGCACATAGAGTATTCACAACGATTGATACACATACAGGTGGGAATCCAACACGTACGGTAATAAGTGGACTCCCAAATCTAGTTGGGGAAACAATGTCCGAAAAAATGCTCTATATGAAAAAGGAGTATGATTGGATTCGCAAACTGTTAATGAACGAACCTCGAGGGCATGATGTGATGTCTGGGGCATTGCTAACCGAACCATGTCACCCGGAAGCGGATGTTGGTGTGATTTATATTGAAACGGGAGGCTATTTGCCAATGTGTGGACACGACACCATTGGTGTTTGTACCGCCTTAATAGAATCGGGTTTGATCCCGGTTCAGGAACCAGTTACTTCACTAAAATTGGATACACCTGCAGGGCTTGTTGAAGTCGATATTGTGGTAGAAGGCGGGAAAGCGAAAGAGGTTTCATTTTGTAATATCCCAGCTTTTTTGCTAAAAAGTGTTTCTGTCGACGTCGAAGGAATTGGACGAGTGGACGCGGACATAGCGTATGGCGGTAATTTTTACGCCATTATTGATGCCAAATCGGTCGGCTTAGATTTAACACCTGAGAATGCTTCCATCATCATTGATAAAGCAATTACGATAAGAAATACCATTAATGAGAAAACGGATATTGTTCACCCAAAATATCCGTTCATTCGAGGGCTAACTCATGTTGAATTTTTTACCGAACCTAGACATGAAGAAGCGGATGTGAAAAATACAGTTATTGTTCCTCCAGGTGGAATCGACCGTTCGCCATGCGGTACAGGAACTTCTGCTAAGCTGGCTGTTCTATACTCAAAGGGACAAATTGCTATTGGAGAAGAGTTTGTCCATGAAAGTATTGTAGGTTCCTTATTTCGTGGAACTGTCCTGGAAACGACCGGTGTAGAAGGGATTGAGGCAGTGACTACGAGAATTACAGGATCTGCTTGGCTAATGGGGATGCACCGTTTCTTTTACCATGAGGAAGATCCGCTGAAAGAAGGGTTTTTGCTCATTCCCCCCATGCAAGAACATGAAACGGAGGACATGAAATGAAAATTGAAAAGGCTTACTCAACTATAGATGTTCACGTTGCAGGAGAGGCATTCCGGATTATTCAGAACGTACCATTTATCCATTATCAAAGTCTTGTAGAACTGGATGAGCAGTTTCCAGAAGTCTATAAAGAGGAGCAAAATCTTTTATTAAATGAGCCTCGTGGGTTCGCGGGATTAAATGGTTGTCTTGTCGTTCCGCCGATTAACCGAGAGGCGGATGCAGCGGTATTATTTTTCAATCATGAAGGAACAGTGCCGATACATTATGGTGGTATCGTAGCGGTAATGACAGCATTACTGGAGTGCGGGCATCTAAAGAAAAAAGACTCGAGTAAATACAAAATTGAAACAGTTAAGGGTGTAGTACCGGTAACCGCCATCATGGAGAAGGAAGAAGTTGTTTCGGTAAAGCTGGAAAGCGACATATGTCACGTAGTGGATACAGACTTTCCTTTATCCCATCCTCATTTAAAGGCAAAGTTTTCTCTTGTGCATTCAGATCAATTATATGCCGTATTTCAGAAACGGGATATTCCTATAAATATTCAAGTTGAGGAACTAGCTGATTTGAACAAATGGGTACAAACAATAATCCAGGCTCTAGATCCAAAAATACCCGTAAAAGGTGTCATTTTATTAGATGATGCCTCAATAGAAGAAAGACATATTAAAACCATTACTTTCCGTGATGATTGCTTTATTGTGCGATCACCTGGCTTCGGACCGACACTTGCTTGTTATGTAAGCTTACTTTCTACAAGAAGAGTTCCTATGGAGGGATCGCTTGTAAATGAAAGTATTTTTGGAAGCGAACTAGAGATGCGAGTGGTTTCCCAAAGAGAATCAAATTATCAATTTGTGATGACAAGCCGAGGCTTCATTACAGGTATGCAAACTTTTATTTTAGATCCAACAGATCCTTTAGCAGCAGGATTTTTATTAAAATAGTTTGATTTTACTAGTGAAATAGAATCCATAAAATAATAAGAGGAGGAATTTATGATGACAACCATTAGAGGAGCTTATCCAGTATTAATTACACCGATGACGAAGGAGCAGGAAGTTGATTGGGGCGGTGTAAAGAATAATGTTAACTACTTTGTTGACCAAGGGGTAGCGGGAATTGTCATTAACGGCAGCACTGGAGAATTTGTCAGTTTGACAAAGGAAGAAAAATACCAAATGGTCGAAGTGGTAATGAAAGAAATTAACGGCCGCATTCCGGTGATTGTTGGAACAGCTGCGGAAACAACGAAGGAAACCGTTGAGAACACGAAACAAGCTGAAGCCAATGGCGCCGATTGTGCGCTGATTATTAACTCTTATTATTGCAAACCGAAGGAAGAAGAAATTTATTTTCATTATAAAGAAGTGTCCAAGGTAGTAAATATGCCGATTATGCTTTATAACAACCCATTTACCTCTGGAGTGGATATGAGCACAGAATTGATGCTAAGAATCGGAAGAGACTGCGAGAAAGTTACTCACATTAAGGAATCAAGTGGTGATATCCGCAAAGCAAGAGATTTGGCAAGACAAGGGCATGGAGAATTTGAAGTATTCTGCGGCTCAGAGGAATTGGTCATGGAATCCTATTTTGTCGGTGCAACCGGGTGGATTTCCGTTGCAGGGAATATCGTGCCACAGCTTGTGACGGACATGTTCAATCATTTCCAAAAAGGTGAGTTAGAAAAGGCATGGACCATTAACGATCAAATTTTACCGCTATGTGCATTCCTTGAGGGCTCAGGAAAATATGTGCAAATTGTCAAACGTGCAATGGATCTCCTTGGACTGGCAGGTGGGCCAGCCCGCTTCCCGCGTTTAGGGCTGACACAGGAAGAAGATCAAAAACTGAAAGAAATTTTAACGAAGTTAACTGCAGTTTCACTAGTTTAAAAAAGAAAAGTACCGGGGAAAGTCATCCTGTATAAATAAAATTTCTAGGGGGAGATGTCATGTTAACCACACAAATTGAGTTGAAACCAAAAGTGAAAGATTTTTTGGAAGGAAAAATTGAGCTTTTTATTGATGGAAAATTTGTCCCTTCCGTAAGCGGGAAAACATTTGAAACATTAAACCCGGCTATAGAAGAGGTGCTGGCTGTTGTAAGCGAGGCTGAGGAAGAAGACATTGATTTAGCCGTTAAAGCTGCACGCCGGGCCTTTGAATCAGGTCCATGGCCTGAGCTAAGTGCGGCAGAAAGAGCGCGTTTAATTTACAAATTTGCTGATTTAATTGAGGAACATAGGGAAGAACTAGCCCAATTAGAGGCATTGGACAATGGGAAGCCATATCATGCGGCTTTAGCCGACGACATTCCGGCAACAGTAGAGCAGTTTCGATATTACGCCGGTTGGGCAACGAAAATCCTTGGTCAGACGGTTCCAATTTCAAAAGATTATTTAAACTATACAAGGCACGAACCAGTTGGTGTTGTTGGTCAAATTATTCCATGGAACTATCCGTTAACGATGGCTTCGTGGAAAATGGGAGCCGCTCTTGCGACAGGCTGCACGATTGTTTTAAAACCTGCCGAGCAAACTCCGTTATCGATTTTATATGCCGCTAAACTTATTCAAGAAGCTGGCTTCCCTGCCGGCGTTGTCAACATCGTACCTGGATTCGGACCATCAGCAGGAGCAGCCATTGTCAATCATCACGATATTGATAAAGTAGCTTTCACAGGTTCTACAGCAACGGGCAAGTATATTATGCGCCAAGCAGCAGAAACGATTAAAAATATTACATTAGAGCTTGGCGGCAAGTCGCCAAATATTATTTTGGAAGATGCAGATTTAAAAGAAGCTATCCCTGGTGCTTTTAACGGAATCATGTACAATCACGGACAAAACTGCAGTGCGGGTTCTCGTGTTTTTGTTCATCGAAAGCATTATGACCGTGTTGTAGAAGAACTGGCGAATCTGGCAAACAATATTAAACTTGGTCCGGGAATGGATAAGGAAACAGAAATGGGTCCACTTGTTTCCAAAAAGCAATTTCAACGTGTGCTTAGATACATAGAAATAGGACATGAGGAAGGGGCAAGAGTTGTCGCTGGAGGTAGTACAGCATCAGATAAGGGGTATTTTGTACAGCCAACTGTTTTTGCTGATGTTACAGACGACATGGTGATTGCCAAAGAAGAAATCTTTGGTCCAGTCGTTGTCGTTCTGCCTTTTGACACGGTGGAAGAAGTCATTGAACGGGCTAACAAAACTCCATATGGACTTGCGGCAGGTGTTTGGACAAAGGATATTAAAACAGCCCATAAGGTAGCTAATAAGTTAAAGGCAGGAACTGTTTGGATTAATGATTACAATTTAGAGGATCCAGCGGCAGCCTTTGGCGGTTATAAACAATCTGGTATTGGACGCGAAATGGGATCTTATGCACTTAATAATTATACAGAAGTGAAGAGTGTTTGGGTAAACATAAAGTAATACAAAATAAAATCAATTATTTACTTTATTCAAATAGATAGAATAGTAGTGGGGAAACGGATTGTGTGGTAAAAAAGGATAGCGGGCTCCCTTCTAGGGTATTTCCTTCCTTTTTTATCACTCATTACTTTAAGGCGTCAAATAAATTTCGGTTTTCACCTTATTCCTAATATTATAGGGGAAATTGCAGAAAATATTTTTCGAATATTCAGTATTAAATGTGGTTACTGTGCATTGAGATATGGGGGGAATTACTAGATGGAAGAAATAATTAATTGGTTAGTGGGTCATATTTGGGGTACGGGACTGGTCATCTTTGCACTAGGTGCAGGTTTGTTTTTCTCAATTGCAACACGATTTGTTCAAATAAGATATTTTAAAGAAATGATTGCATTGCTGTTCGAAGGTAAGAGTTCTGACTCAGGAATATCATCATTTCAGGCATTTTGTTTAGCATTGTCAGGTCGTGTTGGGGTCGGGAATATTGCCGGTGTGGCAACTGCCATCGCATATGGAGGACCGGGTGCAGTTTTTTGGATGTGGATAATGGCGCTATTAGGAGGTGCCAGTGCATTTATCGAGTCAACTCTTGCCCAAGTATATAAAAGTAGAGTTGGAAATGAATATCGAGGTGGAACCCCTTATTTTATTGAAAAAGGGTTAAAACTTAAGTGGTTTGCAGTCATCATGGCCATTGTTGTTACCATCTCCTATGGATTTTTAACACCTGGCGTTCAAGCAAACAGCATTGCAGCAGGTATGGAAAATGCTTTTGGTCTAAATAAGTCGGTTACCGGTATTTTCTTGGTTGTTTTACTCGGAGCCATTATCTTTGGAGGAGTAAAGCGAATAGCCAGTGTTTCGCAAACCATTGTCCCATTTATGGCAGTAGGCTATGTGGCAGTTACTTTCATCGTCTTGGGTATTAATTATGATAAAGTTCCTGAAATGTTTTCATTAATCTTCTCTAGTGCATTTGGAACGGATCAAGTTTTTGGGGGAATTGTAGGTACGGCAATTGCTTGGGGAGTTAGGAGAGCTATTTTTTCTAATGTTGCCGGTTGCGGTGAAGCAACCTACAGTTCCGCAGCAGCTGAAGTCTCACATCCTGCAAAACAAGGATTAGTACAGGCTTTTTCTGTCTATATCGATACAATCGTCGTTTGTACGGCAACCGCATTAATGATTCTTGTAACGGGAATGTATAATGTTACTCCTGAAGGAAAAGCCCCAATTGTTCAACCATTGGCTAATGTTGAAGCAGGTCCTGCGTATACTCAGTTGGCGGTTGAAACGGTTTTACCGGGGTTTGGCCCTGTGTTTGTCTCCATTGCTATTTTCTTCTTCGCCTTTACCACCTTGATGGCCTATTATTATATTGCTGAAACGACGCTAGTTTATTTAAGTGGAAAGCGAGAGTGGCCTTGGTTGAAAACGGCCCTAAAGATCGTGATGCTCATCATGACCTTTGTTGGCAGCGTCTATTCGGCATCTATGATGTGGGCTCTTGGGGATATAGGATTTGGTTCTATGGCATGGCTCAGTCTTTTAGCCATTCTACTTCTCACCAAACCGACTTTAAAGGTGTTAAAAGATTATGAAACCCAGAAAAAAGCCGGAAAAGATCCAGTTTTCGATCCAATTAAAGTTGGCATAAGCGGTGCTGATTTTTGGGAAGAAAAATGTAAAGAGAACGCTTCTTCCAAAGATAAGAGATCAATTGGTTAACTATTTGACATCCAAGTAAATTCATACTATTTCTAGATTTAAAGGCACAAGGACAACCTCTTTATCTTAGAGCTGAAGTACCTCGAAATTAGACAGAACATTCTTGAAAAACTAAAGATCGTAGAGGAAATTTGGAGGGAGAAAGAATATGAACTTTACTAAAATGTACACTACAGTTGATATGCATGTGTACGGAGAACCATTGCGTATTATTACCGGAGGATTGCCTGAAATAAAAGGAAGCACCCAATTGGAAAGACGAGCATATTGCATGGAGCATTTAGACTATCTTCGGGAGGTTCTTATGTATGAACCTCGTGGACACCATGGTATGTATGGTTGTATTATTACGCCTCCGGCAAGTCCGTATGCCGACTTTGGCGTGTTATTTATGCATAATGAAGGATGGAGTACGATGTGTGGTCATGGTATTGTTGCTGTTGTCACATATGGAATAGAAACGGGTATGTTCGATTTGACAGGAGGCAAACATAAATTTATCATCGATAGCCCAGCAGGAGAGGTAATCGCCTATGCAAAATACAATGAAAACCAGGTTGAATCTGTTTCGTTTGAAAATGTACCTTCCTTTGTTTTTAAAAAGGATTTTCCAGTAAAAATGGATGGACTTGAATTTCAGGTTGATATTGCTTTTGGGGGAGCGTTTTATGCAGTGGTTAATAGTCAAGCGGTTGGATTAAAGGTTAATTACAATGATTTGCCCTCGATTCAAACATGGGGTAGTAAAATCAAGCATTATATTGAGAGAAGTATGGAAGTGAATCATCCACTTGAGCAGGATTTAAAAGGGATATATGGCGTTATTTTTTCTGATGAACCAAAGGGGGAAAATGCAGATCTACGGAATGTAACCATCTTTGCGGATGAGCAAGTAGATCGGTCCCCATGCGGTACAGGCACTTCAGCCAGGCTTGCGACTCTAGTAGAACAAGGTGCTTTAAAAGAAGGCGAGAGCTTTGTCCATGAGTGTATTACAGATGGACAATTCGTTGGTGAAGTGCTGTCAAGGACAAAGGTAGCCGAATATGAAGCGATTGTTCCAAAGGTTACAGGTCAGGCATTCATTACAGGATTCCATCAATTTGTTGTCGACCCAAGAGATCCATTGAAACAAGGGTTTTTACTAGCTTGAGTTTTTTAAAGTGAATGCCCGGTTCCAGAAAAACAAGTAAGGATGGGAAAGTATGCTTGTTATAAATGCAGAAGACCAGAAGAGTTTGATAGATATGGATGAAGTGATTGAATACGCGGCAAGTGCTCTAAAGGAATTTTCGGCGTCAAGAACTGTGACTCCTATCCGAACGGCTCTGCCATTCTTTGATTTAAAAAATACAGCGTTAGTGATGCCTTCTGTAGCTGAAGGTCTAGGAACACTTGGGATAAAAGTCGTAACAGTAGCTCCAAATAATACAAAAGAGGGAAAGAAAACAATTAACGGATTGGTAATGTTGTTAGACTTTGAAACAGGAGAGCCATTAGCTCTTTTAGAAGGGTCTTATTTAACCATGGTTAGAACAGGAGCCTTGTCTGGTGTAGCAACAAAATATTTAGCAAGAAAAGATTCAAAAACATTATGTGTTATCGGCACAGGCGGACAAAGTGAAGGTCTAGTAGAGGCTATCCTCGCTGTTCGGAATATAGAAAAAATTATCGTAACGAATCGAACAGAACAAAAAGCAGTTAAATTTGCTGAGTCTATTATGGAAAAATACAAAAAGTATGTTCAAGTATATACAGACCCAAATGAAGCAGTGCGGGAAGCAGACATTATTGTCACTGCAACAAACTCTTCTTCTCCAGTCTTTACAGAGTCATTGAAACCAGGTGTTCATGTGAATGCTATCGGTTCATTCAAACCAACGATGCAGGAACTTCCGTCTCATACCATTTCTCTAGCCGATAAAGTAGTCGTTGAATCAAAAGAAGCAGCATTAGAAGAGACTGGTGACTTGCAAATTCCAATTAAAGAGGGAGTTTTTAAGGAAGGTGAAATTTATGCAGAGCTGGGGCAAATCGTCAGTGGAGAACTGAGGGGAAGAGAAAATAATAAGGAAATAACCGTATTTAAGTCAGTAGGATTGGCTGTTGTTGATATTGTAACAGCAAAATATGTTTACGAAAAAGCGATCCAAAATGGGCTAGGGACTCGGATTCGCTTGTAAGTTGCTAAGATTCGCGTAGATAAAGGGGTGTTTTTTATGAGTGAGCAGTTTCAAACAAGATTGAATACTTTAATTCAATATTTGGAAGAACAGCAAGTAGACATGGCGATTGTCAATTCACCTAAAAATGTTTTTTACTATACTGGTTTTAACTCAGAACCATTTGAGCGGTTTATGGCTTTAGTCATTGATGTTCGTAAGGGATCCAATTATTTATTTGTTCCTGCACTTGATCAAGAGGATGCAGAGAGAAGCTCCAATGTAAAATGCATTGTTTCAATCTCCGATGAAATCAATCCTTATAAGATATTAAAAGACACGATAGGTAAAGACGTTAAGTCGATTGGTTTAGAAACAAAAAATGTTACTATATATCAACAAGAACAGCTCAAACACTACTTTTCTAGTTTTAGTTATCAAAATATTGGGGAATTTATTTCTGGCCAGCGTATGAGGAAGACTCCTGAAGAGTGCAATAAAGTCCAACATGCAGTACATGTGATTGAAAAAGTATTAAGCGAAGGAATCAAAAGCGTTAAAGCGGGTATGACTGAACTAGAATTAACGGCAGAATTTGAATTTTTAATGAGAAAGTTTGGTGCTGAAGGACCTTCTTTTTCAACAACGGTATTATCCGGTGAAAAATCTTCGTTACCACACGGAAGCCCTGGCGGAAAGAAAATGAATAAAGGTGACTTCTTATTAGTTGATATGGGCGTGATCATAGATGGCTACTGTTCCGACATAACACGCACTTTCATAATAGACGAAGAAACCGCAGAACAGAGGCGGATTTATGATATTGTCCGAAAAGCAACAAATGAAAGCGTTCTTGCAACGAAAGCCGGGGTATTAGCCGGGACTGTGGATACTGCAGCTCGTAATGTGATCAAAGCTAACGGTTATGGACAGTATTTTAATAACCGCGTTGGTCATGGCATAGGTATGGAAGTGCATGAAGAACCTTCAATCCATGAAAAAAATGAAATGATGTTAGAACCAGGATTTTTGTTTACAATTGAACCAGGTATTTATATTCCAGGATTCGGCGGTGTCCGTATAGAAGAAAATGTATATATCGAGGAAGATGGAAAAGCAAAAGTATTAACAACCTTTCCAACTGAGTTGATTAGGATAGGATAATTTATCGAGCCTAATGAATAGCTTCTCAATGGGGCCTGTTAAGAGTGTAAATCGGAAGAAAATAAAATAAACGCTTGGATATTTGAATACCCAAGCGTTTATTAAAAACCCTTGCTGCACAAGGGTCTTTCAGTATGGAGAATAGGGGGCTCGAACCCCTGACCTCTTGCATGCCATGCAAGCGCTCTCCCAGCTGAGCTAATCC
>NZ_JBALPG010000053.1:0-29772 GCF_036965245.1 Neobacillus drentensis
TATCAAAAGAAACTGATCAAGGAAAATAACTTTATAAAAGAAAAGGCAGCCAATGGCTGCCTTTTCTTTTAAACTATTACATTAATAAGCGCTTTCTTTTATCACTTTATAGTTTTTATGGTTAACAACTGTCCGCTGATCTAATTCTAAATCACGGTAATTATCCATGTATGTTAGGTCGACTATTACAGAATTTTCATTTACCTTTTCAACGATCCCTTGCAGGCCACCACGGAATTCTATGATATTTCCTACTTCTGCTTTTTTCAATTAGTCTCTCTCCTTTGCCTTAAAAACTATTATTAAAATCCAGTTAAATAACAGTTTGCACTACTTTTATAAATTCGTAAAGGCTTTTGCATGATATTTTGGTTAATAATTACAAATTTTTTATTATAAAGTTAAGGAACAGTTGCATAGAAAAGCGTTATCTAAAATAGAGGATGAGCAATAAGAAAAGTTGACTTAATAATTAGATGATAAGATAAAATATATTATGGAAAAGGTGGTGCAATTGTATGAAGGAAGAAATAGTTACCGACATATTAAATCGTTTGATGACAGGAGAACTTTCGGAATACTACGTAAAGAATGATGATTTTATGGAATTCCGGAAGGTTTTAGTAAAACGTAACGATTTCAAGCATTTCCGTGGCATTAGCCAGCGCGGTGGTGATGTATTATATCAATATCTTAAAGAACCAAGAAGCTAATGAAACAAAGAAAGAGGATGTCTCAAGAGCGAATGACCTTTTGCTTTTGGAATATCCTCTTTTTTTTTAAGATGATAAACGATTTGGAAAAAATTAAAAATTTGGTAAAATAGACTATAAAAATACAGATCACGTCTTAGGGGATGAGAAAATGGCATTTACCGAAAAAATAGATAAATTAAAGCAGGAAATAGGGAAAGTGATTGTCGGAAAAGATATGGAAGTAGAATTAATGGCAATCTCATTATTATTTAATGGCCATATTTTGCTTGAAAGTGTTCCTGGTACTGGCAAAACGATGCTAGCAAAAAGCTTTGCGAACGCCATTGGCGGGGAATTTTCCCGTATCCAGTTTACACCCGATGTTCTTCCGAGTGATGTGACCGGAATTCAGTTTTTTAATCCAAAGATTCAAGAATTTGAACTACGACCTGGACCGATTATAGCAAACATTGTCTTAGCGGATGAAATTAATCGGGCAACACCCAGAACCCAGTCAAGTTTGTTGGAGGTAATGGAAGAAAGGCAGGTAACAATTGATGGTGTAACCGTCCCGTTAGAAGAACCTTTTATGGTGATTGCAACTCAAAATCCAGTAGAATCTCAGCAAGGAACCTTTTCATTGCCGATAGCGCAAATGGATCGATTTTTCATAAAAATAAAAGTCGGTTATCCCATATATGAGGATGAAAAAAGAATCATGCAATTTCATCGTGGTGATATAAAAATAAACACAATTGCTCAAGTGTTTTCCATTTCAGAAATTGTTCAATTAAAGACAGCGGTAAATGATACTCATATATCTTCAGATATTGAGGATTATCTTTTATCGATTGTAAGAAAGACACGAGAGCATAATAGCATTGAACTTGGTGTCAGTCCTCGTGGAACATTAGCGCTAATGAAAGCTTCACAAGGAAAAGCCATTTTGAATGACCGTACATATGTAACTCCAGATGATGTAAAAGCAGTTGCCCCATATGTTCTCAGTCACAGAATTGTTCTTTCTATTGAAGGGTCATTAACAAAAACACCAGAAAACATTATTAGTGAAATCCTTGATACCATTCCTGTACCAGTAGAATCGGGTGCAAATGAATGAATTGGAATAAATATACGCTCGAAGATCGAAAGATTCCTGGCATAACTGGTTTTGCAATTGTCCTCATAATTGTAAGCCTTTACATACAGTCAAAGTTAGTCTTGTTTTTAGCCGTCTTTTTTCTTTTTGTCGTCATTTGTAATCATCTTTATTTAAAACGGGCTGGAGATCGGCTGTTTTTTGAAAATATTAGTGAAAAACAGCGATATTTTGTGAACGATAAGGGTCAATGGTCATTGACGTTTCGAAACGATGGTGATCCCATTTTAAAAGGTGAGCTAAAAGTTTATTTTGATCAATATGTGGCTTCTGAGGGTGAGAAATTTGAATCCAGTCATTTGATGAATGAAATTTCTATCCCATTTTCCCTCTACACAAAGCAAACCAAAAAAATCAATCTTTCTTTTTCGGCAAAAAGAAGGGGAATTGCCAAAATTCGAAAGCTAGAAATTTATATTCCCAGTCTGGTTGGATTTGGGGAAACGGTCCTGGAATCTAAATATTTTATAAAACAACAAGCGGTTGTCTATCCTGAGCCTATTCCTGTAAAAGGATTAAAGGAACAAATGTCCGTTCATCAAGGAGTAAATGTTGTTCCCTATTCCGTTTATGAGGACCGGCTTGGATATTTAGGAACAAGGGACTATGTTCCGTCAGATAGTTTTAACCGAATTCATTGGAAAGCTAGTGTAAGAAAACAAGGATTGCAAACGAAAATCTATGAAAAAATATCTGAAAAGGGTTGGATTATTGCATTAAACGTCTCAGATGGTCATTCGATAACAGGTAATCTTGAAGAACTGCTTAGTAGTATTACTGAGATTGCTTATTTTGCATTTCATAAGCAAATTCCTTATTCATTGTGCATTAATGTTCGAACCGCGGGAAGCACTCCATTTCATTATCTACCAAAAGGAGAAGGGAAAGAGCATTTGCAAAAGGTTTTGGAAACCCTTGCATCTATTAGTAACCAAAATTCGAGTTTGCCATATGAATATATGCTTTCTTTCTACAGCATGCATTTAGAATATCAATCCTTTTTCATTCACGCTGGAATCAGGACGGAAGATACAAATCGCATGCTATTAAACTTATCAAAATATGGTGCCACCTTGTTCCAGATAAAAATTGAACAGGAGCATGGGCTTCTTAGTGAATTGGTTATTCATCCTGAAAGAAGGGGGCTGTTATGATGAATCGTGTGGCGGCCGTTATCTACCATTTTACATTGGAAATAATCTTAGGTTTTCTTTCTTTATTCTTATTCTATATTAATAAAAAACAGCTGCCTCCAATTTTATTATTGGGGGCATTGTGCAGCGGCAGCATCATCCTCATCTCACTGCTTCTTGTAAAATTTCGTAATAAGGGAAAAGGTCTTTATTTTATTACGGTATTCCCTCTATTGTTAGTGATCTGGCAACAGTCTGATTTGCCACTTTTTATGGGAATTGGATTGGGATTGATAATTTTTTGGCGGGGGATTTCCTTGTTTGATGATGTATCTGACCATTCTGAAAGCCTCTTATTGCTGTTGTCTTTTTTTATTGGTTTAATTGCAATCATTTATTCAGCTATGAGCGGTTACCCATATCAAAGTGAAATGATCTATCTGCTTATTGCACAACTAGTAATTGTGCTTATCGGCGGATATTTTAGAAAATGGAATTTGATCAAAAAAGATAAATCAAAGTTTGCCCTTTACTTTTTTAATATTATGGCAGTTATTACAGCAATTGGTGCCATGATTACTATTTTACTAAAATATATTCAATTCATTTTTTTTGCTATCTTACAATTCATCGTGTTCCTATTTACAAGTGTTGCAGAACCCCTCTTTAGCATCCTGCAATATCTTTTTAGTCTGGTTGGGAATGATGGACGAAAAGCAAACCTCATACGAGGAAGAGGTTTGCTGGATGTAGCAGATAAATACCAGGTTCCATCATATGAGAAGACAGAAAGTATCCTGTATATCCTGCTTATCCTGGGGGCAGTTATTTTTATCTTTTACTTGTTTTATAAAAAGAAATTAAAGCCGCAGACTCTCACTATTGATTCTTCGTCTGTAATTACGGTTTCCGAAGGTATGTTTAGAGCTGGACAATCAACCTTATCACGCTGGAGGATTAAGCCCCCGGAGGATATAATAAGAAGGGAAATATTTGAATTAGAAAAATATGCTCAAAAACTAAAACTAGGGCGTCTTCCTTTTGAAACACTTGAAGAATGGTGGAAAAGGGTTGGATTATTAGGTTCCAATGATTCAATTGCGATCTATGAAAAGGTCCGGTATGGCGATGGTACGTCATTATATGAGGAACAAATCCTGATTAAAAGAGAAATTCGCCAGTTAAAGCAGCAATTAAAAAATATCCGTAAAAGTATATTAGAAAAGAAAAAAATTCATAACTCTAAATTGAGTAAGCGCCTAAGCTTAAAGAATTTCATCTAAAATAAAAAAATATATAAGGGGGGAGATTGGCATGATAAAATATATTTTGTCTTTAGATCAAGGTACAACAAGCTCGAGAGCAATTCTATTTAATAAAAATGGAGAAATCGTTCATACATCCCAAAAAGAATTTACACAGCATTTTCCAAAGCCAGGCTGGGTCGAGCATAACGCCAATGAAATTTGGGGTTCGATTCTATCTGTTATTGCCGGCGTTTTATCCGAATCAGGGATAAAACCTGAAGAAATTGCTGGAATTGGAATTACGAATCAACGGGAAACAACCGTGGTCTGGGATAAAGAAACAGGTGAACCTGTTTACAATGCAATAGTATGGCAATCACGACAAACAAGTGAAATCTGTGATGCATTAAAAGAAAAAGGCTATAATGACTTGTTCCGTAAGAAAACTGGTTTACTAATTGACGCCTATTTCTCAGGTACAAAGGTCAAATGGATTCTGGACCATGTAGAAGGTGCACGAGAAAAGGCAGACCAAGGAAAATTGTTGTTTGGTACGGTTGATACGTGGTTAATCTGGAAGCTTTCTGGCGGACGGACACACGTAACAGATTTTTCAAATGCTTCCAGAACGTTAATGTTTAATATTTATGAGCTAAAATGGGATGATGAATTATTAGAAATCTTGGACATTCCTAAATCCATGCTGCCAGAGGTTTGCCAATCCTCTGAGGTTTATGCCAACACAGTCGATTATCATTTCTTTGGTAAAGAAGCTCCGATTGCAGGTATTGCTGGTGATCAGCAGGCAGCCTTATTCGGCCAGGCATGCTTTGAAAAAGGTATGGCTAAAAACACTTATGGAACTGGCTGCTTTATGTTAATGAATACTGGAGAAAAGGCAGTCCGTTCCCAGCATGGTTTATTAACAACCATTGCTTGGGGATTAAACGGAAAGGTAGCATATGCGCTTGAGGGCAGTATTTTTGTGGCTGGATCCGCGATACAATGGCTTCGGGACGGGTTAAGAATGTTAAAGGATGCGAAGGATAGCGAGGGTTATGCGGCAAAGGTTAAGTCTACTGCTGGTGTTTATGTTGTTCCAGCATTTGTTGGGTTAGGGACACCTTACTGGGATAGTGATGTCAGAGGAGCAGTGTTTGGACTAACACGTGGTACATCAAAAGAACATTTTGTCCGTGCTACACTTGAATCACTGGCATATCAAACAAAAGATGTTTTATCAGCAATGGAAGCTGATGCTGGAATAGAACTTAAAACGCTTCGTGTGGATGGCGGTGCTGTCAAAAATAACTTCTTAATGGATTTTCAAAGTGATATCCTAAATGTTCCAGTTGAAAGACCAATAATCAATGAAACTACAGCTCTAGGTGCTGCATATTTAGCAGGGCTGGCGGTTGGCTTCTGGGAAAGTCAAGAGGAGATTTCAAAGCAATGGGCAATTGACAGGAAGTTCACCCCGAAAATGACGGAAGAAAATCGATATGATTTATATGATGGATGGAAAAAGGCAGTGAAGGCTGCAATGGTATTTAAATAGAAGATATGATGAAAAGTGAACCACAAAAGATTCTTAAATTTGGTATTGTCTTTTGTGGTCTTTTTTATTTCCGTTTTATTAATTTATGCATATTGAATACTATAGCTAACCGTGTGGGGGGAATCACTTTGAATTTTTCTAACTTAAATCGGGATGATATAGGAAAAAAACTTAAAAGTGGCCAATTTGATGTTCTGGTTATTGGAGGTGGTATCACCGGTGCAGGGATTGCTTTTGATGCTGCTTCAAGAGTGATGAAAACTGCACTTATTGAAATGCAGGATTTTGCAGCCGGAACATCAAGCAGATCAACGAAATTAGTCCACGGCGGACTACGGTACTTAAAACAATATGAAGTAAAAATGGTTGCCGAAGTGGGTAAAGAACGTGCCATCGTTTATGAAAACGGCCCCCATGTGACAGCACCCGAATGGATGCTGCTTCCAATTTATAAAGGGGGAACTTTTGGCAAGTTTAGTACATCAATTGGCTTAAGAGTTTATGACTTTTTAGCGGGTGTAAAAAAAACAGAACGTAGAACCATGCTAACAGCTGCAGAAACCTTAGCAAAGGTACCTCTTATAAAAAAGGCCGGATTAATAGGTGGAGGGTATTACGTGGAATACCGAACGGATGATGCCCGGCTGACGATGGAAGTGATAAAAGCAGCAGTTGACAAAGGTGCGGTTGCATGTAATTATGCAAAAGTCATGGAGCTTATCAACGAAAACGGAAAAGTTATTGGTGTTTTAGTAAAAGATCAATTGACTGGGGAAACCTATGAGGTGTATGCAAAAAAAATTATTAATGCATCCGGACCTTGGGTTGATTCGATTCGTGAAATGGACCATTCCAAAAAAGGAAAAACATTGCAGCTCTCAAAAGGAGTCCATCTTGTTATTGATCAGACCCGATTTCCACTTAAACAAGCCATTTATTTTGATACACCGGATGGCCGAATGGTATTTGCCATCCCTCGCAATGCTAAGGTATATGTTGGTACGACAGATACATTTTATAGTCAAGATGCAGTTAATCCAAATATGACTGAAAGTGACCGCAGTTATATTCTTAACGCCATTCATTATATGTTCCCTGAAGTGGAAATCAGCGAAAAAGATATCGAATCCAGCTGGGCGGGAGTAAGACCGCTTATTTACGAGGATGGGAAAGAACCGTCAGATATTTCTCGAAAAGATGAAATTTGGGAATCGAATTCCGGATTGATTACAATCGCGGGTGGTAAATTAACGGGTTATCGAAAAATGGCGGAAACGATTGTCGATTTGTTAGCTGAAAAATTTCAATCTGAAGAAGGAAAGGATTTTCCTGCTTGCCAAACCAAATTTATGCCAATATCAGGGGGGGATGTTGGCGGCTCGATGAATTTTAATGCCTTTGTAGCGTCTAAGATAGCAAAGGGATTAGAGTCCAATCTAACTCGCGAAGACGCGGAGCAACTAACAAGAATATACGGATCAAACGTTGATTTGGTTTTCGATCTGCTAAAACTAAACCAATCTGATACAGGAAAATATGGTTTACCTCTCTTTTTATTTGCAAAACTTGTTTATGGTATTGAAGAGGAGATGGTAGCGACACCGATTGATTTTTTCCATAGGAGAACAGGGGACATTTTGTTTAATATTGACTTAGTAAAAAAATGGAAGGAGCAAGTCATTGACTATATGAATGATAAGCTAAATTGGACGGACAAAGACAAGAAAAAGTATATGCAATCGTTAGAAGATGTCTTAACATCAGCAGTAACCCCTGTCGATAAACAAGAATGACAAAAATCGACTGTTTGCGACACTTTTGTGAACAATGCCATTTTAACAGTTTTTTCGTTGTTTGATAGAGGTGAAAATGTTATTCTAGCACTTGTATAAGTGAAAACATCATTGAAATTCAATACATGTTTGCGCTCTTTTTTGGGAATAATAAGCTGAAAAGAAATGATTTGTTATCATTATTTGAGTATTGATTTAGTTGACTAAATGACGAGAAATGTTTATTTTTAATAAAGCAAGTATATTTTTTTATTTTATTATTAAAGGAGTATGATTTAGCATGGCAGATAAGCAATTTAAAGTAATCGCAGAAACAGGAATTCATGCAAGACCAGCAACTTTATTAGTTCAAACAGCTAGCAGATTTGATTCTGAAATTAATTTGGAATATAAGGGTAAAACTGTAAATTTAAAATCTATTATGGGTGTTATGTCTCTAGGTGTAGGCCAAGGTGCTGATATTAAAATTTCTGCAGAAGGCAACGATGCTGACGATGCACTTAACGCACTAGAAGAAACAATGAAAAAAGAAGGTTTGGCTGAATAATGACTTTTTTAAAGGGAATAGCAGCATCAAATGGAATTGCTATCGCGAAGGCTTACCGTCTTGTTGAACCTGATTTATCGTTTGAAAAGAAAACCATTGAAGATTCTGCTTCTGAAGTGGAGCGTTTCAAGAAGGCGATGGAGAAATCAATATCCGAACTTGAAGCTATTCGTGATAAGGCTAAAGTAGACCTTGGCGCTGATAAAGCAGCTATTTTCGAAGCACATCTTTTGGTCCTTAGTGACCCTGAACTAAATGCACCAATAGAGAATAAAATTCAATCTGAAAACGTGAATGCCGAGTTTGCGCTTAAAGAAACAGCAGATATGTTCATTATGATGTTTGAACAAATGGATAATGAGTATATGAAAGAACGTGCTGCAGATATACGCGATGTCACAAAACGTGTTTTAGCACATTTGTTAGGTGTTGAATTACCAAACCCAAGTATGATTGCTGAAGAAGTGATCATTGTAGCTGAGGATTTAACTCCTTCAGACACAGCACAATTGAACCGCAATTTTGTTAAAGGATTTACCACAAATATTGGCGGACGTACCTCCCATTCAGCGATTATGGCCCGTTCAATGGAAATTCCAGCTGTAGTTGGAACAAAGACGGCGACAGAGGAAATTACGAACGGGGACCTTGTCATTGTCGATGGTCTAAAAGGGGAAGTCCATATTAACCCAACACCTGAACTTGTTAATGAGTATCGTAAAGTCCACGAAGATTATGAAGTTCAAAAAGCAGAGTGGGCAAAACTTGTGAATGAACCGACCATTTCAAATGATGGACATCACGTAGAATTAGCTGCCAATATCGGTACTCCTAATGATTTAAAAGGTGTTATTGAAAATGGCGGTGAGGGTGTAGGTTTATATCGAACCGAGTTCCTTTATATGGGAAGAGATCAGCTTCCAAGTGAGGAAGAACAGTTTGAATCATATAAAGCAGTACTTGAAAGAATGGAAGGAAAGCCTGTTGTTGTTCGTACCTTGGATATTGGCGGCGATAAAGAGCTGCCATATTTGGATTTACCAAAAGAAATGAATCCATTTCTAGGTTTCCGGGCAATCCGTTTATGTTTAGAAGAACAAGGGATTTTCCGAACACAGCTTCGCGCGCTTTTACGTTCAAGCAACTTTGGAAATTTAAAAATCATGTTCCCGATGATTGCCACTTTGGACGAGTTTCGTGCTGCTAAAGCTATTCTTGAAGAAGAGAAAAAAAAGCTTCTTTCTGAAGGTCAAACAGTAGCTGACAAAATTGAACTTGGGATCATGGTGGAAATTCCGTCTACGGCAATTTTAGCTGACCAATTCGCTAAAGAAGTAGATTTCTTCAGCATTGGTACGAATGATTTGATTCAATATACGATGGCAGCAGACCGGATGAACCAGCAAGTATCTTATTTGTATCAACCGTATAGCCCTTCTATTTTAAGACTTGTAAAAATGGTTATTGATGCAGCACATGCGGAAGGTAAATGGGCAGGAATGTGCGGCGAAATGGCCGGAGATGAAACAGCTATTCCAGTTCTTCTGGGCCTTGGTCTTGACGAATTCTCGATGAGTGCGACATCTATTTTAAAAGCTCGCTCACAAATCAAGAATTTGAAAAAGTCCGATATGGAGAAGCTTGCACAAGAAGTATTAAATATGCAAACTACTGCTCAGGTTATTGAAGCAGTTAATTCTGCAACAATTAAAAACTAATTTAGAATCGGACCGGCATATGTGTCGGTCTTATTCTATATGAATTGAGTAGGTTACTAAGTATTTCCTAATAAAATCCTATATATAGAAATATATGGAAAAAATAAGGAGTGGTCAAAATATGGAATTGAACCTATGTGGAAAATCAGCGATAGTTGTTGCTTCTAGCCAGGGATTAGGGTTTGCAATTGCTGAACGGCTTGTGAAAGAGGGAGTTAATGTAATGATTTCCGGCCGGGAAGAGGACAAGCTGAAGCAAAAAGCCAGCGTACTTGAATCAATCGGTTCTGGAAAAGTAGCCTATCAAAAAGCTGATATAACCAATACCAGTGACATTAAAAAGCTAGTAGCTGTTACGGCAGAAACTTTTGGCAGCATCCAATTACTTGTCAATAACGCTGGGGGCCCGCCGGCTGCTTCATTTGAAGAATTGACGGATGAAGACTGGCAGGCCTCATTTGAGTTAAATCTATTATCTTACGTTCGGCTGATTAGGGAGTCTTTGCCTTACCTAAAACATAAAGGAGGAAAGATTCTAAATATCGCCTCTTCTTCAATAAAAGAGCCAATTCCAGGATTAATTCTTTCCAATACATATCGGACTGGTATTATAGGACTTTCAAAAACGCTTGCTTCAGAGCTGGCACCTTATAATATCTTGATAAATACCATTGCCCCTGGACGCATTGCAACAGATCGTGTAAAGCACTTAGATCAAGTGAAAGCAAATAAACTGGGTGTTGACCGGGAAACGATCGAGATACAATCCAAATCAGGGATTCCATTAAAAAGATATGGAACACCAGAGGAGTTTGCTAATGTTGCAGCATTTTTGCTTTCCGATGCGAATTCATATATGACAGGCAGCTCCTTCCTTGTGGACGGTGGTATGATAAAATCTATTTAAAAAATTATTTCTCCTTAATTAACCTTTCTTAACGTTTATTACCAATGTATTTTGGCTATGGTAAATGTATAAGGGAGTGTTATGAATGCGAAGGAATTTACAAACGGTCATTGTCATAATCATGGTGGTGTTTAGTTCATCATTTTTAAACGGGTGTGGAATTCTATTTTCAAATGAGTTAATCGTAAACCGTTATGCGGATGCCTTGCTAACAAAAAATAATGAACTCCAATTTCGTTTTCGGATTAACAATGAAATATTAGAAGGGCACCAATTATATAAGGTGAAAGTCACGATCCACGATGACAAGTTGGCCGCTGCTATCGGCAAAAGGGACATAATCTATGGTGAGGATCAAGTACTAAATGGTGATTATTTAGAGGTTAAAGGAAAAAGTGAAAAATATATATTTATGGACCCGCTTCCCTTACAAAAAGATTTACATATTCAAGAGCTAAAGAATATGATCGAGAGGGACCAGGCTGTGTCAATTGAAGTATTTAACGATGAAGAAGTATTTGGACGTACGTATCTTACAAATTTTTCATCAGAGTTATAAATATAGTTTATTTTTTAACATTAAGGGACATCATTAGAATGTGCATAAATTTGGAGATGGAGCACGAAAGACCGGACGAGCTGGGGCGTTACGGTCTTTTTTATTCCCTAAAAATAATTTGAAGTGTTAAAATAAAAGAATATTTGAATGAGGGGAAGGATTAGATTGCTTACTCCAGAAAATACGATTATTGGTTTTATTGGAACAGGTGTAATGGGCCAAAGCATGGCAAGGCATTTATTACATGCTGGTTACTCATTGGTTGTATATTCAAGAACAAAAGAGAAGGCAAATGACTTATTGGAGAGCGGAGCAATGTGGGCTGATTCACCAAAAAAAGTTGCAGAAAAAGCAACAGTCATTTTCACTATGGTCGGCTATCCAACAGATGTTGAGGAAGTGTTTTTAAGTGAGACCGGATTGATTCAACACGGTAAACCTGGAAGTTATCTTATTGATATGACTACATCTGCACCCTCCCTAGCTGTAAAAATCTACGATGAAGCGAAAAAGAAAGGGATCTATGCAATCGATGCTCCTGTTTCAGGCGGTGATGTAGGGGCAAGGGAAGGGAAGCTCTCAATCATGGTGGGTGGAGACGAGGAAGCCTTTGAAGCGGTTCGTCCGCTGCTTCAATATCTTGGAACAAATATTGTTTATCAAGGGAAGCCAGGAGCTGGTCAACATACAAAAATGTGCAATCAAATAGCCATTGCCTCGAATATGATTGGTGTATGTGAAGCCATCATTTATGCTGAAAAAGCAGGACTAAATCCTGAGCATGTCTTAAAAAGTATAACGACTGGGGCAGCCGGCAGCTGGTCATTATCAAATCTTGCTCCAAGAATGCTAAATGGTAATTTTGAGCCTGGATTTTATATAAAGCATTTTATTAAGGATATGAAAATCGCGATTAATGAGGCAGAGCGAATGGAAATGGATGTGCCCGGATTGTCGCTTGCGAAATCCTTATATGATCAATTGGCTGAAAAGGGTGAAGAAAATAGGGGTACTCAAGCCCTTTATAAGTATTGGAAAAACTAACCTAATTATGGCCACAAACTGGTAAGCATAATTTCCTCCTAATTCAAGAAACTATGATAGAAAAATCTTGATAGGAGGAATTTTTTTGGCTAAACGGACGAAAAAGAACGATGCGAAGCAAAAGAACAAAAAGGGTTTTGATTCTGCCGTTTTAAATGAAGAATTTGCCCATGAAATGGGGTCAGCAGCCACAAATCAAATTCATAAAGACAAAGCAAAAAAAGAAAAGGCTCCTAAAAATAACGGTAAATATAAAGGGCAATAAACCTAGAAACAGTAAACCCTCACTTTAAATGGTGAGGGTTTACTGTTTAACTTAAAACCATTTTTTTAAATAATGCTCCAATCTATTTAGGCCTATCTCCAATGTCTCCATCGAACAAGCGAAAGAAAGCCGGAAATATCCTTCACCATAATCGGAAAATGCACTGCCTGGAACAACGGCCACTTTTGTTTCATTTACAAGCTTAAGAGCAAAGTCAAAGCTATTAAGAGGGATGGATTTAGGTATTTTAACAAAGAAATAAAATGCACCATCAGGCTTCACAACGTAAAAGCCCATTGAGGTTAAGCGGTTATAAACATACTCTCTTCTTTTTATATACTCCATTTTCATTGCAAGTGCGTCATCAAATCCTGCGGTTAAGGCTTCATAAGCTGCTTTCTGTGCGATCGAATTTGCACAAGATACATTATATTGGTGAACCTTTAATATATGCTTTGTGATGTTTTCGGGAGCAAATAAAAAGCCTATTCTCCAGCCTGTCATCGAGTGGGATTTGGAGAGTCCATTTATTACTATTGTCTTTTCTTTTAAATAGCTCGCAATCGACGCATGCTTTTGATCAAAGGTGAGTTCACTGTATATTTCGTCTGCAAGTATAAAAATTTCCTTATCCTTTAAAAAATCAGCTATTTCCTTCAACTCTTCTTTAGTGAGGCTTACGCCAGTCGGATTTGACGGGTACGGCAAGACAATACAGCGAGTTTTGTCTGTAATATATGGTTTGATCATTTCTAATGTAAAGCGAAATTGATTTTCTCGAATATCGACATGTACTGGAACAGCACCCATCATGTGAATAATCGGTTCATAGCCAGGATAAATAGGACCTGGTAATATAACTTCTAATCCTTCTGCCAAAATCGTTCGAAAAGCAATATCAATTGCTTCACTTGCCCCCATAGTCACAATCACTTCTGTTTCAGGGGTATAGTCCAAACCATATTTTTTTGCGACAAAATCACATGCTGCTGCTCTTAATTCAATGGTACCAGCATTGTGTGTATAGGAGGTGAAGTTATTATCTATCGCAGCAATGCCAGCATTTTTCACATGCTCAGGGGTTGGGAAATCTGGCTGACCAATAGTAAAAGAAATAAGGTCATCCATATGTGCTACCATATTAAAAAATTTTCTTATTCCCGAGATTTCGATAGTTTTTACTTTTTGATTTATTAAATGCTCCAATATTGTTCATCCTTTCACCTAGGATCATTCGGCCCTGTAGAATATTTTGATTATAGACTATAATCAGCAAAAGATTCTACTTTTTTGAGAAAGGCTATTTAGGAGAAATAAAAAACGACCTTAAGTTTTTCTCAAGGCCGTTTTTTTAGGGGAAAGGGGGGTATATATCAAATTAAAGAGTATATTAATAGCCATAATCCCAGTCCACTTCATCTTCGTGCCAGAAAACAGGTGAGACTGAGTCAAAATTAACAATTTTTTCTTCAAGCTTGCAGCTGCAATGATCACAACCACATTGCTCTTTGATTTCTTTGTAAAAGGAATGGTCAACATCTTCTATAAACGTGATTTTCTGCTCTTGAAAAAGAATTGCAGTTCCTTTCATGCAAATACACCTCTTTTAAAGTTTATTGCTGTGTATTTATTTTCTACACCTTATGAATGTATTGTAATTCGGATTGAAGGAAACGTCTATTCGATTGTGATGATGTTCACAAAATTCTCAAGAAGATGTTGCAAAAATAAGACATCCGAATAATATGATTGATTGTTGGAAATGAAGAAAAGCCAGGACAGCTTTTTCCTGACTTTTTTCATTACATTTATGAGTAGCGTTCGCCTAATTTCTTGAAAATCGGTTTTTGGTAAGTTCGTTGTTTTTTTTGAGGATTCGATGGTGGATTCTCAAACTCAGAGATTCCCGTATAGGATTGCAACAATGCTTTTGCCATAGTAAGTGAAAGTGCAGCCTTTGGATTTCTGACGCTTCCATCTAATTTGCCAAGATGGGGGAGATCATGAAAATCAGATTTGGTTGGAGGAATATGAAATGTATATCTTCCACATTCGACGAGCACATCGGATTGCTGTTGGCTATTACGCGGATGTTCGGAAAAATGGAGACCTACTTTTCTTGCCTTGCCTTCATTAATCAATTTTTTAAGTGACTCTTGTTTCAATTTGTACAAAAATTTGGGGTTTGGTGCTGTTTTTGCATGGCGATTCACGATAAAGACAGCTTGTGCGAGGTTTTCAATGGTTAGACCTAAATTTTTTTGGGGATGTTTCGGATCGTGATTCAACATTTGTTCTCCTTTCATTCTTTTAAAACATCTACATTATACCTTGTTTCCAGTAAAATAGAAATAAAGCATAGGCTTTTTTTCATTTCTTCATTCAATTCAACGAAATACGGAGTAGAATTGTAATTCTATAGTATGAATGGATTGAAACAATTTTGGTGAAATAATCATTATTTTCTATTTATTACTTTCTTCCAGTTAATTTCATTGTAAAATAGAACATTTAGAATGTAAAAACATTATTTTAAAAAATCAGAACTTTTTTACTGAAACTTAATAAATAAAATCCTTATCATTTATTGGATAAGGATTTTATTTATCCCTCTGGTTTAAGAGTAAAAATTGTTAACTCCGGTTTAGCCAAAAATCGAAAAGGAAGTCGAGTTGTACCTATTCCTCTGTTTACATAGAGGGTTAACGGATTTTCCTCTCCTATCGAATAGAGTCCTTCGGGATACTTTTGGGCAAATGGAGGTTTGACAAGCGCCCCGATAAATGGAATTTTAACCTGTCCGCCGTGGCTGTGTCCGCTGATTTGCCAATGGATTGGATATTGCATAGCTGAATCAGCAAGGTCAGGGGCATGGGATAACAATATCGTAAATCGGTTATCCGGTACTTTTTTTAAGGCTAACGGCAAATCGGGGCTTCCTAACATCGCATCGTCAATACCAAGCAGGTAAATGCTGCTGCCATCTTTCAATTTAATTGGGATGGATTCATTCAAAAGGACGGTGAAATTGGTAGTCTCCATAATATTACGGTAAATTTCAGACCCATAGCCGCCATGGTCATGGTTTCCAAAAATGCAGTATTTTCCAAGCGGTGCATGTAATTTTTCTAAAATAGGTAGTAAATTATTCATTTCTGTATATTTATTTGGTTCGTCCATCAAATCGCCGGTAAATAAAATGATGTCAGGCTTTAGGTCATTGATTTTAGCTGCTAATTTCTTGAATTGGGAAAGATTGTATTGAAATCCTAGGTGGGTATCACTAAATTGAACCATTTTTATTCCGTCAAAGCTTTTCGGGATTAATAGATGTTTGATTTGCTGTTCTTGAATATCGAGTAGTGAGGGCTCAATTCGATGGGCATAGAGGTAACCCCCTGAATTCAACCCAAGAAGAGTAAGAAATGAACCAAATGTACGTTTCAGGAACGTCCTCCTCGTTTGCTTTTTTGCCATTTTTTTCTACCAACCTATCTTTTTTCACTTTCTAGAAAATAGAAGAGTCCATATGTATTTTCTTTAAAAATATCCTATATTGCAAGCAAAAAGGTTCTTTATAAATGTCTATTCAATAAAACAAAAATAATTAAAAAAAAGCAGTCAAAATATGACTGCCCTTATTTGTAACTTACTGCACGGCTCTGTAAGGCTTTCCAGGACGAAATAAATTGTTCCTTTCCGACTTTTACTTGTTTCTTTCCTGACAGCGGATCATTTAAATAGACATAATTGGCATCATAACCAACCAGTACAACCGCATGTAAATCCAAGGGAGTTTTGATATATTGCTTACCGTGATTCCATCCCTCCCAACGATCGGGAAGGCGGTAATCCCCTGTTGTCCATACAACTACAGGATATCCGGCCGAAACATGCTCTAATATTTTTTCAAAAGGCTGATTTGTTAAATTTACAGCTCTCCCTGGTAATTTTTGATTGATTAAGGTAATCATCGGTTTATCGAAAACGGCATACCCAGGGTATTTTCCTGTCATATCGCCAACGAATCCATCAGCAGGATCTCCCCAATGTAAGATATCACCCTTTGGTGACTTGATAAGCGGATCTGAATCCTTCTGAATAGAATGGTACAGGTCCATTTTGTTTGTTTCAACGCCAGCGTAATTCAATACCATTGCTAGGCTGGTCACTTCACAACCGTATCTTAGCTCAGGGTTTTGGTTGATTTGGATCACATTAAGCATAACCGAATCTTTTTTTTGAGCAGTACTGACTTCGTTGTCTTTAGCACTTTCATTTTTTATGTTAATTACCTGGTCATCTAGATCTTTTATCGTATATGATTTACTTTTTATTTGATTAGAGGCAGTACCTCGTGATTTTGTGTTCTCTGTAATCGATGAATTCGGCTGCTGCTTATTTACTTGATTTGAACTTTCATTTGTATCAGCTTGAAAGTGGCCGCATCCAAACATTGGCAGGATGGAGGCTATTACATAAAGTTTTTTCAAAATACATATCCTCCTTTGTGGAAGCTTGGGTATAGGATATGATTGTATCCTTGCAGCTATAATGGTATCCTTTTGGAAAAGAACGAGAAGCTTGAATGAAGCGTATGGTATTATGAGAAATAATTTTTTTTGGAGGAACTTGGATGGATGCATTGGAAATCCTATCGGATCTTGAAAATTGTTTTCCATATTTTCAACCGATTTTTAGTGCCGATGAGCAATGTGTCATTGCCTATGAGGTTTTGGGGCGTTATCACACAGAGGATAACGTCATTAGCTTAGGTCCCTTTTTTCATGATGATCAAATTCCTGATGAATATAAGTTTGAAGTAGATATATTGTTAGTGAAAAAGGCTCTTGAAAAAGCGTTAGAGCTTGATGAGAATGTCAGTATTTTTTTGAATCGAAATTCGGAATTATTAATGTTTGGACATGGTGAACCTTTTTTACAGGAGCTTTTAGCATTTGAAAAAAGGGGACTTAGCTTAAATCGAATTGTTCTCGAAATATCCGATCGGAATTATCAAGGTGATTTAGATCAGTTTGATCATCTCGTGCAATATTATCGAACGTATGGGGTAAAAATAGCTATTGCAAGTATTGGAAGCGAAAGTCATTATTTTGAACGAATTGGTCAGCTTGAACCAGATATTATAAAGATCAATCTTCAGGCCTTGAAATCTACGGCAACGGGTATGAATTTTAATGATGTATTGTATTCATTGTCGCTTTTGGCAAGAAAAATAGGTGCAACGCTTTTGTTTGAAAATATTGAAATGAGTTATCAGCTCCAGTTTGCCTGGAAAAATGGCGGCCACTATTATCAGGGCTATTATTTACATCCACCTGCAGCAGAATTTATTAAACGTGATTTTTTAAAGTGCCGCTTAAAGGAAAAATTTTATGACTTTATTTCATATGAAAAGCGAAAACTAGAAGCTGTTTATAAGACAACAGAATATTTTCAGACAATGGTTCAGGAAATAGTAATTAAAAACAGAAAGTCAGGCTACGACAACCTTTTTCAAGCGTTAATAAAGGAAATGGATGGAATAGCTTTTCGAATGTATGTTTGCGATGAGAATGGGTTTCAAAAATCAGCCAATATTTTTAAAGCAAAAAATGGCTGGAGTATACAGTCTGAATACTTAAATAAAAATTGGAGCTGGCGCCCGTATTTTTTAGAGAACATCATAAAAATGCGTCATGAACAAAAGGGAAGATTATCTGATTTGTATTGTGATATTGAAACAGGTGAGACCATTCGGACTTTTTCATTTCCTGTGAACGAAAATGATTATTTGTTTATCGATATTTCTTACCATTATTTATTTGAACATGACCAATTACTGTAGAATGCATCTGCATAGAATGAGACATGGAGTGGCAATTTAATGATAACATTCATAAGAAGGAGACTTGCTCATGAATCTATTCGTTAATATTCTTGCCATAGCAATATTCGGTATTCTTGCGGTTTCTCTGGTATATACATTGTCTGTTGCAAGACAACAAAAGACGGTAGAAGGAGAATTAGATACCAAAATTGCTAAACCAGTACAGGGGAATGTTTACGCGAGAAATCCAATTTTTCTGGCATATGGAATCTTTTTTGCATTGCTTCTTTTTATTGTCCTTTTTGTCGCCATAACCTTTGTATAATAGGTCTCAAGCTCGAGAGGCCTATTTTTTTCTTTTATTTTTTGGCTCTGTTAAACTTGTCTGGGATTTCCGCTCCAATCAACAGAGTAGCAAAATCAACAATGAGCTTTAACATAGCCTATTTTTAAAAAAAATCCCTATTTATTTTATTTTTACTTGGACAAATGAAGTCTATTAATTTATTCTTTTAATATTGGCATATAAAAAGATTCACTTGTAAAATTCTGAAAAAAATCCATCAGGATAGAAACATGCCAAATGAGAAACATAAATGTAGACAGTTTGTTTGTGTTTGAAAGGAGGAAAAGCCTTATGTCACAGCTTCAAGGTATATTAACAAGGTTAAAAAACCTTCAGGAACAATCTAATAGTGGTGAGCCGGCACAACGTTATTTTGAGGTAAATGGTGAAAGAAAGTGTCAAGTAACATTTCATCCAAAAACGGAAACATTTGAATTAGAAATATATAACGAGAAGGAAAAGCCGAAGCGATATCAATTTGATAATATTGATATGATTACCATCGAAATTTTTGATTTGATTCAATAGGAACCTTAATTGGTTCCTTATTTTTATATGGGAATCCGTTTTAAAATTACGCGGATCTCCGAAAACTATGATAAAATAAGTCTGTAGAAAAACAAACATTGAGGAGTTTTCGGTGATGATCAGTCTTCCCAGTGGGGAATTTTTAGAGCTAACCATAAAAGAATTAATGATACCATCTGAACGGGTTGCCCATGTGCAAATTGGAAATAATCTCGAACATGCTTTGCTGGTACTCTCGAAAAGTGGATATACTGCCATTCCTGTATTAGATCCACTTTACAAGCTGCATGGGTTAATTAGCACCCCAATTATTATGGATTCCATTCTTGGACTTGAACGAATTGAATTTGAATTGCTTGAAAACAAACGGGTTGAAGAGGTTATGAAAAGATCGATTCCACGAGTGGTAATTTCTGAGTCGATCATTGTGTGTCTGGATCTACTCGTAAACCATCCATTTCTGTGTGTTGAAAATGAAGATGGATTTTTTGAAGGGATTTTGCCTAGAAGCACGGTTTTAAATCAATTAAACAAAATTGTAAAAAGATTCAAAAAGTAGAGAATTTTTGCTGAGGCTCCCAAAAGGGAGCTATATTTTTTCGGTTTGAGGTGTTTTGATGGAAACTGATTATGAGGAGTCTGCAATAGGCAGCTCACAAAAAAGGCAAACGAAAAAACCACTTGTACTAGCATCAGTGATGCTAGCCATGTTTATGGGGGCTATTGAAGCGACGATTGTTTCAACTGCAATGCCGGCAATTGTCGCAGATTTAGGTGGGTTTGCACTTTATAGCTGGGTGTTTTCTGCCTACCTTTTAATGAATTCTGTTACTGTCCTGATTTATGGGAAATTGTCTGATTTATTTGGTCGAAAGCCGATTCTTACTTTTGGAATTGTTATTTTTTTGATCGGTTCGATTCTATGTGGCTTTGCCACATCCATGAAGTCACTGATCATTTTTCGATTAATTCAAGGTTTTGGTGCAGGAGCGGTCACACCAATAGCAACAACCATAGTGGGAGATATATACACCCCTGAAGAAAGGGCGAAAATTCAGGGTTATCTTTCAAGTGTATGGGGGATTTCTGCGATTGCAGGTCCGGCAGTCGGCGGTTTACTCGTGCAATATGTCAGTTGGCATTATGTTTTCTGGATTAATATTCCGCTTGGAATCCTATCATTAGTTGGACTCTGGCTGTACTTGCATGAAAATGTAGAAAAGAAAAAACATGAAATAGACTATCTTGGTGCCATCTTCTTAACGATTACGATTTCAACACTAATGTTTGTCCTAGTTGAGGGTGGAGGCCGCTTTGGATCATGGCAGATTGTCAGTCTGTTTATTTTGTCAGGACTATCTTTGATTGCGTTTATTTTTCAAGAAGGACGGGCTTCTGAACCAGTAATGCCATTTTCAATTTGGAAGGAACGCTCCATTTTTATCGCCAATATCACATCATTGACAACTGGTGTGATTTTAATAGGGATCTCAAGCTTTTTACCGACTTTTGTTCAGGGTGTAATGGAACAACCCCCAATTGTTGCGGGATTTACACTAACCACGATGTCAATCGGCTGGCCAATAGCATCCACACTTTCGGGGCGGATGCTAACCACAATCGGGTACCGGAAAACCTCCATTACTGGTGGAGTATTCTTAATTATTGGGAGTATTGCTTTTGTGACTATGTCGGCTTCCTCTGGTCCAATATGGGCAGCAGTGGGCTCCTTTTTGGTTGGTGTGGGGATGGGTCTTACATCCACTGCATTTATTGTCTCGATTCAAAGTACTGTTGGCTGGCAGCAAAGGGGAATTGCTACTGCAGCGAATATGTTCATGCGAAATCTTGGCAACACTATTGGTGCGGCCTTGTTAGGAGGAATCCTAAATAACCGCATGACCCATTATTTTAGTCAAAAAGACGGGTCCTTATCAGTAGATGACGCTAATATTCTCTTAAATTCAAGTGATCGAGATAAACTGACTGAATCTGTCAAAGCTATTTTACAGGATGGACTGACGTTTTCTTTACACACTGTTTATTATGTAGTCCTCACTTTTGCTTTCATTAGTTTGCTATTTATATTATTTATCCCGAAAAAGAACGCGGCCTCTGATTAAACTCATACGGCCTTTTAAGGAGAGATTTTCTTGTCCTCATTAACAGAATTTCAATTATTATCTGTATTAGCACAGGAAATGAATATGCGTAAAGCATCGGAGCGGTTATTTGTTTCTCAGCCAGCCCTCTCACAACGGTTACAAACAATTGAAAAAGAGTGGGGAACAAAACTATTTATTCGCTCACAAAAAGGGCTAGCACTAACTCCGGCTGGAGAACATGTTATAGATTTTGTTAACGACGTCCTTAAAAAACAAGAAAAAGTTCGCGAAACCATCCATTCTCTCCAAGCAGGAGTTTCTGGGACATTGAAAATTGCTGTGGCATCTATCGTAGGTCAGAACTGGCTGCCACAAGTCTTAAAGAAGTTCATAGATAAGTACCCGCAAGTAAAAATTTCACTGATAACGGGGTGGAGTAGCGAAATACTTAAATGCTTATACGATGACCAGGTACATATAGGGATAATCCGCGGAACTCCGGATTGGAAGGGGATAAAAGTGCATCTTTTTAACGATCCGCTTTATTTAGTTGATCGGGAAATTACTAGACCTGAACAAGTATTAGCAACCGACCGTCCGTTTATTCAATTTAAAAGTGATTCTAATTATTATCAAGAGATTCAAGATTGGTGGATGCGTAACTTTAAAACCTCACCTAAGAGGACAGTCGTTGTTGACCAAATTGAGACGTGTAAACAAATGGCCTTTAATGGAATAGGCTACGCCATTTTGCCGGCGATTACGCTAAGTAGAACAGAAAAGGATATTTTTAAAATACCCCTTGTGGATGAGAATAACGAGCCATTAAAACGTGATACATGGCTGTTAGGGTATGAGTCTGCTTTCCAATTAAAGCAAGTTTCAGCCTTTGTCGAGCTGATCAAAGAACACATCGCTGAATCTTCTGAAGATTAGTGTTGTTTTTCTTGTTTTCATTACTGTTGTTTGTTAAAGTATTTTCAGTACATATTTATAGGGGGTAAAAAAATTATGAAAATGATGGATGCTAATGAAATTATTTCTTTTATCCAAAATAGTAAAAAATCTACACCAGTTAAGGTTTATTTGAAAGGTGAATTAGAAGGAATTAATTTTGGGAGCGAAGCAAAAGCTTTTATTAATGGTAGTACTGGTGTTGTCTTTGGCGAATGGTCACAAATTAATGCTGCTTTAGAAGCAAACAAGAACAAAATTGAAGATTTTGTTGTAGAAAATGACCGCCGCAATTCAGCCATACCATTGTTAGACACAAAATATATAAATGCTCGTATTGAGCCGGGTGTCATTATCCGTGACCAAGTGGAAATCGGTGATAATGCAGTGATTATGATGGGCGCTGTTATCAATATTGGTGCTGTGATTGGAGAAAAAACGATGATTGATATGGGTGTTGTCCTTGGGGGCAGAGCAACAGTCGGGAAAAATTGTCACATCGGGGCTGGAACCGTTTTAGCAGGGGTAATTGAGCCGCCATCTGCAAAACCCGTTGTTATTGAAGATGATGTTCTAATTGGAGCGAATGCCGTGGTACTTGAAGGAGTAACAGTAGGTACAGGGTCGGTTGTAGCCGCAGGAGCTGTAGTAACTAAAGATGTTCCTCCATATACTGTGGTAGCTGGAACACCAGCAAGGAAAATAAAAGACATTGATGAAAAGACAAAATCAAAGACAGAAATCATGCAAGAACTTCGTCAATTATAGAAAATTGCAGGCGTGGATCCTAATCCACGCTTCTTTTTTAAAAAGGAGAGGTACATAGATGAACCCTTTAATCAAAATTCGCCGTGACCTTCATCAAATACCTGAACTAGGTTTTCAAGAGATTAAAACGCAAGCATATTTATTGTCTTACATACAGTCATTGCCTCAAGAACGTATTTCGATAAAAAAATGGAGGACAGGCATACTTGTAAAGATTCATGGTCTTAATCCTGCCAAAACAATCGGATATAGAACAGATATTGATGGCCTGCCTATTAACGAGGAAACAGGTTTATCTTTTTCCTCTTCACACGAGGCAAAGATGCATGCCTGCGGCCATGATTTTCATATGACAATCGCTCTTGGCGTGCTTTCTCATTTTGTCCGAAATCCTATTAATGATGACCTTTTGTTTGTTTTTCAACCCGCTGAGGAAGGGCCTGGCGGGGCAGAACCAATGTTGAAATCGGAAGAAATGAAGGAATGGATGCCGGACATGATTTTTGCCCTCCATATTGCACCAGAGTATCCTGTTGGAACAATCGCCTTGAAAGAAGGGTTATTATTTGCCAATACTTCGGAATTGTTTATTTACCTAAAGGGAAAGGGGGGACATGCCGCTTATCCACACCAAACAAATGATATGATAATTGCTTCCTGTACATTAGTCAATCAGCTGCAAACCATCATTTCTAGAAATGTAAATCCATTAGATAGTGCCGTCATCACCATAGGTAAAATAACAGGTGGAACGGTTCAAAATATTATCGCTGAAAAGGCAAAGCTTGAAGGAACAATTCGGACATTATCACCAGAATCGATGAAAAAGGTTAAGCACCGAATTGAGGCTGTTGTAAAAGGAATTGAAATAGGCTTTGAATGTGAAGCCGTCATTGACTATGGTTCAATGTACCACCAAGTATATAACATGGAATCGATTACAAGAGAGTTTATCGATTTTATTCAAGAGGATCCAGATGTAAGGGTGATTGAATGTGAGGAAGCGATGACAGGTGAGGATTTTGGCTATATGCTTAGAGAAATTCCTGGTTTCATGTTTTGGCTGGGTGTTGACTCAACGTTTGGTCTGCATCATGCCAAATTAAACCCAAATGAAGCTGCGATTGATGTGGCTGTAAAGGTTATGACAAATTATATTTCGTATAAAGGGAATTAGTTATAAGCTTTTACTTACAAAGTCATTTTATTTGGTGCTGCTGGTTAATCATGTTAAAATTTAATGGAATACAGTTACATATTTTCGTTTATTCTCATGGGAAATAGGCAAAACTGACTTAGGAGAAATTAAATTTTAATTTAAAATTAATATTTATTTAAATTAATTATAATTTAATATTGACTCAAAACTAGATTTGTCCTATAATGAGAATTGTCAAAAGGGTTAGCATATGAGATTTACTAGTAAATCTCATTTAATTAATTTATTTGGAGGGATTTTAATGCCAGAACGTATGGTAGGTAAACAAGCGCCACGCTTTGAAATGGATGCTGTAATGCCAAACAAAGAATTTAAAAAAGTAAGCCTTGAAGAAAACATGAAAAATGATAAATGGACTGTATTGTTCTTCTATCCAATGGACTTTACATTTGTTTGTCCAACTGAAATTACAGCAATGTCCGATCGTTATGAAGAGTTTGAAGATCTAGATGCAGTTGTCATTGGTGCATCAACTGATACTATTCATACACACCTTGCATGGATTAAAACAGATCGTAAAGAAAACGGTCTTGGCGATTTAAACTATCCACTAGCAGCAGATACAAACCATGTTGTTGCTCGTGATTATGGTGTGCTAATTGAAGAAGAAGGTATTGCTCTTCGCGGTCTTTTCATCATCGATCCAGAAGGTGAATTAAAATATTCTGTTGTAAACCACAACAATATCGGCCGTGATGTAGATGAAACTTTACGTGTTCTTCAAGCATTACAGACTGGCGGTCTTTGCCCTGCAAACTGGAAGCCAGGACAAGCTACATTAAACGTATAATTTATCTAAACATGATAGACCTAACCTTACATAAGTGTTAGGTCTATTTTAAAATAGGGGGCTTAACATGAAATTACGCGAACCAATGCCAGAGTTAACCGGGGCGACTGAATGGTTAAACGGTCAAGTAACAAGAGATGAACTAATCGGCGAAAAACCAACATTAATTCATTTTTGGTCAATTAGCTGTCATCTTTGTAAGGAAGCGATGCCGCAAGTAAATCAATTCCGTGATGATTTTAAAGAGAAATTAAACGTGGTCGCGGTCCATATGCCACGATCAGAAAATGATTTAAATCTTGAAGAGATTAAGAAAGTAGCAGCTGAACACGGGATCACACAGCCAATCTTTGTGGACAGTGAGCATAAGCTAACAGAAATCTTTGAAAATCAATATGTTCCTGCCTATTATGTATTCGATCGTGAAGGCAAGCTCCGTCATTTTCAAGCTGGCGGAAGCGGGATGAAAATGCTCGAGAAACGCGTCAATCGTGTTTTAGATGAATTGGAAAAAACAGAATAATATCGACAAAGGAAAAACTGCTCGTTGAATATCAACGGGCAGTTTTTTTATTGGCATTTTTCCGTGCTAATCAATATTTTGGTATTTTGTAACCTTGCTTCCGATTTATCGTCCGTATTAGTAATAAGTGTATCTATCGGACAGTAACTATTAGAGAAAAAGAAGGGGTGTATGAGATTGATAAAGCAATTAAAGATATTTCTTGTGTTTATTATTGCCATAATGCTTGGGTTAGCAGGGTGCAGTTCGAATAATAAAAGTGACAGTGCAAAAATGAATGTAGAAAGTAAAGCGGAAATGGACTCATCTAAGGCTGGCGGTGGGGACCAAGCGGCTTTATTCTCTAATGAGAAGGCTAAGGATGAGAAAACATCAGATACCGCAAATATTGAGATACAAAACCAGATGGTCATCTATAAGGCTGACCTGCAGCTACGCGTTAAAAAATTTGCTCAAACTGTCAGAAGTTTGGAAGAAAAAGCCCAAAAATTTGGAGGATATATAGCTGAATCCACTGTGACAAAAGAGGGGAAAGAACAATTGAGCGGAAGTCTGACAATAAGAGTACCGCAAAAGCATTTCCAAGACTTTTTGCATGAAGCTGAAGGGCAAGCAGCTGAGGTGCTGCAGAGGAATATTACTGGGCAGGATGTAACAGAGGAATATGTTGACCTTGAATCAAGATTAAAATCTAAAAAGGTTGTTGAGGAGCGGCTGTTGACCTTTATGAAGAGCGCAGCAAAAACAGAGGATTTATTAAAAATTTCTGCGGATTTAGCGGCTGTTCAAGAAGAAATAGAGACGATTGAGGGAAAAATGAAGTTTTTAGAAAACCAAACATCTCTTTCAACTGTAAATATTATCCTTTATGAAAATAAGGTAATTGTTCCACATATTGATAAAGACAAGCTAAATACTTGGGAGAAAACAAAAAAACAATTTATGAAAAGCACCAATATGTTATTGGCGGGCCTATCAGGATTAGTTGTATTTATTATTGGTAACATTCCATTAATAGGGGTTTTGTTAATCGTTTGTTTTCTCCTCCTCTTCTACTATAAAAAAAGGAAAAATAGAAAAAGTCAGGATTAAGAGGGGATAACTCGTTATATATAAAATTGATGAAGAATGCTAAAATAAACCTATATTAAGATCATTGTTTTTATCGGAGGAGTTATTATGAAGAAGAGTTTTGCAGTAATAGGGCTTGGTCGGTTTGGTGGAAGTATTTGTCGTACTCTAACCGATGAAGGGATGGAAGTATTAGGTATTGATGTAAATGAAGAACGTGTAAATGAATATGCAATGATTGCTTCCCATGCGGTAGTTGGTGATTCAACAGATGAGAATGTCTTGAAAAGTTTAGGAATTCGTAATTTCGACCATGTGATTGTCGCGATTGGCGATGATATTCAGGCAAGTATACTCACAACTCTTATTCTTAAGGAATTAGGGGTAGCTTGTATTACAGCAAAGGCTCAAAATGATTATCACGAAAAAGTTCTTCGGAAAATTGGCGCCGATCATGTTGTTCACCCTGAAAGAGATATGGGGAAACGGATTGCCAACAATATGGCTTCAAGTAATGTGGTTGACTACTTAGAACTTTCAGATGAGCATAGTATTGTAGAAATTGTTGCAAACGCAAGACTAGGCGGACGTACTATAATGGATATGGATATTCGTAAAAAATATGGGTTGAATATTGTAGCCATTAAAAGAGGAGAAGAAATTATTGTTTCTCCACAAGCGAAAGAAATCCTTTATGTGAATGATGTTTTAATTGTGATTGGAAACGATACCGATATCGACAGATTCGAAAGAAAAGTCTTAGAATAAAAAACGGAAGTGCCTAAAATAAGGCGCTTCCGTTTTCTTATTATACTTCCATGATTATTGGTAATATCATAGGTCTCCGTTTTGTTTTTTCATAAAGGAATGGGGCTAATGTATCTGTGATTTCATTCTTTATTTCAGACCATTGACTTGTCTTTCTTTCCATTATCTTATTTAAGTGTTTAGTTATTAGATTCTGAGCATCATTGATTAAATCACCAGATTCTCTCATATAAACAAATCCTCGAGAAATGAGGTCTGGGCCTGAAGCAATTTTAAATTCTTTCATATTAATACTAACAACTACGACAACTAAACCTTCCTCTGAAAGAATTCTACGATCCCTTAATACAATATTTCCAATGTCTCCTACACCACTGCCATCAATATAGACGGAACCAGATGGAATCTTTCCAGCTACCTGTGCAGTTTGATCGGAGAGTGCTAATACTTCGCCATTGTCCATAATAAAACAATTATCTTCCTCAACTCCACAATCGACAGCAAGCTTAGCATGCATTTTTTGCATACGATATTCACCGTGGATTGGCATAAAAAATTTCGGTTTAATTAACCTGAGCATTAACTTTTGCTCTTCCTGTCCGCCGTGTCCGGAAGTATGGATATTACTTAATTTCCCGTGGATTACTTCCGCGCCTGCTCGATATAGCAGATTAATCGTTCTGCTGACACTTATTGTATTTCCTGGAATCGGTGAGGATGAAAATACGACAGTATCTCCAGGATTAATTTGAATTTGTCTATGTGTCCCATTGGCAATTCGAGATAGAGCAGCCATAGGTTCCCCCTGACTGCCTGTACATAGAATCGTGACTTTATCAGCAGGCAATCGGTTAATTTGATTTGCTTCAATAAATGTTTCTTTTGGTGCATTAATATAACCTAATTCAAGCCCAATATTGATAGCGGCTTCCATGCTTCTGCCAAAAACAGCAACTTTCCTGCCGTTTACCACTGCTGCCTCAACTACTTGCTGCAGTCTGTGGATATTAGATGCAAAGGTAGCAAAAATTACACGCCCATCAACTTTCCTAAAAATATCATGGATGCTTTCACCAACCCGACGTTCGGACATCGTAAAATCAGGTATTTCACTATTTGTACTATCTGAAAGTAAACATAAAACGCCTTCTTTTCCGATTTCTGCCATTTTGGTTAAATTGGCAGGCTCACCTACAGGGGTAAAATCAAATTTAAAATCACCTGTATGGACGATTTGACCAGGGGGTGTTTTCACGACAATCCCATAGGAATCAGGAATACTATGGGTTGTTCGGAAAAAAGTAACTGATGTTTTGCGGAATTTGATAACATCGTCTTCCTTAATTTCAATCAGTTTAGCATTTCTTAATAAACCGTGTTCTTCTAATTTATTTTTAATTAATCCAAGTGCCAGTTTTCCCCCGTAGATAGGGATATTAATCTCACGAAGTAAATAAGGGATACCGCCAATGTGGTCTTCATGTCCGTGTGTGACAAATAAACCTTTAATCTTTTCTTCATTTTTAACTAAATAAGTGTAATCAGGTATAACATAATCAATACCTAATAATTCATCCTCAGGGAATTTTATTCCGGCATCGATTAAGATTATTTCATCTTGGAACTGAACTGCATACGTGTTTTTGCCAATTTCACCTAAACCACCTAGGGCAAAAACAGCAGTTTGATCATTTTTTACAAATTTCATAAATTATCCAATCTCCAATACTTTATAGTCTTCATTTTGTTGTTCATATTCTAAATATGCTCCTTTTACTTCTTGTACAAATTCAACATTAAAACCGCGGTCGGCAATTTTGGTGCGTACATCCCTTACCGATTCTCCTTTAATAAAAAGGGTTTTTGTGTTTTCCCGTACTGGGACTTCTTTAATACTTTCTTGATAATATACTTTATATACCATGACAGATTCGCTCCTTATTAAATCATAACTTTTTCTATTATATAAAATATTTTCATCTTTTTCATTTATTTTCTTTTTACAGCTTTGGGACGAATGATGAAAAGTATGTAAAAAATAATCTATTTTTACAATTTACAATAATGAAGGAGCCCTTCGCAAGTTTGAAGGGCCCTAAAAATTTAGGCAATGGACTTTTTTCGCAGCAAATCTTTCCACTGTTTTAAGAGCTTTTTCCTTAGCTTCTTTAACATAGTGGATCATCTCCTTACCTCTTATTTTATACGAACCTTGTCCAATGTAAAGCTAGTGATGGTAGATAAT
>NZ_JBALPG010000054.1:0-7431 GCF_036965245.1 Neobacillus drentensis
TAACATACAACCTCTTTGCCTTTGCTTCCTGAATTTCTATCCTATATGTAATTGACCTAACTATTAGGAATGCTCCAATAAAAATGATATTCCACTAAATAATCCAATATGGTTAATTAACGGACCCGTCATAAATCCAAGAGCTATAAAGGGTGTATTTTTCCAAGTTAAAATTTTGTATGACAATGAATTACCCCTCCATTCTCTACTTCTACATATTGTAATTATTCTATAATGTTGGAAAATTTCCCTTTAAAAAACTGCTTCTTTACCTGAAAAAGAAAAAACGACCATTCTTATTGAATGATCGCACTCCGTTGAATAAGCTTATACCTAATTTTCTTCTGGACTATTTTAAAATTCGAAATAGGGCGTTATCCTTCCGTTACCAACGCACCTGTTTTAATAGGGGTTAAAAGAAATCGACGAAATATAAGACAGGTATTGCATTAATATCGTGACTATCCCAGTTAGCTATTAAATTTCCAATCCTGAATTGTATTTACTTGGTGATTCAGGTCATATATATAATCCTTCTTAAACTCCAAAGATTAATGTTCCAACCACGTTATACAAAATTGGAATCAAGAAAACAATTATATTCAAAATAATACCGTACAATGACAATCTATCTTTATTGGCATTGTAAGAGATGAAAGCAATAATTGCTCCTAAAGGACCAAAGATAATTGGCAAAACCATTGGTAATCCTTGAATTTTTTCAATTGGAATTATTCCAAACAAAAAATTAAGCACAAGTACTATTGCAAATACAGCTATTGATAAAGAAATAATACCCGCAATACTTTTCTTCTCCTCCGATTTTATATTCAAATTACTCGCCATCAGTCCAACCTCCAATTATTTAAAAAAGATAAAATAAAGTTTCGTCCCAAAGTAAATAATTATATTCAACAAAACAACTGCAGCTAATGCTTGTATTGGGTTAATCATCTCAAGTCCATAACTGTAAAAGAAAAATAATATTGTTAAAAATCCGATATTGTACCAAAAAGTAATATATCCTGCTTTATATCTATATAAAATCGTTCTTTCATCTTCTTCCTTATTCTCATTCCATCGTTTGTTTTTTGTGACTTGAACAGTTTCAAATATTAGTGATACCAACCAAAATAAAGCAATTACAGGAATCGTCCAATACAATACCCCTGGTGAATCTGTTTTCCAAACAGTAAAAGTTGCTTGCATTAAAATTAAAAAAACGGCTATTTTTATCAACAAACTGTATAAATAATTCACTATTCTTCACCTACTGTAAAAAGGTCCTCAACGGAACATCTAAATAACTTGGCTAGTTTTAAAGCCAAACCAACAGATGGTTCATAATTCTGTTTCTCAATAGATATAATTGTTAACCTTGTCACCCCTACCTTCTTAGCCAATTCAGCTTGTGTAAGATCGAATTGATTTCGATAATCTCTTACCTTATTAACAACGTTACTTTTCATATCATCCTAAGCCTCTCATTTTCGAAAGTATAGTTTACTATACTCGATAAGTATACTTTACTATACATTGGTAGTTAATGTAAATATAATATTTTAAAATAACTGCCATTATTCAAGCATCCTGCCCAGTTAGTGGAACAAGCAAAACAGTTACCGAAACAGCCACCTTTTTTTAGCTGAAGAAAAAATGCATAATACTCCATACTGTTTACAAATTTTATAAAATCGTCTAATGATAATCTTTGTTGAACTTTATTTATAAGGCACTGCTAAATTTTAATGCTGATAATTCAATAAAAAAAGGGAACCCAATTTTTGGATTTCCCCATTCTTGTTAAACAAATGCTACCCATTAACCATCCATGAAGCAGAGCTTCACCACAGAAAATGTACGAAAAAATAGTTCTTACATAGTAGTTTAAGTTCTATTTTTTCACAAACTATCTTCTGGTTTACCTACAGTTACGTAATTGTTGTATGGTTATAGTTTTTAATTATCGTTATTAGAAAGGTATTTTGCTACATCTTTTGGAACTTTAAAACTAAAGTTAAGTTTCTTTGTTTTAAAACTGATATAAGGACTGTCTTTATATGTAATTATTGTAGCTATTTGTTTTAGTTCCTCTGTGTTAGACTCTCCAAGTTTAACTGTGTCCTCTTGGTACATCTTATAGATATTTCCTTTAGTTATATTTGAAGGAATATCTACAATACTCCATTTATTGACGTTAAGTTTATTAACAAATTCATCTATATCATCTTTATTATCGATAACATTAAAAACCAATTCTGGATTTTCTACTGACGAAACTTCTATCTTTTTGGTTTTCTCAAGCCCAAAGTCTTCTGTCATATCTTCTTTTTCTTTGCTACACCCGAATAAAAGTATAGATATGCTAAAAACAAATATTAATATTGTACAAACTTTTTTCATAATTATGTCCCCCAATAATTTCAACCATACACTTATTTACTAATACCATGAAATTTTAACATATATTGGTTATTAATTCTATGCACCCAGAGACTAATTTAATGTCAGGCTTAAGCCTTAGATTATACACATAATAAGTAAACTATTAATTGCTTTTCTTTAACTATAACTATTCTGCTTCTATAGTTGAATAACGGTATTTTCGAGGTTTAAAAGAGCCCCAAAGTTTTTAACGGAAAGAGAATTAGAACATTTACGGGAAGCGTGTAACACCGCAATGGAAAAGGCTATTTTTGAATTTATGTTTTCAACAGGGTGCAGAATTGGAGAGGTTTTTTCATTGGAAAAAGTTGTATTAATCGGTCAAACCGATCAGCAATTGTCCACGGGAAAGGAGATAAAGAAAGGGAGGTCTATTTTAATATCCGCTGTGAAATTTGGCTAAAACGATACCTGGACAACCGCCAAGATAAGGATCCGGCTATTTTTGTAACTGAACGTCATCCTCATCGAATGAGCACTGCCCATGATGAGATATATTATCAAGCGAATTTCAAATCGAGCAGGCATCAACAAGGAAATTCATCCGCATCAACTAAGGCACAGCTACGCCACCCATTTATCGAATAATGGAGCGCCGCTGGACGTTATTCAGAGCTTACTTGGTCGTGAGAAAAGTGAAACTACACGAATTTATGACCAACTTAGCGGAAGTATAAGACTGGACCTATACAGGAAATATTTTTAGAAAGGAAAAGCGATGCTTCTTTAAGCATCGCCCCCGTTTAAGTGTATTTCTTCACAAAGCAAGAGTAAAATGTTAATGCATTCAATTACTCCCCATCATTAAAGTCAATCAACACTCCAACAATCTCTTTAGAAACGTTATATTTTACTTTCACTCTGTATATTCCGTCACCATAACCAGACATTGAAACCGCACCACCTGGAACAACTCCACCTGAGCATCGGAAGCAACCATATCAGAACATGCAGCAAAATATTTTAATCCTACTTCATCAATCACAATGTCATAGACATTTATCACTTCATATTGGATAGCATCGTCTCTACCAAACGTTGTAAGATCAAAAATTCCAGCTTGTGCAGAGTCAACTGCAATTAGTTTATCGCAATTATGCCATTTTCCACTGGGTTTCTTACCTCCATAATATACAAATAAACTTTTAACCATATCGTCAAAAGTGTAAGAGATGAATGCTTTCCATTTTTCACATTTGAAAGTATGATTTGTAACTCTTGTTCACTTAAGTTACTTCACAAGTTTACTTTTGAAAAAGTAAAAAAGGTACAGTAATAAGGGCAATGGCTAAAACTGCGATCATTAATATGCATTGCCTAAATGAAATAACACCCTCTAATAAATCGGAATATTTATAAACTAAAACAAATACTTCTCTAGAAGCTGTTCTCTCTTGACCCAATTATGTTGTTCAGAAATAAAATCAACGATTAAGAATAATTATTAGTGAGTTCCAAAATACGTTTGTAAGTACTTATATAAAGGTTAGGGTCAGGGTCTTCACCATTTATCTTTGGTACATCAAAGTCAGAAAGTACAAAATGATGTTTGGGTTGAACCTCATGTCTAGCTAAAGTACTTTTGCAACAGCATAAGGGACATCCATCAATTGCAATGATATCTCTTCCTGATTTTGCTGTTCTTACAAGTGGTTTGACATCACCACCAACACCAGCAATACAGGACATTTCAGCTACTTTTTCGCGATCCATTTTTATAGCAATCATGTTAGCAGTTTGTGCAGCTGATGAACATCCAGAGCATGAATATACAATAGGTAAATCAGTTTTTTTCACAGTTCTATCCTCCCCTATTACGTCTTTGGATTTAGTAGAATATGTGTTTTTAGTGAAACAACCTTAGCTGAATAACTAAAATTCATTTTAAATCACTTATTTTTTTAATTCTGTGAATAATATCACTTTTCTAATAATTAAAATTAGAAAAGGAGGGTTTTTATACGCAGAGAACTAAACCTTTTTAGTTGCCATTGTCAGCTATCTTCTATGCAAATCGCTGAAAGGTAAGATGTTAGGTTTCAACTAATGTTTCTAAGGAAAATTTTACAATTGGAATTATGTATTTTTTTAAAATCTGCCGTAACTTCCCACTCAATTCTGTTGACATGGCTGATTGTAAAACTTCATTATTTTCAAATGTAAGAGGATCACAAACTACAATTCCACGGAAGTTAACAGCTCGAGCAACGTGTAATTGTTAGGCTATATCCACACCTACAATTAGATGTGTATCGGAAATTCTTTCGGTATTAGTTGATTTTGTTTGTCTTGCATTTTAAAATTCATAGTAGGGCTTCCTCCTTAAGATTTTGAGTTAGATTGGACTCTATACTCGTATCTTACTGAGGGGCTCTATTTTTTTCAAACCTGATATTTAACGATCTACAGGAATGCTAACCTGAACCGTTAGTGGAACAAGAAAAAAGGCTGCCAAATTGACAGCCGACATCTTAAACAATAGCACCCGTTAGCTGAATAAGAAAAAGCCACCAAGAATTTTTGGCAGCTAGATCTTCGAATCTTGCACTCGTTAGTTCAAATTCAAACTTCTCACTTTCATCTGAAGCATTCCTTGTTTCAGAACCCATATTTTAGGATTTGGAAGACCATTCCTTCACTTTTTTACTTTTATTATCTCGGGTATGGTCGTCCAGTACATTGGGTCTTCTAAGCCGAGCCGCCAAATCCCGATTCCCCGTAAGTTATATTTTTCTACCAGGTTTAGCTTAAACCGCAGACTATGGCTATTCTCAAACCAAACCTGGTGGCTATGTTGTTTTGTATCTTCGTAACTGAAATGAGGGGTTTGCGAACGGGAGTCCCATATTACTTTAGCTTTATATTTTGTTTTCTGACCCATTAACATTGCATAGGAGCTATACAAGGTTTTATTTGCTGTTGTATCCCAGTCCCATCCATAACCAGCGATACCGAGTAAAATTTTTGATGGAGGTACTTTATGTTTCAAAGCATAACGAATGGTTGCTTCTGTCCAATTGAATGATGCTGATGATCCGGGTTTTGTTCTTGGGTTGTGTTCATCGTATGTCATAATCATTAACCCATCTGAATATAGACCAAGCTTTTCGTAATCAAACCACGGTGACCAGGGATTAGCACGGGAATCACCTGTGTTTGCCGGGACTGAAACGGTAACTACTTTTCCATCACGATGCAGAGCATCAGTCAATTTTTTTATCAGCAGACTAAAAGAATCTCGGTCAGTCAAAAACAAATTTTCCATGTCAATATTAATACCGTCATATTTAAACTGACTCATTTCTTTGCGTAAGTTCTGAATGAAAGCATTGCGGTTTTTATCGTTACGGAGTATATTACTCGCTACCTGCTTTCCCTTCTCCTCGGTTTCATAAAAGAGATTATGTACAACCATATATACCTTTAGGTGTTTTTCATGAGCACTCTGAATAACCATTTTTTTATGATCTACTGTAACCGAATCTATAAGATTGCCTGGTCGCTTATCATCAAGCTTATACCAAAAGGGTGCAATGATACTTAAATTAGTGAATTGTGAGTTAACTGTAGGTTGAGACCCTGGTAACGTTCCTTCCTGTTCAGTGTAGAAACCTAAAACCTCGCGAGGAGTTTTATTCGTACTGTAATTTTCGTCTTTTCTTTGTGACTGACTGCAGGAAGACATTAGTATAAAGACCATGCTTAAAGAAATGATAGTGAATGAACGATAACAATTTTTTGCCATAATACACCTTCTTCTAATTTGTATATTTCTTAAGTTGATTAGAAAAGTTGCAACTTATACACGAATTGACTTTCCCCCTTAAAGGATCTCGGGAAAAAGACCACCACAAGTTAATTTAAGTAGTTCGGTTTTGAAGTACAAAAACGCATTTAGAAGGCAAAATCGAAACAGAATTAGCAACCGAATTAACATTGTAAATAACATTAAAATTGGCATAAAAAAACGCTCAAAACGATGGTCAACTAATTGTGGGAAATTATTTGCCCTCGGCAATTTGCATGTAAGAATTAGTTCTAATACTTTCCGTTTAAATACGAATATATTGGTTGCAGCTTGTTGTACCTCTGTATTAAAACTTCTTATTTGTTCAGGATCCGTTTGATTGTTAAAGGAATGTGCAGTTTGTTCGCCTAATCTCAGCCCAATATGAACAAATTCATGACGGTTATGAACAAAAATTAAGAAAGCAGGGCCCGATGGCCCTGCTTGTTATTTTACTATTACTTTTCCAACCATTCCTTCCTGGAAATGGTACCGACAAATCAGTTCATATGTACCGGGCTTTTTCGGTTTCACCGTAATGGTTTTTTCTTTTCCTGGCTGGACTTCGGCGTCAATTCCAAGCTTTTCCACTGTGAAAGTATGTTCTTTCTTACCTTGGTTTTTCAATATTAACGGTGTCGTTTTTCCATTGAGAATAGTGAGGACTTTCGGATTAAAGTAATCATCGTTCAACTCGACCTCAATCGCTTTCTCCTTCTCCAAAGGCTGAGTTACGACACCGGATTCGGCAAATACCCTGAGTGAGCCTAGAGTTGTCACAACCACAATTATTGTAAGCAAAACGACCAATCCTGATAACCACTTTTTCACAGACATTCGCAATCCCTCCTTTCCTTAACACTATTTTTTACTAATTCATAAAATATTATCACTATAAATTAGGTTCCAACGTGCTTTCAAATAGTAATTCTTTTATCTGAAACAGTTAAAAGAAAAAGATCGACTCTAATGACGATCTTCTGGAATCAACTTTGTTCAACTAACCTGTCCCTTTAGTGGAACAAGATGAAGAGCTGCCGAAGCAGCCCTCTGTTAAACTCAAGCACCCTTTAGTTTAAGTAGAAATCTTCACAATCTTTTCTTTATCTTAACAAGATCTAATCTCTTAAATGTGTTGGGGCGTTACAAAAAGACGTCTTCTTATTCAAGAAAAGTGCCCTTTGTTGAATTATTTGATG
>NZ_JBALPG010000055.1:0-3758 GCF_036965245.1 Neobacillus drentensis
GACGCATAGTATATGACATAAAGTATATAATTTATTGAAAGTTGAGGTGAGAAGTTGAGTACATTGCTGAATTCTTTACGGACTGAGTTACGAAGAGGGACATTGACTTTGGCAGTATTAAGTCAATTACGTTCCCCGCAATATGGGTATTCTCTTGTCTTATCATTGGAAAAAAACGGAATAACTATTGATCAAAGCACTTTGTATCCACTGCTTCGCCGTTTGGAGAAACAAGATCTGGTGACGAGCAGCTGGGATACGACCGAAAGTAGACCGCGGAAGTATTATGTCTTAAGTAAATACGGCATGGATGTTTTTCTGCAGTTGAAGAAAGAATGGGAACAGTTATCTCAGGAACTTTATGAATTATTTAAAGGAGATGATCAAAATGAATCTAATTGAACTATATATACAGGAGGTAACCAGGAGGCTGCCTGAAAAAAGTGGAGAAGATATTGCCCAGGAGCTGCGCTCCACGATTGAAGATATGCTTCCAGAGGATTATACAGAACAAGATGTAATTGCAGTATTAAAAAAACTCGGTAACCCGGCTGTGCTGGCAAGTGGATACTTAGATCGGCCGATGCATCTTATTGGACCCCAGTTTTTTTGTATTTACCTTCAATTGCTAAAATGGATTTTGCCACTCGCTGTGACAATAACGCTAATTACCTTTTTTGTTGAAAAAATCGTAACATTCTCTGGAGACCAAGCCGTATTAAATGTTATATTAGCAGCAGTTGGAGAAGGGATTATAAGAGTTTTGGGAACTGGGATGCAGGTGTTTTTCTGGTTAACAGCAGTGTTTGCCATTCTGGAGCGTGTTGATATCAAAGACCATAAGCCGCTGGGAACATGGTTTAAGGAATGGACACCTGATGATTTGAAAAAAACAACTGCCTTTCCAAAGGAAAAGGCAATCCCGAACATCGAAGTGTTTGGCCGTCTCTTCTGGACTGTGATTTGGGTAATCTTTTATTTTAATGCCTCAAGCATCATTGGTAGGTATGAAAAGGGTCAAGATGGTCTCGTTTTTGTAACCCCCTCATTGAATCAAGAGGTATTGGATGCCTATTGGCCAATTGTGATCATTGCGATTGGAATGGAAATCGCCATTGGTCTGTATAAATGGACCGTTAAACAATGGACAAAAAAACTAGCAATCGTCAACACTATTTTTCAATTTATATCATCGCTCCTATTCATCAAGATTATGGCAGACCCCGACTTGTTCACTTCGTCATTTAGCAGCTTTTTATCCAACTTATTTACTCAAGTTGACAAACCAGTAACTTCGATCGTATGGGGAGCAATTGCTACATTTATCATCTTTGCAGCTATGGATGCATATCAAGGTTTTAAAAAAGCTAGTATCCGTATCGTGACGGGAAACGTCAAAAAGATGTAGAATAGGTGTCAGGCATCAAATGAGAACATTAATCAAAAAGGTGAATCAAACCTATATCCATTAAGTGTCTGTTACCGAATGAATGAAACAACTGCATGGGGGAACGGTTTATGGTTGGAATCAAAACAATAAAAATTGATGGTGAGAGTATCCATGTATTTAAAAGTGCCATCTATATTTTTGAATCAAGCTCGGGAATTACTTTGGAATTGGATCTGATTGTGAGTGAGGTTGCGGTAAAAAAATATAAAAAAGAAGAAAACCTTATTATTGATATTGAATTGGAAGATGGTCGTTTCATAAACTCGATTATGCATGTAAAAATCCTGTCAGGTGGTTTGCCACAGCTTAATTTATTTTGTGAACTCGATGACATTCAAGGGTGTGAAGATTTCGATAAGGTGAACGAAAATGAGGCATGGTTTCCGAATATAGAAGAAGGCATAACAATAGAAGAAATAAGAAAAGTGGAAATGCCTATTGAAGAAATTAGTTTAAAATTAAAACTGCCAATCGACCAAGTAGAATGGTTAAAGAGTCAAAAAAAGGGAACATTAAATGAAATTTTCCAAGAGTTCATATATGATTTTTGGAGAAGGCAGAATAGCTAAATCCAAATTGAGTAGCACAAACCTTTTTCCTTTGGGTCAGTACCTCAGTGAGCTAATGCTTAAATGCTCCTGGTGACTGACCCTATTTTTCTTTTTAAAATCTAAATGAATTGGACAAGACTATTAAGACAGGGGTGGGATTAAGAAAAAGAATGGAGAGATATTAATGAATAATCCCTTTGATTATCCGGAAGTCTTTTATAACGAAGTTATTTTTTATTTAGAAACTAAATGGGAGCGTCGACTAAGTGACCATGAACGACACGTGCTTATTGAAGGATATCGTTTTGGCAGAATGATTGAGGCTGAAAATGAAATCAAAATCCTGTTTGTAAATTAATTAGCTACTAGAAGAAAAAGGGTGCCCAATTGGACACCCTCTTGTTGAAATCACAAGTTATGGACCTTGTTGATTTCGTAATGATTGTTCAGCATAAGCGACTAAACGTTTAGTCATTTCGCCACCAACTGAACCATTTGCTCGTGCGGTCGTATCAGCACCAAGTTGAACTCCAAACTCGTTGGCGATTTCTTCTTTCATTTGATCCAGAACATTGCCTGAACCAGGAACCAATAGTTTGTTTCTAGCCATGATACATCACTCCCGACGTCGTTTTTTGAGCAATCAAATTGCTCGAATATATTTTGTCCTATTCCTGAATACAAATTCGTATGGTCAGTACCTAGCGAACTAAAACCTTTCCACCTTGGGGGACTAAGAAATTTTACAATTTAATGGAAAGGGAAAAAAGGCTCAGGATAGTTAGTTTTTGACCTATAAAGCATTTCAGAAACAGTTACTGATTTATATCCTTTAGTGGATAAATAGCTCAAAATATCATCTAATGCCATTACCGTTTGACATGCCTGTGAAAATTCGCTGCCATGCCAATCATGGAGGACAATGATATCGCCCGGATTTATTCCTTTTGTAACATATCTTGTAATTTGGTTTGCGGGTGGATTCCTCCAATCTCGAGGATCCTGATCCCATGACCAAAGGATGACAAATTTTCCGTTTTTAATCGCTGTATTAATAATTACATCATTGTAAATACCTGCTACTGGCCGATAAAGAGTAGGTTTAGTGCCAGTAATCCCCTGGATGATATTATCTGTTCGCTTTAATTCTTCTGTTAATTTAACAGCAGAGATTTTGCTAGTAATTAAATGACTATATGTATGATTGCCAACTTCGTGACCTTCTTTTGCTACTCTTTTTAAAACTTCAGGAAATCTTTCAGCTTTATTCCCTGCAACAAAAAAGGTTGCTTTTGCGTTATATTTTGCTAAAATCTCAAGTATTTGCGGGGTAAAAACAGGGTGGGGCCCATCATCAAATGTAATGGCAACTAATTTCTCCTTAGTGTTTATTTCCCAAACTACATTCCCTGTTTTTTCGTAAGCTTCACGACTTTTCGTAACAGCAGTAGCATGATTTTGAATGGACCAAAAAGAAACGATTAAAAGAATAGGAAACATTAATATTTTTTTCAAGAACCATCTACTCCTATCCATTAACATGTAAATATAGTTTATGGATAATGTCATCGGATTATTTATGGAGTAAATTTTTTGAAAAAACTTCCTACATTTGTAAGATGAATTATTCCTAATTAACAAATGAAGAAATTCATGAAATTGAACGGATTTTTCGTTCTTAAAAAGTAATGGATGGAAACCTTTGACAGCACTCTTTGAAGTGCTTTTTCATATGTTATTTTTCCTAATTCAAAAGT
>NZ_JBALPG010000056.1:0-29558 GCF_036965245.1 Neobacillus drentensis
ATATTTTGTGGTTTCTCTTTGACTATGATTAAAAAATTGAGGAATTTTATTAAAAGAATTAATCCGAAACTTCGTGTCATTTATATTCAAAATACTGACTATATTCTTCCTCTTAAACCAGGGTCAATAGATGTCATAGTAGATAGCATTACAACTAACGAAATTTGTTCGCATAAGAATGTCTTCCCCATTACCTTATTACAAAATTATATAAATCAAGATACTAAGGTTATTGGTAACTATCTATATTACCATGAAGGTGCAACCTCTTTACTAAATTTTCGTACCTTATATCCTAATTCACATCAACATGTCTTATATCCAAATTATCTTGAGTATAACTTAGAGAAAGAAGGCTTAAAAATTCAGTACAAAACAGTTATTGGTTCGACAGATAACCCTGGTATTTTTCTTGATTATCATGAACAAGGTGAAAAAGTTAATCTACTCGGTTATATTGCGGAACAAATTATCTAAATAAGTGATAAAAGGATTATTAAACTTAGAAAAAAACGCAAATGATTTACTAAATAAAATGTTGCACGTAAAAAATGGAATAGATAAGTTTCTTCAAAANNAAAATACTTATTAAAAAAACTTATCTATTCTAGTAACTGACAATTACTAGCTTCAGTTACTTCTCCTCGAACAAATAATTTAAAACTTTTAGAAATAATTTAACTCTACATCTTTTCTTACTTGTAAGGTTTTTGTCACCACTTCATCTGTGTTACATCAAACTAAACATCCTGTTACAACGAAAAAACCTTGATATCACAAAGGATACCAAGGTTTTCTTATGATGACCTGTGAGGGGTTCGAACCCCCGACCTCAACCCTGTCAAGGTTGCGCTCTCCCAACTGAGCTAACAGATCTCTTATTAAGTTACAAATCTTATTATAGTGAAAAAACTAGGAATGTCAATAGCAATTTTAGCTTTCCTTCATTAAAAACATTTTGATGATCACAATAACACCAATCAAAATGTATACAATTGACCACGAGGCATAGAACCAAAAATCCATTTTAATATCTACTATATCACCGTTACTCAAATACCTAATTACATTTACCGCTGGCGGAAATATCATTAGCACCCATTTTAATAAAACCAGTTTTGATACTAATGCTTCATAAGCCAAAGAAACAACAATAACAAATACCGCAGACAGCCAGGCATATTTTTTTGATGCATAAGACGTAACCGAAAAAAATGTGCCAACTAAAATTCCGAATAACGCTAAAAAGGAATGACTGTAGATAGCAAGACCATAATGAAACGGCTTGATTACCCCTTTAAAATTATTCATTAGCACTGGATAGGAGATTGCCAATGCCTCCAAAAGCAATGCAACCATCAAACAAATAAACCATTTCCCCCATAAAAATCGATTCTTACTTCCTAGTTGAACAAATAAAATATGTTTCTCACTCTCTTCTTCGATGGAAAATACACTCATCGCTACCCAGGTCATAATTAAATAGATTGCGATACTTGTAACCGCATAGCTGCTTAAGATAGGGACTTCTTTGTAGGCATACAAAATAAATACCCATGCACCAAACACCGTTAGAGGCGGAATGATTTTTAGCGATCGAATATAGCTAATGAATTGATAACGAATAAACCCTGTCATACTTACCTCTTTTCTTTTATTTCCAAAATCGAACAATTATTTTTCAGAAGGTACATTAATAATTCATCACTTTTAGGTGCCTCAACCGTAATAAAAGCGGAATTTCTCTCATAATCTATGGAAACCAAATCTAGTCCACTAAATATCTCTTGATCCCTGAAGGTTGTTTTTATCAACCGCTCTACCTTTTTAGGTTCCTTTTGGAATGGAATCTCTCCAGATTCCATATCCAATACTTGATCAGCTAGTGCTTCAATCATCATGTCTTCATGAGTGGTAAAAATTATGGTTGCTTGCCTTTTTAATTTTTCTAAGAGATTAATAAGTTCGTGTTGGGAAGCAGTATCTAATCCAGTAAGAGGCTCGTCCAATAGCAACACTTCTGGTTTAGATAACAAGGCTTGAATAAGACCCACCTTCTGCTTTGTTCCTTTTGAGCATTGTTTGAGTGGTGTGTTGACAAATTGCTCAATACCAAATGTACAAAAATACTCTGAAAGTTGAATTTCAACATCTTCTTTAGTGAATCCCTGAAGTGATGCCATCAATTGTAAATATTCCTTTAGTTTAAAACGCAAATTTTCAGGAAAAAGTTCCGGCACATAAGCAATCTTACAAGTATTCCTTATAACACTTCCACTTGTTGGCTCATAAATTCCTGCTAAAATTTTTAAAAGTGTGCTTTTCCCTGAACCATTATGACCAAGGATTGCTGTTGCTGTATTTTCAACACAGTTGAAGGAAATGCTCTTTAGAATAGACTGCCCGCTTATTTCTTTTGTTACATTTACTACTTCAAAAGTGACTCTTCCCATTTAACCACAACCTATTTTTCTTTATTTTACCATTTAATTACGACCTACAGCAATTTTGGGAAAGCTGTTCCTAAAACAGAACACCCGTTCTACTTTAACTTGAATAAAGAACTAACGTTCGGTTATAATGAAATTATCATAAAGAAAGGAGTGATTCAAATGGATGGACTTTTGATCCGTTCAATCGAAGAACATATACCGTTGGAGATAATTTATCTTGCTGATAGCCAGGAATTCTCACAGCGAAAACTAATAGTGAAAGAAGTGAATGATGACTACATTCGTGCCTTTTGTTTGACACGAAAACAAATACGAACCTTTATACGTGAAAACATTTTATCTATTATGCCTGAATTTCATTATAAGAATCGTTTTCTTCATTAATCCTACTCTCATACATCCACTAACATTTAACCTGCCAAAAGCATTTCCTCACCAGTTATGTTAAAATGCACATGAAACAATCGAATCATGGAGGGAATGGTCGTAATGGAATTTCCAAAAGGCACAATTAAAGAACTTACCTTTCAAAGCTTGGAACTTGGAGAAGAAATGCAGCTCCTTGTCTATCTTCCAGCAAACTTCTCACCGCTCTATAAATACTCACTGCTAATCGCCCAAGATGGACGGGATTATTTTCAGCTCGGCCGGATCGGACGATTGGCAGATGAGTTTCTTTTTGAAAGAGAAATTGAAAATATTATTATTGTTGGAGTGCCCTATAAGGATGTGGAGAACCGCCGGCGAAAATACCACCCGGATGGTGACCAAAACCAGCAATATATTCGGTTTCTTGCACATGAATTAGTGCCTTTTCTTGATAAAGAATTTCCTACTTATCATATGGGCTCGACAAGAGCGCTAATTGGGGACTCCTTGGGGGCAACAGTCTCGTTAATGACTGCCCTACAATACCCGCATACCTTTGGAAAAGTGGTGCTCCAGTCTCCGCTTGTTGACGAGCAAGTATTGAAATTAGTCAAAGACTTTTCGGAAGCACAGCTTGTTGAAATATATCATGTAATTGGCACTCAAGAAACAGAAGTAAAAACCACTGACGGAAGAATAAGTGATTTCCTAAGCCCAAACCGGAAACTTTCCAAAGTAATTATAGAAAAACCTTTTACATATTTTTATGAAGAGTTTAACGGAAATCATACATGGAAATACTGGCAGCCTGATTTAAGAAGAGCTCTTAAAATGTTATTTTAGTCTCACAACCATAGGACTAAGTTTTCACTAAGTAATGTTGGATATTTTATATATTTTGAAAATTTGCTATAATAATCAGAAGGCTCTTTTTAGTATTATTTTTCTAAAAAAATAATTTCATTTAAATGGAGGTAAACCTATGAAATTTGGTGTTGTTATTTTTCCATCAAAAAAGCTTCAAGATTTAGTGAATTCTTATCGTAAACGCTATGACCCGCATTATGCTCTTATTCCTCCACATTTAACATTAAAGAATGCCTTTGAAGCACATGAAGAAGATGCCAAGAATTTTGCCAATAAATTACGGCAAATCGCCAGTAATACAAAGCCGTTCTCATTAAAAACATCCAAAATCAGCTCTTTCCAGCCTTTAAATAATGTCATCTATTTTAAAATAGATCCGACAGAGGAACTTACAAACTTGCATTCTGTTATCAATCAGGAATTTAACAAGGAAAATTTAGATTATGCCTTCGTACCCCATATTACGATTGGTCAAAAGCTTTCTAATGATGAGCACTCAGATGTCTTCGGTTCACTACGGATGACAAAAGTAAATCATGAAGAAACGATCGACCGCTTCCATTTGCTTTATCAATTAGAAAATGGTTCTTGGACTGTTTATGAAACATTTTGTCTTGGAAAGGAATAGTTTGCCGTGACAGTTAAGGTTGTTGAAAATCAAAAGGAACTTGAAGAAGCTTTTTTAGTAAGAAAAATTGTTTTTGTTGAAGAGCAAAATGTCCCGCTCGAAGAAGAAATCGATCAATTCGAAGATGATGCCACGCATTTTGTGATATATCATGAAGGTTCGCCTGTCGGTGCAGGCAGATTTCGTGTTGTCGATGGCTACGGGAAAGTTGAACGCATTTGTGTTTTAAAAGAAGCACGAAAAACGGGCGCTGGCAAGGCGATAATGAAAGCAATCGAAAGCTTCGCTGATACACAAGGTTTACACAAATTAAAGCTAAATGCTCAAACGCATGCCATTCCCTTTTATTCCGGCCTTGGTTATGAAGTTGTCTCAGAGGAATTTTTAGATGCAGGAATTCCACATAAGACCATGATGAAAGAAGTTTAACATAATGAAGACCTTGCCTCGATATTAGAGGCTTAAGTGGAAAACAAAAAATGTTTTTAGAAATGACGAGTGAATTTAGCACTCGTCTTTTCTTGTTTTAACCTATTGGTTACCTTTCTTTTGCTATTTTTACAGTTTCGGGAGTCTATAGCCCCTATAAGCGACCGTTCTCTCTTTTTTCCAGTGATTTCGGTCGCTTATACCCCCAATAAGCGACCATCCACTCTCTTTTCCAGCGGTTTCGGGCTCTTATAACTCCTATAAGCGACCGTTCCCTTTCTTTTCCTACCGTTTCGGGCTCCTATAACTCATATAAACGACCGTTCCCTTTCTTTTCCTACCGGTTCGGGCTCCTAAAGCCCCTATAAGCGACCATCCTCTCTCTTTTCCTACGGTTTGGGTCGCTTATAACCCCTATAAGCATCGTTATTCTCTCTTTTTCAGCGATTTCGAGTACCAATCCCCTCGATCTACCAGATGCTATTTTGATCATTTCACTTTTGATTACGAAACTCCTTTTAGTTATTAGAAGGTTTTGATATGATAGAACATGTCTTATTTATAGAAATAGAGGTTTAAAAATATGAAAACAGCTATCTATCAAAATCAAAATATTGCTCTAGAGACTCTAGCTCGAGATCAATATCAAAAAATATTTCTCGCTGGAAAAAATGGTGAGCTGCACTGTCCTGTCTGTAATGAGAAGGTGCGATTGTTTCTTGGTATTCAGCTGAACCCACATTTTTTTCATGTTCACTCGCCAGAAAAACAATGTCCGGATCCGCTCCCTCCAATTGTTAAAATGGACAGTACCGAACACTTTATCGAGCGAAACGGATTTAAGATACCGCAAGGCAGGACCATTACAGCAACCCCTAAAGACTTAGAACTCTTCAAACCCGCAAAAAACATTGAATACACTGTCCCGTTTAAACAAACAACCGGAGAAATTAATCACGATTTTTCACCATATTTACAGCAGCTTGCTGAAAATGGAACCGTTCTAGATAAAAGTCAGGCTGCAGCAGTCATGGAAACGGAGGGCTCGTTATTAGTCCTTGCTGGCGCAGGAAGCGGCAAAACAAGAGTGTTAACGGCACGTACAGCGTATATGCTGGAGGCGAAACATATTGAACCAAGTTCCATCATGCTTGTTACCTTCACGGCAAAAGCTGCTGCTGAAATGAAGAACCGTTTGATGTCCTATCCAAATTTGAAACGAGAAACTATCAATCGGCTCGTCACTGGCACGTTTCACAGTATTTTTTATCGTATCCTTATGTTCCATGATGGAGTGAATTGGTCGTCTAACAAACTGCTAAAAAAAGAATGGCAGCGAGATAAAATCCTTAAAGCTGCTGGTAAAGAGCTCAACTTAACTGAAAAAGAATTTGCCTATGATTTAGCGCTGCAGCAGATTGGATTTTGGAAAAACTCACTTCTGTTTCCAAATGAGGTTAAGCCTGTATCCGAATGGGAAGAAAAGGCTGTGTTCCTTTATCAAAGATATGAGGAATACAAACAACGGGAAGGACTTTTTGATTTTGATGACATGCTCATTGGCTGTTATCAGCTTTTGAGCACATCACCTGCCCTGCTTGAACAATATCAGAGTCGCTTTCATTATTTCTTAATCGATGAATTTCAAGATATCAATAAAGTTCAGTATGAACTTATTAAACTACTGTCAGGAAAACATAGAAATGTTTGTGCAGTTGGTGATGATGATCAGGCGATTTATTCCTTCAGAGGAAGTGATCCAACCTATTTGCTTAATTTTGAAAGAGACTTTCCATTTGCCAAAATGGTTACTCTGGACCAAAATTATCGTTCCTCACATGAAATTGTGGCGGCCGCCAATCAAATGATTTCCGTGAATAAGGTGAGAAGAACGAAGAAGATGAAAGCACAATTTTCATCAGGAACGCTGCCGCTGTTATTTTTCCCTTATGATGAAGAGGAAGAAGCGACGATGATTGTCACTGATATCCAAGAGAAGATCTCGACGGGTGCAAAACCGTGCGATTTTGCTATTCTTTATCGAACAAATGCTGGGTCCCGTGCTGTGTTTGAGCGATTAGCCAGCTCGAACCTTCCATTTAAAATCGACCAGGATGCAGATGCTTTTTACGACCGCTATATTGTAAGAAGTGCCCTTTCATTTTTAAGGGTTAGCATAAACGAAGACGACCCACAGGCACTAGCTGACATTTTACCATTATTATTTTTAAAACAGACCGTCCTTAAAGATATAAAAGCAGAGAGTATCCTAAAAGACTGCAGTTTTCTTGAGGCGCTTTCACACTTGAAAACAGCTCATGCCTTTCAAGAGAAAAAGTTAAAAATGGCGGTAACCGTCATCCGCGGCCTAAAGCATTTGTCCCCTGCTCTTGCCATTGAAAAAATTGAAAAAGACATTGGTTTTCTTGATTTTCTTAAGAAACGGGGAAATGAGTCGAGTAAGCTTGAAAAAGGGTCGGACGATCTTAAAGACCTAAAAGTTGCAGCAAAGAGCTTTAATACAATCGAGGCATTGTTGGCACATGCCGAGCATATGTCTGCAATGAATAAGGAAATTAAGAATTTAAGTAAGCATTTTCCGGATGCCATCAGCCTTAGCACTATCCACCGGGCTAAAGGACTTGAATATCAAACTGTTTATATGATCGGTGCTGTAGAAGGGAGCCTGCCCCATGATTTTTCCCTAGATGCTTATCGAAATGGTGACTTTACTGCTCTCGAAGAAGAGAGAAGATTATTTTACGTAGCGATGACTCGTGCAAAGGACCAGCTTTTTATCTCCATACCAAGCAGCAGAAGAGGAAAAAAGGCAAACCGCTCCAGGTTCTTAGCACCAATTAATAAAAAGAAGAAGACCGATTCCTATAGTTAGGAATTAATCTTCTTCTTTTTTATTTCTTATTCATCATATTCGCGATTGTATTGAAATCAAGCTTCTTACCATCGTTAATGATTGATTTAACTATTTGATTTTCCATTTCTTTACTTACCGGTTTATTGGCAATCTGAGAAACTCTTCGAATCACACTACGGACAGTTTTTTCATCCTTAAAATTAGCATTTTGTAATGAGTTTGCTAAATCAAAGATATCTTTCATGTTAACGCCCGTTTTCTTTTCTATGTTTTTAAAGAACCCATTATCCATGTTCTAAAATCACACTCCTTCATAAACTACTTTATTGTATGAAGAAAAAGGAAAATGGTGATTAAGAAATATCGGACAAAAACTTGCTGGTCCGTTTTTTATTGCAAATCTCCGATATTTGTACTTTTATCCATGTACTTTTTTGGGGGCTATCGTTTAAGTCATTGTAATGATCATTACATAGTTCATATTACCCAAATGTGTTTTTTCCTTATAAAAGGGGTATTTGTCCTTGGTAAAATGACCAATCCACTTTTATCTTCAAGAATAAAATGGAAAGCAAGTACAGATAATGGAGGTGAAATTATTATGGGTTCAAGTGAATTTGATAACTTAGGAAATCAATCTTCGTTTAGAACTAATAACCGGAATCGCGAAAACATCAGGGTAAATAATAACGTTGAAAATAAAGTTAGAAATAATAACGAATCAGAAGCTGAAGCGGATGTTCGTAATACAGATAATAATACAAATATTGCTCGTACTACTATTTCTAATTCCGGGAATTCCAGGGTTAATGTAAGGTTGAATAGTCGAAGTAATGCCAAAGTTAGATCTGAGCAAGAACAAGATAGTGAGCAGGAACAAAATACTGATATTGATACCGATTTTTAAGGAGCTTATTTAATATAATCGAGCGTAAACCACTAATATCCTACTCCCTTATTTAATAATTGGATTATTCAAATCTGTCATACCCGTTTCAATAAAAAAGGCTTAATAGAACGAAAAAAACAATAGCGGATAAAACAAGGAGGATTTTCAAATGACAAATAGAAGAAGTAAAAGAAATACAAGACGTACAAGACCTACAACTACAAGACGTACAACTACAAGAAAAAGAACTGATAATATTGTACGTACAGGTTTGACTCGTCGAAATAATACAAATGTGAATGTAGATGTTGATAATGATTTCGAAAATGAATTGCGAAACAGAAATGAAGCAGAGGCTGAAGCAGAAGTAAGAAACGTTGATAAAAATACTAATGAAGCGCGTACAACATTAACAAATTCCGGAAATTCAAGAGTTGATATTACAATAAATAGCAGAAGTAATGCTCGTGTAAGATCTGATCAAGAGCAAGAAAACGACCAAGATCAAAATACTAATGTTGATGTTGATTTCTAATTATAAACTATGGGGGTGGGGCTTAAGAACCTCACCCTTTTTAGGGTAGGTGAACATATGGATAATCATAGACAACGAAGACAAAATGTACCTCACAAATGGATGAATATATCCGATCATAATTTACAAAGACAATTGCTTGATAATAAAAATAATGCGGAATCTCGTTCCTTTGAACAAGATAATATCAAAATTAGAAATGAAAACACCAATTCGATTGGGCAAAGCGGGAACTCTGATGTAGATATCCAAATCGATGTACACGTTGATACAACTGCAATAGCTTTTGCCATATTATGCTCATTACTTGCAACGAAACAAATGAACAATGTGGAATTTGAAGAGGCGGTTGAAAGACTTCAAAATCTTAACTCAAGAGAAAATTATCGATATAAATTAGATGATCCGAATGACCTTTCAAACGTCAAAATCTTCAAAAGGAATCGAAAGAGAGTGGATTAAGTTATGCCACTTTCTTTTTTATCAATAAATTAGATTCACATACCCAAAAATGATTATGTATAATATTATTTCTAAAAAGCTAATTAAGGAAATCATTATTTTTGGAAAATATGGTTCCTCTGCCAAGTAGACTCTGTCACTAATTTGCTAGAATTAGGAGCAACTCCATCAGTAATTAATGATGTATGTCTTACAACAAAATCTCGGACAAACCTCCATCCTATTGTTATCGGACGAAGAGCTAAATCCGAATTATATCGTTTGATATTAAATAAAACAAACTTTTCTTATACTTTTTTTATATTGTAAGGTTTAGGATATTCCTAAACCTTTTTTTAATTAAAAATCATGAGTCCCCTTACCATTACATATCCCTAAAATAAATATTATTGCATAATTGGAAAAGAAAGGAGTTGGCCACTTTATGGGCCAACCCCCTTCAATCGAGACAAGTTCATCGTCTATTAAAAGAAGCTTGTTCCGACAATGATTAAAAGAATGAACAATACAACGATTAATACGAAAGTAGAACCTCCGCCAAAACCGCCGCCGTAGCCATAGCCACCGTAGCCGCAGCCGCCATATCCAAAGCACATAGACTGTCACCTCACTTTAGTAATCTCATTAATAACATATGAAATTACTTAATAGTGTGTGTAGGCATGACCGACTAATCAAAAAATTAGATTCAAAAATGTGTATTTCATCCTTTGGGTTTAAAAATAAGTGCTCCAATAAACGCAAAAATAATGGCAGCGGAGATTCCAGAACTCGTCACTTGAAACATACCTGTTAATACCCCTATAATTCCATGTGCCTTCGCATCTTGCATCGCCCCATGTACTAGGGAATTCCCAAAGCTGGTGATTGGAATAGTTGCTCCTGCTCCTGCAAAATCCACCAGTGGTTCATAAAGTCCGAATCCATCTAAAACTGCTCCTAAAACGACAAGCAAACTCAAGGTATGTCCCGGCGTTAGTTTTGCTACATCAAATAATAACTGACCGAAGACACAAATTAATCCGCCAATCACAAATGCCCAGAAATACATTGCTAACACAAACCCTCACCTCTTCTATTTATTCATCTCAATCGCTACAGCATGGGCGATACACGGGATTGATTCATTTTGTTGAAAGCTAAGAGGGGATAACAATGCCCCTGTCGCTACAACTAAAATTCGTCTATATGTCCCTTTTTTCAATTGGTTTAGGAGATGTCCATATAAAACCGTTGCTGAACAACCTGCACCACTTCCCCCGGATTGAACCGGTTGATCATTTTTATACATTAATAAGCCGCAATCCTGAAATTGTCCACGTTCCATTTCCAGGCCGCTTTTATTGAGCAATTCAAACGCAGTATCATGGCCGACTCTTCCCAGATCACCGGTAACAATCAAATCATAATAAGAAGGTTCCAATTGCATGTCACGGAAATGAGCAATAATCGTATCAGCTGCTGCTGGTGCCATTGCCCCACCCATATTAAATGGGTCTGTTAAGCCCATATCAACGACCTTTCCAATAGTCGCCGAGGTTGTCACTGGATGCTGCTTACCAGGCTCATTTGGCTGTACAAGTGCTACCCCGGCACCGGTTATTGTCCACTGTGCAGTCGGCGGCTTTTGGCCGCCATATTCTGTAGGATAGCGGAACTGCTTTTCTACGGCTGCATTATGGCTTGAAGCACCTGTCAGCACGTATTTTGCCCCCTGGTAATTAACGACGAAGGATGAGAGTGCCAAACCCTCCATTGATGTGGAGCAGGCACCGAAAAGACCAAAATAGGGGATCTGCAAAGTTCTTGCCGCAAAGCTTGTTGGCGTAATTTGATTAATTAAATCTCCAGCAAATAAAAATTGCACCTGTTCTTTTTGGACATTCCCTTTTTTTAATGCCATTTTCATGGCCTCTTCAAGCAATAAACTATGAGCCTTTTCGTAGGATTCTTTTCCCATCCATAAGTCTTCATATAATAAATCAAAATCATTCGCCAATTTTCCATTTGCTTCAAATGGTCCTCCTGTTACACCCGTGGCTGTAATCATTGGCCGATTTTCAAACACCCATGATTGATGACCTCTTAACAATTACAAAACCCCCCAAATCACGAGCAGCGTTTTAATCAATGCAACAACGAAAGCAGAAAATACTCCGAAGAGAATCACTGAGCCAGCAAGTTTAAACATATTACCGCCCACTCCTAGCACAAACCCTTCTGTCCGGTGTTCAATCGCAGCCGAGATAACAGCATTTCCAAAACCGGTAACAGGCACAGCACTTCCTGCACCTGCAAATTGTCCAAGGCGATCGTAAACTCCAAAACCTGTTAACAGCATCGAGAAAAAGACCATTGTTGCCACAGTCGGATTTCCTACACTTTGTTCTGTAAAATCAAAAAAATATATGTAAAAATAACTGACTGCTTGACCAATAGCGCATATAAATCCTCCAACAAAAAATGCCTTCAAACAATTCTTCAAAACCGGTCGTTTTATTTCATGTTTTTGCTGTAACTGTTGATAGTTTCGCTGCTGAGGCGTAGTATTTTTTTCTTTGGTAGTCGGCATCTTAATTCTCCTTTCTTACTTCGTTTTGTCCGTCATTTTGACGATATCCTCCAAGCGCTTTTCAGCCTCTTTGTGGGAAAACTTAGCAGATTTCATCTGCTCATCAAGTCTAACTGCTTCTAGAAAAATCTTATAGTCACTTGAAACAGTAAAATTTTCTTTCGGATACTTCTTCTCTAACTTCTTGTTTACATTCTTTTCAATTTTTTTCATTTTAAATCGGTACAAATGTTTTACCTTATAAACAACAAGTGTATCCTTTTTTCCTTTTATCACGGCCACATCATAAAGTTCTGGAAAAGAGCTTACATCCTTTTTAATTTCTTTCACACTGTCATTACTCTTATTTTGATCTGTTACCAACGGCTTAGGATTTGTCGTTTTCATCAATGCTAATTGACTATCCCTTACGGGTGCATTATGATTGCAGGCGGCTAATAAAAATAAACAAGCGAACAATATCTGATATCTAGTGATCATTTGCTTCCCTTTCCTTGTTCCATTTTTTGAATTACTATTACTTGTAGTTTTTTCGACATTGGCAAAAATTATGACTTGATAACATAATTTTTGGGATATTGCTCAATGGAGAAAAATAAAAAACTGCCAGATAACTAGCAGTTTCCCTCTTCTACTTTGATGTCTTTTTTTTACCACACCCGCATCCTTTTTTCTTTACCGCTTTTGATATTGGTGCAGATTTGGCTGTTTGCTTTCTCGTTTTTTTATTTTTCACTTCTCTCTCTCCCTCATCATATATTCAATACCTGCTAATTAAAATATGAACCCTCTGCAAGTCTTGTCTCAGCGAAAGGATTATTTTTCGATAAAATATTGTACGAAAAATTCCAGGATCGAAGCAAGACCTGCAATCGCTAATATAAGGATAATTGGTGTAGAATAGTCTGGGGATATATAATATAACGCTACAATGAGGGCTGCTGCCCAGATACCTGTACACCAATAACAGCTGAGAAGTTCACCCATAAATTTCTTGACCCCTGTTTTCTTTGGAAGGTAAAAAACCTCTATTTCACCATCCTCATTTTCCTCACTTATTTCATCGAAAAAAGGACTACGAATAAATTCGGTAATTTTATCAAAAACAAGTAATCTTGTCAGCCTAAAGCTCGATAGTGATAATATTAAGAAGTTTATAAAGGTTATTTTCATCATGAATTGCTCCTTTCATTTCCAATTAAAGTAAACATCCGCCTAATTTTTCCAAACAAGGCAATTGTCCGTAACCCAAAAGCCCTCTGTGAAATATGTTAGTAATGTAAGATATATATCACTGATAAAGGAGGAAAATAAAATGGGTAGCGGGAAAAATCATGACGATTTTCGCAGCGGGAACTGTGTTTGCGAAGTAGTTCGTGCCATTAAAGAAATCCAAGATAACGCTGTAGAAGATGAATGTGTAGAGTGTTCTAGTTGTTTTACAGAGCCACTAGGAACGTTAGTGTCACCAGCAAGAAGAGAGCCTGTTGATACGCGTGTATTTATTTTAAGTACGGAAGACGGTTCTCCATTCCATGCTTTTTTAACGAATGAAAGCAATGCTTGTGTGTCTATATTCTTCCGAGTAGAAGAAGTATTTGACAACTGTTGTGCTACACTTCGGGTATTAGTACCAGGACGTCGCGAAGGTGGAAACTTCCATGCAGTAAACCTTGTATCCAGCGGAGACAAATGTTGTATTGATCTAACAAAGGTTTGCCAGGTTGAGCGATTCCGCGCAAGCAATGATTGCATAACAGTTGATTTAAGCTGCTTCTGTTCAGTCCAATGTGTTGCTGACGTTAACCTAGGACTTTGTAATTAAAAAAACCGCCCATTAAAATGAGCCAGTCGTATATCGGCTGGCTTTTTTACTTTCTAGACTTTTTTAATCCCAATCATGATGACATCCGTTAATTCCTCAAGCGGGACCGTTTTAACTGTTTGATCATGAAACTTAATCGTTACTTGATGATGATCGTATTCCGCTAGGAAACCTTGATAATTTTTTTCAGCAGTATAAAAGACGCATGGAACGGGTGGAAGTACTTTTGGAAAGTTGATTAAGTAGTCTAAACGCTCGTTTAAGTCCATTTCTTTAAAGGGCTTTACCCTATTTATTGATCTCCGATGTGTTTGCTGTTGTTGTGCAGTTTGCAGATTCTCCGATTTGACCACATCAATTGGTATAGGTTCTTGGAAAAGATCTTTTTTCGTTCGGGAACTTTTCTTATGGGTTTCATTAACTGTCAGGTTTTCTTCCTCTAATGATTCCAAGTTCCGTTTGTTTGTATAAAATTCCTGATTGTTGTGATTTGTTGAAGTCCTTGAAAAAGTCTGATGGACATATAAAAGCGGTCCTTTACTCTTCATTTTCGACATTCATTTCACCTCCTATTAACGTAATCCTACACATTATATGTATGCTAAAGGCCAATACTCGTTCACAAAGAATTTCACTAGGATTAAACGAATACATAAAGAAAACTCGCTGATTGGCGAGCCCCTAAGGGCGAAGACAGAGGCGTAGTTGCACTTATGCGCAGAAAGAAAGTATAAACTTGGAAAAGTTTATACTTTCTTACCAGCTAACAAAAGCCCGCTTTTTTAAGCGGGCTTTGTTCATTTTATTAAAGAATATGATACCCGGAATCGACGTGAATGTTTTCGCCGGTAATTCCACGGGATAGATCGCTGAAGAGGAACAGGGCAGTATCACCGACTTCTTCTGGGGAAGTTGTTCGACGTAATGGTGCTTTTTCTTCAATCTCATTTATAATAGAATTAAATTCTCCAATTGCTTTTGCAGATAAGGTACGAATAGGGCCAGCAGATATGGAATTAACACGGATGCCATCTTTTCCAAGGTCAGCAGCTAAATAACGGACGCTTGCATCTAGAGATGCTTTCGCTACACCCATGACATTGTAGTTTGGAATAGCTCTCTCGCCACCTAAATAGGTTAATGTTACAATACTTCCTCCTTCAATCATCAAGCTACGAGCTTCTTTGGCAACGGCTGTTAAAGAGTAGGAGCTTATATTTTGTGCAAGCAGGAATCCATCCCTTGAAGTGTTCACAAATTCACCTTTTAAATCTTCTGTTTTTGCAAATGCAATGCAATGTGCCAGCCCATGAATTGTCCCAACTGACTCTTTTATTTTTGCAAAACAAGTAGCAATTGCATCATCGCTTGTTACATCACACGGAAGGACGAGTGTCTCATCAGCCTCCAAAGAATTAGCTAAATCACGAACACTGCTTTCAATTCTTTCACCTGCATACGTAAAAATTAATCGAGCCCCTGCATTATGCAGTGAGCGGGCAATTCCCCACGCAATACTTCGTTTATTGGCCACACCCATAACTACAAATGTTTTTCCTGCTAAAGAAAGATTCATCTTAAAGTCCCCCTACATTAATTACAAGATATTAGTACTTGGTACTAATTCTACACTAATTCGTCACAAATGAAAAGTATAGTAATTATTCCTAAAATAAATCTTTAGCGCGTTTCACAAAATTCCAATTCCCTTTTCAACTCGTCTACCTATTCCTTCGAGCCAGTTACAATTAAGCTGTCACGCATCTGCAATTCTGTGTCACCAAAGGTTACAATCGAATCCTTATCTCTAAAAATTTGAACAACCTCTCAAAATTAAAAATTCTTTTGATAAAAATAAACTTTTTCATAAAAAATAATTAACAGGAGGTTGCATCTCATGAAAATTGATATTATTGGTGATATTCACGGATGTTTTAGTGAATTTAAAGAGCTTACCTTAAAGCTTGGCTACAAATGGGAAAATGGGATACCAGTTCATCCCAAATACAGAGTGCTTGGTTTCGTTGGCGATTTAACAGACAGGGGACCGGAATCAATAAAGGTGATTGAGATTGTTTGGCAGCTGGTGATCAAGCTTAAACAGGCATACTACACGCCCGGAAATCATTGCAATAAGTTATACCGCTTCTTTCTTGGGAATAAAGTACAGATTACCCACGGTCTTGAAACAACTGTCGCAGAATATGAATCATTAAATAAAAAAGACCAGCAGTCCATTCGTAAAAAATTTATTGAGCTTTATGAAAAGGCACCACTTTATTTAGTATTAGACAATCAAAAGCTCGTTATTGCCCATGCAGGAATTAAGGAGGAATTTATCGGGCAGACACATGCAAAGGTCAAAAAATTTGTTCTATATGGAGATATAACAGGTGAAAAACACCCTGACGGCTCACCTGTAAGAAGAGATTGGGCGAAATTGTATCACAGCGACTTCTTAATTGTTTACGGACATACGCCAGTAACAGAGCCACGAATCCTCAACAATACATATAATATTGATACGGGTGCCGTTTTCGGCGGCAAGCTTACCTCATTAAGGTACCCTGAAATGGAATTGGTTTCTGTTCCTTCTACTATGCCATATTTCGAGGAAAAATTTAAACATTTTGATTGAAAGAAAAGCGGAACCACCCGTTTAGCGGCATGTACACTAGACACTGGGAGCTCCTCGAAAAAGCTAACGCTTTTCCTTCGTGTGAGGAATCGCTTCCGAAACCTACTCTTATGGAGATGGACAATTCTCATAGTCGAAATCTTAACCTTTTTTATCTCAAAATGACAAAGCTGACCCAATTAAATCGGATCAGCCTCTAAGATTTCACTCATATCATGAGGAAATGGTGCTGTAAAGGTCATTTCCTCACCAAGTAATGGGTGCTTAAATTTGATTTTTTTACAATGAAGTGCTTGCCTGTCTATTAACAAATTATCTCCCCCATACAAATCATCTCCGAGTAATGGATGGCCAATATACGACATATGAACTCTGATTTGATGTGTTCGACCAGTATCAAGCTGCAGCTCGATATGTGTAAATGTACGATGCCTCTCTATTACCTGAAAATGGGTACAAGCATATTGACCGTCGTCACGCACTTCTCTTTCTATAATACTGTCCTCTTTTCGGCCAATCGGTTCCTTAATTGTACCACGATCTGCCGCTAGCAAACCCCCAGCAAAAGCCTCATATGTTCTTTTAACCTGCCTCTTCTGCTGCATTTTGCTAAACAAATGATGAACATGGCGATGCTTTGCAATTAAAACAATCCCTGAAGTATCACGGTCAAGCCGGGTGACGATATGGGACGTTGCTTCAAGCACGATACTCCGATAATAGCCGACAAGCGCATTAGCAAGACTACCGGTAGGATATTCCCTTGAAGGAATCGTACTCATACCAGCGGGTTTGTAGACAACCAGAAGATAATCGTCTTCAAACAAAATCGTTAACGGAATATCCTCACCCTGAACCCCTTTACTTGGATGCTCAGCAGGAAAAATAACTGTCAGTATATCGCCTACCCTTAACTTGTATCTAACATTTACTTCTTCACTATTTACTTGAATACTACCGCCCTTAAACTTGATATCCGTTAAGGCCGTACGAGAGATCTCTTCATTTTTTAAAAATTCCTTTATTATCAGTCCGGCATGTTCATGATCAATAACCCAGTTCAATTTAAATCGAGAAGTCATCATACAGGTACCTTCCGCTTAATCAGAAATAAACGAATCATGAACTCTTTTCCAGAATGGAAATGGACGGAAGCGGGCAAAACGAATCTTTTCTTCCGGCACCCTAAATTGAATCGATTTTACGTCTTTATGGAGCAGTGTCAGGTGATCAATCGTTACCTGAAAATCAGAGCGGTTAACGGGTTTCAGCATACAGGTATGATGCGCCGGAAGGATAAGGGGCGAGCCCACTGTTCTAAACACCTTGTTATTAATGGATGCCATTTCCGCGACTTGAATGGCAGATATCGACGGATGGATTATCGCCCCGCCTAGTGCCTTATTATACGCTGTACTTCCTGAAGGCGTAGAAACGCACAGACCATCGCCACGAAACCGTTCAAAATGCTGTCCGCGGATTTCGACATCCATAACAAGTGTCCCCTCAACACTTTTTACGGTGGATTCGTTAAGGGCTAAATACCTTGATTCCTTCCCTGCATGCGAATAACGAATGATGACCTCAAGCAAGGGATATTCGACGACTTGGTATGGGGTTTTAGCAATCGCAATCACAAGCTTTTCAATTTCATCTGGGATCCAGTCGGCATAAAAACCAAGGTGTCCTGTATGGATTCCCACAAATGCAGTTTTACTCAAACGACTGCTATAGCGGTGGAAGGCATATAGCAATGTCCCATCGCCGCCAATGGAAACAACAATATCTGGTTGGTCCTCATCGTATATAAGATCAAAATCAAGTAAATACGTCCTCATTTTGTGCATCAATATGTTTGATTTTTGATCTCCTTTTGAAGTAATCGCAAATTTCATATTTTTCTGCTCCTTGTACTGAATGGCTTTCAAAAGGCAGTCTATTCACTAGTTTTTTTCCTCGTGCTTCAACTCTTTCTTTCTTGTAAAAAAAGCCTGAGCTTCTTGGATTTCACCACGGATTAACGACATTTCCTCGTCAAGCCGAAAAGCGGCTTCAGAAGCTCTTTGCAGTCTCATTTGGATATCTTTTGGAAATATCCCTTTATACTTATAGTTTAATGAATGTTCAATTGTTGCCCAAAAATTCATCGCCAGCGTCCTAATTTGAATTTCGGCAAGAATGTTCTTTTCTCCATGAATGGTTTGAACAGGGTAACGAATCACCACATGGTAAGAGCGGTACCCACTTGTCTTTTTATGGGAAATATAATCTCTTTCCTCCACAATTTCTAAATCATTGCGGTTTCTTAATAAATTGACAACCATATGTATATCCTCAACAAACTGACACATGATCCGCATGCCAGCAATATCCTGCATTTCCTCTTCCAGTCTCTCCAACGGTATACCTTTTTGATTCGCTTTATCGAGAATACTTGCGATTGGTTTAACGCGGCCTGTAACAAATTCTATTGGTGAATGAGTAGAATCTAGTTCAAATTGCCCCCTCATTCCCTTTAATTTAATTTTTAGCTCTGAAACAGCTTGTTTATATGGGGCTAAAAATTGATCCCAATGCTTCATGATACCACCTCGAAGAAACAATTATGTTTAGAAAATTCCCTCTACTTTTGTAACCATTTCATTACCATAGTTACTATTACCCTTAACATTGCTAATCACATATTCAAATTCATCATGAAAATTTATTAGTTCTGTCTGTTCTTCATTAAATGTTACCCATACAGGAATTTCTTGCTCTTTTGCAGTCTTAAGTATAGGCCATATATCTTCAGTTAGAACAATAAATGAATAATCTTTTTGACCCTCCATTAAGTAAATAAATGAATATTCTTCAGAATCTACAAGAATCTGCTCACCCGGAACTAATCCGCTGACGGGTTCATTTGTTTCTAATAATAGCTTATTTTCTGTAATGTTAGCCTTTAAGATCGTTATTCTCTTCTTCATCTTTTACCCTCCATCTTCACCTTCCTATTTTAGCATAATCCCCCCTTTCTCCCAAGGATTGCAGTTTAAAAGAAAAGCGGAAGCGCCTTGAATAGGGGCGATATAGGAAGAATTATCGACTGGCAAGCAAAGCGAAGCCAGAGATTAGTCTCCCTTAATGCGTACAGAAAGCGATAGCTTCCTGTAGCCAGGCATAAGACGAGCCGGCGAGAAGGCTGCTTTTTAACCTTCTTGACGGATTGATTGAAATGTGAAGGCGACTGTTTTGGGACGAAGGCGTAAGACGCCCCCTGTAAGAAGGCGCTTTTTGCCTTCTTCAGGGGGTGGCTTACGACTTGAGTCCCAAGGAGCCGCAACTAGACATGCTTATGACCCCGAGCCCCTAGGCGCTGGAGCTGGACATTAAGAAAAGCAGAAGCGCCCGGTTAGCGACGTATGGCCACTAGTCGCTAGGTGCTGGAGCTGGACAGTTATCAAAGTTCATAGGTATTATTAAAGAACACCCTTGTGAAAGGATGACAGACGATGTCACAAAATATTGAAATCGAATTTAAAAATATGCTCACCAAAGAGGAATATGAACGGTTCCTTGTCGAGTTTCGCATTAATAATAAGCAAATTTTCTCTCAGGAAAACCACTACTTTGATACACCAGATTTTGCTTTAAAGAGTTTAGGTGCTGCATTAAGAATTCGCAATAAGGGCGGAGCTTACGAGATGACCCTAAAACAGCCAGCTACGGTTGGTCTTCTTGAAACCAATCAAACGTTAAGCGCAGTGGAAGCTTTAACGGCTTTTAAACTTGGAATGATTCCAGCCGGAATTATTCAACAGTTAATCGAAGAAAATGGAATCCCATCTTCCAAACTGAAGTATTTTGGCTCGCTTATCACAAATAGAGCTGAAATAGAATACAAAAATGGTTTGCTTGTTCTTGACCATAGTTCTTATTTAACTATTGAAGATTATGAATTAGAATATGAAGTTGATAACTATCAAGCAGGACTGAAAACTTTTAAAGAGCTTCTTACTAAATTTATGATTCCTGAACGAAAAACAGAAAATAAAATTCGGCGTTTTTATAATCAAAAATATAAACAGCCTGACTTAAAATGATGCAATTACCATAATTAAGCTAAAGGAATATTTTACTATCCGATAAGTTCCTCTTGCATTCACTATGAAAGCACACCGATGTATACATTAATAACGTATTTAGCTTAAAAATAACCCTTTTCAAAGCAATTCATTTGAGATATGAAATAGGCATTGATAAAATATGATTACAAAAGACATTAAAGGAGTTGTCAACGTGATTGAGAAAAAGCTAACACCATTTGAGGCCATTGGTGAAGATACTTTAAACCATCTTATCGACACTTTTTATGGCCTTGTTGCACAACATCCTGATCTTGCTCCAATATTCCCGAATCAATTTACAGAAATTGCTCGAAAACAAAAGCAATTTTTAACACAATACTTAGGCGGCCCGCAGATTTATACGGAGGAGCATGGACACCCAATGATGCGTGCGCGTCATTTGCCATTTCCAGTTACACCAACCCGTGCAAAAGCATGGTTATCTTGTATGAAACAAGCAATGGACATTGTTGGCTTACAAGGTCCACTAAGAGATGAATTTTACTATCGGCTAACTCTTACTGCGCAGCATATGATTAATACGCCTGATGAAGGCGAGATAACAGGTGAAAATCGTGAGTAATTTTAAATTGCCGAGCTCAAAGAAACGTTGCAGCTGCAGTGATAAAAAACCTATTGAAATTTATAGGTTTATTGATCCTTTATGCCCCGAGTGCTGGGCACTTGAGCCAATACTTAAAAAGCTGCAAATTGAGTATGGAAGGTATTTTTCAATTAAGCATGTTTTAAGCGGACGGTTAGCCGATTTAAATGTAAGTAAAAAAAAGAACTATGAAAACATCGCTCAATTTTGGGAAAAGACAGCAAACAGAACGGGAATGTCATGTGATGGCAGCCTATGGTTAGAGAATCCTGTGGACAATCCTTATACCGTTTCAATTGCTTTAAAAGCAGCAGAATTACAAGGGAGACGCGCGGGTCTGCGTTTTCTTCGAAGAATTCAAGAAATGTTATTTTTAGAAAAGCAGAATACTTCTAATCTTGAAGTATTAAAGGAATGTGCAGGTAGTTCAGGCTTGGATGTAGAAGAATTCATGGCTGATATTCATTCTGATAGTGCAGCCAAAGCCTTCCAATGTGATTTGAAAATCACTTCTGAAATGGATGTTTATGAAATTCCTACCCTTGTATTTTTTAATGAAAATACAGAAGATGAAGGTATCAAAATTACTGGTTCCTATCCATATGAGGTGTATGTCCAAATATTAGAAGAAATGCTCTCAGAAAAGCCAGTAAAATCTCCTCCACCTTCATTAGAAACGTTTATGAAGTTTTTTAAATTTGTTGCTTCAAAGGAAATTGCCGTTGTCTATAATATGTCGATTTCACAAATTGAACGTGAAATGAAAAAGCTGCTGTTAAAGCAAGTGGTGGAACAGATTCCTGCAAAATACGGAACATTTTGGAGATATATTGAAGAATAATCAAATGTCGGTTTATAGAGATCCGGCATTTTTCTATGCATGTTGGAAAAATAAAAATGCCTTGCAGTTATTCAGACTGCAAGGCATTTTTTCTATTAATACGAACAAAGGGGATGGGAGAAATTTTTCACGGTCAAACAAAGGGGTATATGTTTGTTGTGATCAACTTCACGCATTAAATATAACATGCATTTAGAACAATTGACAATAAGTATGTGCTTTATTTCACAATATTGTCATAAAGTAAAACTTCCATCAATGAGGTTTTTCTATCCCCCAATGCTGGTTTTCCTGAGTCCAGTGGGCTTTTACGTGTAGTTGCCCGGCAATTATCCATTTTACATAAAAGTCTTGAATCAGGAGTCTTACTGCCCGTTAATGCGGGAAAAAGTCATATATTCACGAAATGGACAATAGACATAGTAGTGAACAACCTTACAAAGGTGGCAATTACTGTGAACAAAATTCCTTTGATCATTATGCTTCTTTTTATTTTGTTTGCTTTTTTTCTCCATTTACTTGCTTTAATTAAGATTTTTCCACTATTCCTAAGCACGCCTATTTTGTTTATTTCAATATTAATCTTCCTAATTTATCTTAATAACCGAAAACGATTTAGGGGTTTTTGAAAAAAGGAATGGCAGCCAAAACGGTACCATTCCTTTTTCCTACTTGTCTAGCTTTAGTGTTCAGCGTCAAGTGAACTTCCGCTTTTCTTATTATGATAAAAGCTGTTCTAATTCATTTAGCTTTTCTTCAAATACCTTACATGCATCCTTTATTGGATCAGCACTTGTCATGTCGACCCCTGCTTTTTTGAGCACTTCAATCGGAAAATCTGAGCTACCGGCACTAAGGAATTCTTCTATATACCGTTTCACCGCTGGCTCGCCTTCCTCTAAAATTTGCTTGCTTAAGGCGGTAGCTGCACTAAAGCCAGTTGCGTACTGGTAAACATAATAATTGTAATAGAAATGCGGAATTCTCGCCCACTCTAAGCCAATTTCCTCATCAATCACAATATCCTCTTCACCATAATACTTTTTGTTCAACGCATAATAGGCCTCGGTTAAAGAATCAGCTGTTAACGCCTCATTATTTTGTGCTTTTTGATGAATTAAATGTTCAAACTCTGCAAACATCGTCTGACGGAAAACGGTGCCTCTAAAGCCTTCTAAATAATGATTTAGAAGGTAAATCCGCTTTTGTTCATCATCAATTGTTTTTAATAAATAATCATTTAACAGTGCTTCATTACAAGTTGAAGCTACCTCAGCAACGAAAATTGAGTAGTCTCCATAAGGGTACGGCTGTGATTTTCGTGTATAGTAGCTATGAACAGAGTGACCAAATTCATGGGCCAATGTAAATAAATTATTCACATTATCATGCCAGTTCATCAAAATATATGGATGGGTGCCATATGCCCCGGAAGAGTAAGCACCGCTCCGCTTCCCTTTATTCTCATGGACATCAACCCAGCGATTTTCAAAGCCTTCTTTTAGGATTTTAGAATATTCCTCACCTAATGGTGCAAGCCCCTTAATAACTAAATCCTTCGCAGCATCGTACGTAATTTCCATTTTCACATCTTTTACTAGAGGTGTATATAAATCATACATATGCAACTCTTCTAAGCCTAAAACCTTTTTCCGAAGCTTCACATACCGATGTAATAAGTGAAGATTCTCGTCAACCGTATTAACAAGGTTATCATATACACTTTCAGGAATATTGTTAGCTGAAAGGGCAGCATGTCTAGCTGAATTATATTTTCTGACTCTTGCATTAAAGTTGTCCTTTTTCACATTGCCGCTTAATGTACTTGAGAACGTATTTTTAAAATTACCATACGTCTTATAAACGGCTTTAAAGGCATCGCGGCGAACACGCTGGTCTTCACTTTCCAAAAAACGGCTGTAGCGTCCATGGGTCACTTCAACCTCATGCCCGTTCTCATCTTTTATCGTTGGAAACTCGAGGTCAGCATTGTTAAGCATACCAAATGTGTTGCTAGAAGCATCCATTACTTCACTTGCTTCCGCAAGTAGTGCCTCCTGCTCCGCATCTAGTACGTACGGCCTTTGCAAATTAATTTCTTCAATAGCATGTTCATAAAGCTTTAATTCTGCTTTCTCATTCAGAAAACTCATCACTTTGCTTTCGTCAATCGAAAGAATTTCCGGAACGATAAAAGCCAACTGACTTGCTGCCTGAGAGTATAGGTTTTTCATTCTGTCATCTAACCCTTGGTAAAAGGAGTTCGTCGTGTCTTGATCATAACGCATATGTGAGTATGTATAAAGTTTACCAATCCGCTCTAACAATTGATCTTGAAATTGAAGGGCTTTATAGAGTGTTTCCGTACTTTCTCCTAATTTCCCTTCAAATTCTTTAATACCAGGAATTTGATTTTTAACCTCTTGAAACTCTTTTTCCCATTCCTGATCATTTGCAAAAATATCCTCTAATTTCCATGTGTCTTCCACAGCGATTTCACTTCTCGCTGGGAGCGATTTTACGGCCGTTTCATCTGCCATAATCCATCCTCCATTCAATTTCGGTAAGCGAAAAAAATTCACTCTTAAATATATTCTCTTAATCCTTGCTATTTCCTTTTTATAACGTTAGAAAAGACAATACCACCACACTCTATTATGCCCATAAGCCTACTTTCATTTACTTTTTTACAAGGATATTATTGTTTTTTTTATAAAAAAACAGTTTTGCCTCCTCTCTTTCTCGATTCGACCTCGGAATCATTATTTTCCGCTTCATTTGAAAAGCGGTGTCCCCTTTTCGTATTAAAATCCCAAGCTGCTCTAATGTTTGTAAATACTCTATTTGAGCTAGGATGGGATTTAACTGTTCCAGCTGTGGCAGATTTCTTAAAATGATATCATTTCTTCGTATTCTCTTGTTAAAATGGAAATTAATTTCTTGAAAGGTTATTAAATCGTTGGGGCTCTTGCTGGCCAGAACATCTAGAAATAAATACGTCTGCCAAATGATCGAAGGCGTTTGAATAAGTAATGAATGGAATACAGGAAGTCCGATTTCAGGAGGTAATAGGAAAAGGTTCAAACCTCGGTTATAAATTTCATGGAGAAATATTTTTTTACTGGATTGTGGATGGAGGGACCAATTCAGAATAAATTTTTCAATTTCCTTATTCCAGCTTGATAGATTGAACTGAAATTTCTTCTCAGGTTCCAATAGTTCATCTAGTTCAATATTATGAAGTGAATAATAGGAATGTTCAACTAAGGCATTTTTTATCGAGAAGGGAGTAATCGATTCTACTAATTGAAAAAGATGTTCTTCGGGGCAATAAGCGGGAATATAAAGATTTCCAGATGTAGTACTTCGTAAAAATAAATAATGAAAGTTAGACAAAGCGATTGTTATTTTCTTTTTTTGGCGTATGTGGCTGCTTGAGATTATCCATAATGGGGTGTAATTATTCTCGATATACGTCTTCGTCCTCTTGATAAATACCTTTTCCGATAATGTAGAGCATTGATATTCTAAAGCATATTTCTTTCCTTTATGCTTGAACATAATGTCAGGACGCTGCTGAATTTCCCTATCATAAAACTCTAAAACAGAAGGAATCTTTTGTTTGTTAAGCCATTGAAATAGCTGTCTTTTCCCTTCTATGTGTTCATATGATTCATTTTCAAAATTATCACGGCAGTTGCTTCCTCGCTTATGAGCAAAGTGAAAAATTCGCTGGTCACCTAATTTCAACAATACACTTTCTCCACATATCGGACAAATGAATTCTTCTTTATTTCGTAAATCCAAGAGAGTCTCCTTTCTATAATCATACCCAAGACAAAGCTTTTTACCTGTTTTTGTTCGTGCGGTTAACAATGAAGCACTCCTCCTTTCTAAAATTATTTATTCGCCAAATTTTGCTAAAATCCTTTATATATATAAATGAAAATCTCGCCGAAATGAACTGTACCTCTAATTATTAGATATGTCTAATAATTCGGGTGCAGTTAAAATTTCGACGAGGATCTCTTATCTCCTAGATTATAACAAAGGTGAAAGTAACCGAGCTGTCGATTCCAATAATCTAAAGCCAATATGTCGTTCTTCAAAAGCTTTCAGATCTAACTGTTTAGCATATTCAAGATCATTTACATATTCCTCAACGAGTTTTTGTGTACTTTTTGTCCGAAATAAGAACGCATTTACCTCAAAATTCAAGTGAAAACTGCGCATATCCATATTGGATGTCCCAATCGAGGCAAGTTCACCATCAACAATCACAATTTTACTGTGCATAAAGCCCCGTTCATATTCAAACACCTTAACCCCTGCTTCAAGAAGCTCTGGGAAATAGGAACGTGATGCATGAAAAACAATTCGTTTATCAGGACGATTCGGTACGAGCAACCTCACATCAACACTACTAAGTGCTGCAATTTTGATTGCGGAAAAGATATCTTCATCCGGAATAAAATATGGTGAAGCAATCCAAACTGATTTTTTCGCTGAAGCAATCATTGAGAAAAAGATATTTTTAATTACGCTCCATTCATTATCAGGGCCGCCTGCAATCAGTTGAACACCACCGTGACTTTTATGATCAATTTGCGGGGATAAGTATTCTGCTGTTAAAAAGCTGTGATTTGTCATATAATACCAATCTTGTAAAAAAATAAGCTGAAGTGTACGAACGGCCTCACCTTTTAGCATTAAATGTGTATCTCGCCAAAAGCCGATATCCTTGTTTCTTCCTAAATATTCATCACCAATATTTAAACCGCCAACAAATCCAATCGTCCCATCAACGACAATAATCTTTCGATGGTTACGGAAATTAAATTTATTATTTAAGAAAGGGAGCTTAACAGGTCCAAACGAAACAGTTTCAATACCGGCATTTCGGAGTTCATTAATATAAGTCTTCGATAGCTGCCATGAACCAACGGCATCAAACAAAAAGCGGACCTTAACTCCCTGATTGGCTTTTTCTATTAGAATATTTTTGATTTCCTGCCCAATTTGGTCATGACGAACAATATAATATTCAAGGTGAATATGATGCCTAGCCCTTTTCAATTGTTCAATAATATGGCGAAAGGTTTCTTCTCCATTAGTTAATACTTTTGTAGAGGTATCAAAAGAAATAGGGCTGTTGCCGAGTTTTTGAGCTAAAGTAAATAATTTGCCCTGATGTTCACCCATTAAGCTAAGCTTTTCCTCACTTCTGGGATCGTCATCTCCTTCAACCGTTAGAAAAGCCTGTTTATCAAGGAAATACTTTTTTCTAAACATCTTCTCTTTCCGATAATTTCGTCCAAAAAGGAGATAAAAAATAAAACCAATAAGCGGAAAGCCTCCTAACACCACTAGCCAAGTAATTGTTTGTGTAGGATGACGATTTTCAAGGAAAATAACAAAACCGATAAAGATAACCGACAGCGAAATCAAAACACTTAAGAATCCAAATATTCCGCTTTCTAATCGATCCTTAAAGAAAAACAAGAGCCCGGATAATACCGCTAAAAATATAATCACCCTTACCGTGTTTTTCAAAGGTATCACCTGCCAAAATTTTCATTTAAGAAAAATGCTAAAAAAAACCGATTTCAGATATGAAATCGGTATTCTTATTAACTAAAATATTTTCGTAACTCATCAAAAACATCTTTAGAAATAATTTCTTTTCCATATTCTTGTACACGATGGATCGTTATCTGCGTTTCATAACCATATTCGAGTAAAACACTGAGGATATCATCAATTTCATCTTCTTCAAATAAATCCTCAGGAAATTCTGTATATAAATAATATTTTCCTTCAAAATGATAAAGTCTTGTTATTAACTCATCTAATCCCGAACGGTTCGATAAGCTGATGACATCTTCGAAATCTTTAAATGCCAGCAGGAATTCTAATGTTACTTCTTCTAACAGCAACTCATCTTCATCCGTATGATTTGGATTAAAATGTTGATCTAAGAGCTCTTCAATTTTATCATCAACAGGAATATCTTTTATTTTATCATTAGGAATGGGGAGCTCAAACTTCTGACCATCTTTTGACAGCTGTGCTTTGGTTACAAGAACTTCTAAACCCTTATCAAGTGCTTGAACTTGTATCCAAAGTGGACCTTCGACGACGAAATCCTCTTCACCATGAACTTCATCCATCATTTCCCAAAAGAGTTCTTCACTGCGTTCTCGATTGTACCAAATTTCCTCGCGATCAAAACCTCTTTCTTCAATATCACCGTAGGAAATGTAGAATTTCACAGTATTCTCATTAATGCGTTCAATCTCCATCATAACCTCTCCCTTCCATTTTCCATATTGAAGGGACTAAATACCCCCAAGCAGATCATGCCAGTAAACAAATTCATCTAAAATTGTTAATAATCTTGTACTTTCATTTTATGACAAAAGCACTAATAAGGGAAATAAAAAAATCAAAAATCTAAAAAACCATTATAATGCCTATTGGTTTTTCCTTAGATAGTGTATTTATTTTAGCAAAATGAAACTTAAACCACAAATTTTCCGGGATATATACAAAAAAAGACCTCCAAATTTGAAGGTCTTAGTATTTAATTTACCATGCGTTGTGCTTCGCGCAATTGGAAGGTTCTCACTCTTCTTGGAAGGAAACGTCTTATTTCATCTTCATTATAACCAACTTGTAAACGTTTTTCATCAATAATAATTGGGCGGCGCAACAGTCCAGGATTTTCTTTTATCAAACCAAATAAATCTTGAAGCGGCATTGCATCTAAGTTTACATCTAATTTTTGGAAGGTTTTTGATCTTGTTGAAATGATTTCATCAGTTCCATCTTCAGTCATTCGTAGAATCTCTTTAATTTCTTCCATTGATAATGGCTCAGAGAAAATATTTCTTTCAGTGTATGGAATTTCATGCTCTTCTAACCATGATTTAGCTTTTCTACATGATGTACAACTTGGTGAAGTGTATAGTGTTACCATCCGTCTTCACACTCCTCTTTTATTTACGTATTATATAAAAAATACCCTGAATAGTGGAATTGAAACTTTTAAATGTGAAAAATTGTGCATTCATAATTAAAATAATTATAAATAAGTAATTTATATCATTAATTATACACCACTGTTTCTAAAAAAGGTATCATTTTTTCAAAAATTATTAAATGGCCAAAAACAATCTTTTTTTTAGGTTACATTATATTAGACGAATGATTCCGCTAAAAGTTTCAAAATTTTTTACCCTTTTAGCTTAAATATTTTTTTAACATTTCATATCTTTGCCAAAAAGTTCGTTTTTAATGGAATTGTTTTTGAGGGTATTTTTCAAAATAATATGTTAAATATATGCCTTGCTTTATTTTAATCATATATGCTAAATATTTTATTAACTTCTATTCTCATTTAAAAGATATAAATGAAAACGCATTCATTATTTTAAGAAACTTTCTAATTCAATATTTATTT
>NZ_JBALPG010000057.1:0-16912 GCF_036965245.1 Neobacillus drentensis
GACGTTGCCAGGCAAATGAAAGACAACCTGTATTGGGTTGTCTTTTTTTGTGCCAATTAATGGAAGTGGAAAGTAAAAATGAAAAAGTGGAAAGTAAATGATTAAAACCGGAAAGTAAAATCAGAAAAGTGGAAAGTAAAATCACAGAAGCGGAAAGTAAACTAACCAAAGTGGAAAGAAAATCGAGAATCCATCTGAAAAAAAGAACGAGAAAGGTAGCCAATAGAAGCTATTGGCTACCAAAACAGTAAGAAGGGTCCTTTCTTTATTTCATTAGAAATTGATAAATTAAAAAGGGTCCTTTTTTCATTGTGATTGAAAGGAAGGTGTCGATAAACGGATAATCCTGATTCGGCATCATTTTCGTTAATTCACTCCACCATTCTGTTTCATATCGGGCAATCATACTTAAGTTATAGAGTAGTAAATAATGGATCAGCAGCTCAGGAAAAGTAAAAAGATGACTATTATTAAGTGAAATAGTATAGGAGCTATCCTCTAAATTAAATTTTAATGGTGAAGCGCTTATAGATTTCTTACCATTCAACGTTAAAGCAAGCCCATCACCTGAAAATTCGACTCCTTTTTCAAACTTTGATGTCAAAAACTCCTTGAACCGATCTTCTGTCATATGATAATGATCTAATATAGATTCAGGGATCAAAAGACAATCTCCATCCCGTAGTAATTTTTCAAATGTCCGTTTTCCTTCGAGTAAAAAGAATAAATCATTGAGTTCCGGTATAAGCTGAAGTAGTTCCTCCATGATGACCTTCTCCCCTTCTAATTGTTTCATGTGAAACAATTTTTCGGACATGAAGGGAAATAATCCATTTTTTTGAAACTTTACTTCATCCTGAAAGAAAAGGTAATTTTGCTTTTTCCTTTTCCTAGTTGAAACACCATGGGCTAAAACAGCCGTTGTCTCAGGATAAGAAGGATCAATGGTTAAAATACATGCTTTAATTAAATGGACAAGACCATAAAAAAGCAAAATAGGTTTTAAAATAAGTGGCGATTTTTCTGCCTGTTCATAATATATTTGTCCATGTTCGAGATAATAGAGAAAGGCATAGCAGTTGTCATAGCTCTTTTGTTCGGGATTCTCAAAATTGAGCTTATGATAACTGTTTTTTAAATAGCGCTGGCAGTATTCTGCAGAAAAGAAACAACTGAAGCTTTTCCAGCCTTTATAATTAGTACCCAAGATAAAATCACCTTTTTCAGAAGAATCAAACAAATAAATATCTCTTGACAGTATTTTGTCCAATTGATAACCTACAAATAATATTTTTTGTTTGGAAAAGGGGCGGAGCGCCGCAAAAGTAATTTAGAATCAATGATTACTACGAAATATACATTCTTCACGATGAATGTAGTGAAGCCTAGCTCTGCTCACACCGCCTATATTAAGTTAGGCTGGATCTTTATATATATTTTTATGATAGATATTTGTGTGTAACTCAATATAAGTTTTATTAGGGGGCCGTTAAAATGTGGGAAAGTAAATTTTCAAAAGAAGGTTTAACGTTTGATGATGTTTTATTAATTCCTGGTAAGTCTGAGGTACTGCCAAAAGATGTAAGTCTGAAAGTAGAATTATCGCCTAGTGTAAAGCTTAATATTCCAATTATTAGTGCTGGTATGGACACAGTGACAGAATCAGAATTGGCGATTGCCATTGCCCGCCAAGGCGGCTTAGGGATCATCCATAAAAATATGACCATCGAGCAGCAGGCTGAGCAGGTAGAGAAGGTTAAGAGGTCTGAAAGCGGAGTTATAAATGATCCATTTTTTCTAACCCCAGAACACCAAGTATTTGATGCTGAGCATTTGATGGGGAAATATCGCATTTCCGGGGTGCCGATTGTTAATAATATGGATGAACAAAAGCTTGTCGGAATTATCACTAATAGAGATCTTCGCTTCATCCAGGATCAAGATTATTCATTTAAAATTTCAGACGTGATGACAAAGGAAAATCTTGTAACGGCACCTGTTGGAACCACATTGAAAGAGGCAGAAAAAATCCTTCAGAAGTATAAAATTGAAAAACTGCCGCTTGTTAATGATCAGGGGGTTTTGAAAGGCTTAATCACGATTAAGGACATTGAAAAAGTGATTGAATTTCCAAACTCTGCAAAGGACAAGCAAGGCCGCTTATTAGCAGGGGCTGCAGTTGGGGTAACAAAGGATACAATGAAACGAGTTGAGGCCCTAGCAGCAGCTAATGTCGATGTAATTGTTGTCGATACTGCACATGGCCATTCAAAGGGTGTCCTTGACACGGTAAATGAAATTAGAAATACCTATCCAGACCTGACAATTATTGCTGGTAATGTGGCTACAGCTGAAGCGACAAAAGACTTATTTGAAGCAGGCGCGGATGTTGTAAAAGTAGGAATTGGGCCAGGTTCCATTTGTACGACAAGAGTTGTTGCAGGTGTTGGCGTGCCGCAAATTACGGCAGTCTATGACTGTGCAACGGAAGCGCTGAAGCACGGAAAAACGATTATTGCTGACGGTGGGATTAAATACTCAGGAGATATCGTGAAGGCACTGGCAGCAGGCGGATATGCAGTAATGCTAGGCAGCCTGTTAGCGGGGGTTTCAGAGAGCCCTGGAGAGACAGAAATTTTCCAAGGACGCCGCTTTAAAGTATATCGCGGAATGGGTTCTGTGGCTGCAATGGAAAAGGGTTCGAAAGACCGATATTTCCAAGAGGATAATAAAAAGTTTGTGCCGGAAGGAATTGAAGGCCGTATTCCATATAAAGGACCATTAGAAGAAACAATTTACCAATTAATTGGCGGCTTGCGGTCTGGAATGGGCTATTGTGGCACAAAGGATCTTTACGACCTAAGGACGAAAGCGCAGTTTGTTAAGATGACAGGTGCCGGCCTTAGAGAAAGCCATCCTCATGATGTCCAAATCACAAAAGAAGCACCAAATTATTCTAAATAAAAATGACAGAGAAGCCACTGCTTCTCTGTTTTTTTTAGAAAAAGTCTGTGCTGCTTAAATTGTGAAAATAGTCCTTAGAATTAGTGGATTTTTCAAAATTAGTTATAAGATGGTGCAATGCTCCTCCTATGATTTACTAGGCAGTTATGTTAAAATAACCAAGGTGTAATAAAACGTTGGAGGGCTATATAGTGAATAAACATTTTTATCAGAAATGCGTTGCTAGTGCGCTGGCACTCATCATGTTTTTTAGCTTGTTCGCCGGAGTAAATCCAGCTAAGGCAGAAGCAGCATTAAATGTGAATGCAGATGGGGCCATATTAGTTGATGGAGAAACAGGTAAGGTTTTATATGAAAAAAATGCTGATAGTGTACTAGGAATTGCTAGTATGACAAAAATGATGACAGAGTATATATTACTAGAGGCTGTCAAGAGCGGAAAAGTGAAATGGGATCAAGAATACACTCCGAGTGATCTTGTCTATAAAATTTCCCAAAACCGTGATCTTTCAAATGTTCCATTGCGTGCAGATGGTAAATATAAAGTTCGTGAGTTATATGAAGCGATGGCTATTTACTCTGCGAATGCTGCGACAATTGCGATAGCTGAAGTAATTGGCGGGTCGGAAACAAATTTTGTCAAAATGATGAATGAAAAAGCAAAAAAGTTAGGATTAAAGGATTATAAATTCGTTAACTCAACTGGTTTAAATAATCGAGATTATTTAGGTCAGCATCCACAGGGAACCGGTCCTGAAGATGAGAATGTCATGTCACCACGTACAGTTGCCAAATTAGCGTACCATTTAATTAATGATTTTCCTGATGTGTTAAAAACAGCAAGTACACCAAGGAAATTTTTTAAAGAAGGCACAGATGATCAAATCAAAATGGATAACTGGAACTGGATGCTGCCATCGTTAACATTTGGTTACGAAGGTATGGACGGGCTTAAAACAGGTACAACTGACTTTGCAGGTTCCTGTTTTACCGGAACAGCTAGTCGTGATGGAAAAAGGTTTATCACTGTTGTCCAAAATGCGAAAGATGCGAACGGACAAGGAAGTCATAAAGCCCGCTTTGACGAAACAAGAAAAATGCTGGATTATGCCTTCAGCAACTATTCAAAAGAAGAGCTAGTACCGAAACATTATCAAATAAAAGGACATAAATCAGTACCAGTAATTAAAGGAAAAGATAATCAAGTAAAAATTTACACAAAGTCAGCCATTGACATGGTGGTTCTCAATGGTGACAAGGAAAATTATAAACCAGTATTGGTATTGGATAAAAAGAAAATCAATAAAAAAGGTGAGTTAACTGCACCAATTAAAAAAGGTGAAACAGTTGGCTATTTAACAATTGAACCGAAAAACGGTGAAAAGGTTAGTTTCTTAACAGAGGAAGGCCAGAAGAAAATACAAGTAGATGTTATTGCTGCACAAGATGTTGAGAAAGCAAACTGGTTTGTGCTCATGATGCGTGGAATCGGTAATTTCTTTGGAGATGTATGGCATGGTATTTCTTCTACCGTTAAAGGATGGTTTTAATTAACCGGCTCTAAAATTTTCCATTATAAAAGAAAGGATTCTTGTCTTGACAGGGATCCTTTTTTGTTGCTTTAATGATTTTATGGGAAAATAATTCCGATTGAATGAAAAGGAAATTTCCAAGTGTATACAAAAATTTTTCTTAATATTAAAACAAAGGGGGATTTTAACAAATGAAAACAGGTACGGATCTCGTAAAACGCGGTATGGCAGAAATGCAAAAGGGCGGCGTCATCATGGATGTTGTCAATGCGGAACAAGCAAAAATTGCAGAAGAAGCGGGTGCAGTAGCCGTAATGGCACTAGAGCGTGTTCCTTCAGATATCCGCGCTGCTGGCGGTGTGGCAAGAATGGCAGACCCAAGGATTGTGGAAGAGGTACTTAATGCTGTTTCAATCCCTGTAATGGCTAAAGCAAGAATTGGCCATATTGTGGAGGCACGTGTGCTTGAAGCGATGGGTGTCGACTATATTGATGAAAGTGAAGTTTTAACTCCAGCTGATGAAGAATTCCATTTAAATAAAAAAGACTATACTGTACCGTTTGTTTGCGGCTGCCGCGATCTTGGCGAAGCTGCCCGCAGAATCGGTGAAGGGGCATCAATGCTTCGCACAAAGGGTGAGCCTGGAACGGGTAACATCGTTGAAGCAGTTCGTCATATTCGTAAGGTAAATGCACAGGTTCGTAAAGTGGTAGGAATGAACGAAGATGAGTTAATGACAGAAGCGAAGCTTTTAGGTGCTCCATATGAGCTTCTTCTTGAAATCAAGCGTCTTGGCCGCCTTCCTGTAGTTAACTTTGCTGCCGGTGGTGTAGCAACACCTGCTGATGCTGCTCTAATGATGCAGTTAGGAGCAGATGGTGTATTTGTTGGATCTGGCATTTTTAAATCAGAAAATCCTGCAAAGTTTGCAAAAGCAATTGTGGAAGCAACAACACATTTCCAAGACTATAAATTAATTGCTGATCTTTCAAAAAACCTTGGTACGCCAATGAAAGGAATTGAAATTTCCTCACTGGCACCTGAAGCACGTATGCAAGAAAGAGGCTGGTAATAAGAAAAGCGGAGCGCCTTGAACAGGCGCAGGAGCTAGACAGTAATCAAAGTCAAAGAAGGGGTATTACTATGGTGAAAATCGGCGTTCTCGCTTTGCAAGGAGCTGTCCGTGAACATATTAACTCGCTAGAAGCATGTGGTGTTGAAGCAATTGCAGTAAAACAAAAAGAAGAATTACAAGATTTAGACGGCCTAATTCTTCCAGGCGGAGAAAGCACGGCAATGCGGCGTTTAATCGACAAATATAATTTTATGGATGCATTAAAAGAATTTGCACGTGAAGGTAAACCAATGTTTGGTACCTGTGCCGGCCTGATTCTTTTATCAAAAGAACTTGTTGGCTATAGTGAGCCGCACATCGGTGTCATGGACATTAAGGTTGAGCGCAACTCATTTGGACGTCAAGTTGACAGCTTTGAGGCCGACCTCGCGATTAAAGATGTCGCTGAGAGTTTTCCAGCGGTGTTTATCCGTGCACCACATATTGTTGAAGCGGGAGAGAATGTTGAAATTCTGTCCAAGCATAATGACCGCATTGTCGCCGCACGGGAAGGACAATTTCTTGGCTGTTCCTTTCATCCGGAGCTGACAGATAATCACCGCCTTACCGCCTACTTCGTGGAGATGGTAAAAGAAGCAAAAGTGAAACATCTTGTATAAGGTGAAACTTAATCAGTAGGGGGCTTTTCATCCCCACTGATTGTTAGTCCCGTTTTACTAAGCCGATGAAAAGCACATCGGCAAGTTTCACATTATCTCTCCAGTCGTGCATTTACGGGCAGTTTTTCTGAAATCTTTACTTTTTTTAAACAAAATTTGTTTACTGCTCAATAATACGGGATAGAACGGTTGCATTTGGCTGATAATTATAGTAAATTATTAAACAAATCCATAATGAAAAAGCAATGAGAGGAACTAGTAGCAAGAAACTCACTCTTAAAGAGAGCCGGTGGCAGGTGTGAACCGGTGTGTGAAACTTGTGAATCCATCCTCGAGCAGGGTGCGGAACGCCTCAATGAGGTTAGTAAGGACCTTCGGTAGAAACCGTTACATTTTTTTGAGGTGGACAGTGTTGGCTGTCAACCAGGGTGGTATCGCGAGTAACTCTCGTCCCTGATTTAGGGGCGGGAGTTTTTTTATTTAAAAGCGAAAGCGGCCGTTTAGCAGCGTATGGAATGAAGCACTCCGACTGAGATAAAGGAAAGTAGAAAAGCGCAAGCATCGATGTTGACTTATCGTAGGGAGGAGAGCGAAGTACATTTGCCACTGGCCGCTGAAGCTAGCTAGTTTTCAAAGTACAATGTAATTATTTTTAAAGAGGGAGTGTCTAAACCATGCTGGATATTAAAGTATTAAGAGCTAATTTTGCAGAAGTAAAAGAAAAGCTGCAGCATCGTGGCGAAGATTTAACAGATTTAGGCCGATTCGAGGATCTTGATCTGAAAAGACGTGAATTAATTGTTGAGACTGAAAAGTTAAAAAGTAAAAAAAATGAGGTTTCTCAGCAGGTAGCTGCTTTAAAACGTGAGAAGCAGGATGCAGATCATTTAATAAAAGAAATGCGCGAGGTTGGTGACCAAATCAAAACGCTTGATGACGGGCTGCGCGAGGTGGAAGAGGTTTTAGACAACTTGCTGCTAAGCATTCCAAACATTCCGCATGAAAGTGTTCCGATTGGGGAAACTGAGGATGATAATGTCGAGATCAGACAATGGGGCAAAGTGCGCGAGTTTGAATTTGAAGCTAAACCGCATTGGGACCTTGCTGACCAGTTAGGAATCCTTGATTTTGAACGGGCAGGTAAGGTTACTGGAAGCCGCTTTGTCTTTTATAAGGGGCTGGGGGCGCGTTTAGAGCGTGCGTTAATGAGTTTCATGCTCGACCTTCATGTTGATGAACATGGTTATACAGAAATTCTGCCGCCATACATGGTAAACCGTACAAGTATGACGGGCACAGGCCAATTGCCAAAATTTGAAGAGGATGCCTTTTTAATAGAAAGCGAAGATTACTTCCTCATTCCGACTGCTGAGGTGCCTGTTACTAACTATCATCGCGATGAAATATTAAGCAGTGAGGATCTTCCAATTCGTTTTGCGGCCTACAGCGCGTGCTTCCGCTCTGAGGCAGGCTCTGCAGGACGAGATACAAGAGGATTAATTCGTCAGCACCAATTCAATAAGGTAGAGCTTGTAAAGTTTGTAAAGCCGGAAGATTCTTATGAGGAGCTGGAAAAGCTGACACATGATGCCGAGCGGGTATTACAATTGCTCGAGCTGCCTTACCGTGTCCTGAGCATGTGTACCGGGGACCTTGGCTTTACGGCCGCGAAAAAGTACGATATTGAGGTGTGGATCCCTAGCTATGGAACATACCGCGAGATTTCTTCTTGCAGTAATTTTGAGGCATTCCAGGCAAGACGGGCAAATATCCGCTTCCGACGCGATACAAAGGCAAAGCCCGAGCATGTTCATACGTTAAACGGATCTGGCCTTGCGATTGGCCGCACGGTCGCTGCTATTTTAGAAAATTACCAGCAGGCGGACGGCAGTGTTGTCATTCCTAATGTCTTGCGTCCATATATGGGCGGACGTGAGGTTATCAAGCCGGAATAAATCATTAAAAATTCCGGATGGAAACAATCCGTCCGGAATTTTAATATATTGTTTGACAAGATATAAAATATGTGTTAAATTATCATTTGTCGATACGGAGGAATACCCAAGTCCGGCTGAAGGGATCGGTCTTGAAAACCGACAGGCGGGTTAAACCGCGCGGGGGTTCGAATCCCTCTTCCTCCGCCATCAATATAAACAATCGCGCATAAAAACTGGAGATAAAAGTTCGTTACAATTTTTTGTAGCGAACTTTTTTTATCCAACTTTGAGATTTGGCTAGGTCCATAAGAATAAGCTTTATAAGCGATATCTCGCACGAAAAAAAGCATTAGCTTTTTTGAGAGTGCCCAGCGTCTAGTGGCGATACATCGCTAACTGGTCTGTCCCGCTTTTCTAATAAAAAACACCTATTAAAAAATAGGTGTCTGTGTTCTGTTTAATATCTCATTTAATTTTTCTTCAACATCACGGCAAACCCGTAAGGCATCGTCATTATTTTTGACAACGTCCGTAGTATCCATATCAATCACAAGCACTTCGCTCGCGGCATATTGATTCATTACCCACTCGTCGTAGCCTTTCCACACTTCAAAATAATACTCCTTCAGCTCAGGGTTAATTTCGAAGCTTCGACCACGGGCCATAATCCGGTCGATTACCGTATCAAATGATCCTTTTAAGTAAACCATTAAATCCGGAGCCTTTTTCGGAAGTTCATTTAACTCTTCCATCATATTATCGACGAGATCTTCATAAATTTTGAATTCCAAGTCAGAGATTCTGCCTAAGTTCTTATTTACATAGGCAAAATACCAGTCCTCATAAATTGAGCGGTCTTGAATCGTGTAAATAGGTTCACGCCAATTAATACAATCCTTTACTGTTTTAAAGCGCTTATTTAAGAAAAATAACTGCAGGAGAAAAGGAATTCTCCGTGCATCTAATTCCTCTTGTGTTAATTCATAATAAAGCGGAAGAATCGGATTATCATCGACCGTTTCGTAAAACACCTTACTTTCTATTCCTTTATGTTGAAAGTGGGCACTCAATGTATCTGCCACACTTGTTTTTCCAAGACCAATCATACCACCAATAACGATACTCACTAACATCCTCCTGTTCTATATGTTTGTCCAGCATTAACGGGCAGTAAGCCCGATTTTAAGGCTCCTGTGTGAATCCAAAAGGATAACTGTGGGAATAATTGCCCGTAAAAGTCCGATTGGTTCAATAACAATCAGTGGGGGATGGAACCCTCCACTGATTGAAGTTTCACCTTATCAAGCTGCTTTGTCTTAAACTTACTGTTAATTTCTCAAAAATATGGTTTAAATCCTGTTCGCTTTTTACAAAATCTAACTCATCGCCGCTAAAGCGCAAAACTGGGATTTCTGGATGTTCCTTTTCAAAGGCTGTCATAGTATTTTCATAGTCCATTGAAAGTTGTTCGAGATATAACGGGCTGATATTTTTCTCTATTTCACGCCCTCTTATTTTAATTCGCTTTAAAAGTGTATCTAAGCTGGCATTCAAATAAATAATGACATTGGGCTTTGGCATATCTTCGGTAAGAATTTGATAAATTTTGTTATACTTGTTGTATTCGTTATTATTTAAGGTCCGCTGTGCAAAAATCAAATTTTTAAAAATATGATAGTCTGCTACAACTGACTTGTTTTTGCTTAAGTAATGGGTATTGATATCCCCTAATTGCTTAAAGCGATTGCAAAGGAAAAACATCTCCGTTTGGAAACTCCATTCTTCGATATTTTCATAAAACTTCCCCAAGAATGGATTTTCATCAACAATTTCTTTTAATAAAGCAAAATGAAACTGTTTAGAAATGGCCTTTGCAAGAGATGTTTTTCCAACACCAATCGGCCCTTCAACGGTAATAAAGGGTGTATCCCCCATTATAAAGTCCTCCTTCTCCAACTGCCTGCACCTTCTATAATTAACCAGTTTGAGCTGATAATTTATTCTATTTCTATTATGGTCATTCATTGACACAAAGAATATTTTATCATAATCTCTCCTAGGAATGGATATGGAAAATTTAGAAGATGTGATGATCGTGTCAAAAATATGACAAAAACTGCCGAATAACGGCAGTTTTTGTCATAAAAATTTTTTGTTTAGCTTTAGCGTTTAGCCCTCGAGGTCATAAGCGTATCTAGTTGTGGTCAAAACAGTCGTCTCCACCTTTCAATCAATCCGGCAAGAAAATTTAAGAACAACCTTCTCATCGGCTCGTCTTATGCTTGGCTACAGAAAGCTATTGTATTCTGTGTGCATTTAAGGGAGACTCATCTCAGGCTTCGCTTTGCTTGCCAGTCGATAAATCTCCCTATATCGTGGCTAATCAAGGCGCTTCCGCTATTTAGGTTGGTCTTTTTGTTACATTGAAATTTTCTACGATTAATAGCCAGTTTTGCGGGAAGGACAAACCAAGCTTCCAATAGCTCATCCCTCTGAGATTCAGCTCTTTGATTAAGTCAAACTTAGCCTGAATAGAGCGGGCATCCTCGAACCAAACCTCATGCTGCTTGCCATCTTCAGCCGTATATTTGAAGAACGGTGCTTGTGCTTTTGCATCATATTGAATCGGTACATGGTGACTTGCTGCCAGCTGGATGGCCTGCTGGGGGCTTACCGCTTTTGCTACTGACCCTTGAACGAATGGGAGCGTCCAATCATAGCCATAGAGATTTTGTCCCATGAGAATTTTATTCGATGGAATTTCCGTGATCGCATACTCCAAAACCTTCCTAACCTGATTAATGGGGGAAACCGCCATTGCAGGTCCGCCGCTGTAGCCCCATTCATAGGTCATAATCACGACAAAGTCAGCGATTTCCCCGTGGGCTTTATAATCATGACCCTCATACCATTTTCCCTTTTGCGTTGCACTTGTTTTCGGAGCAAGCGCGGTTGACATCAGCCAGCCTTCGCTTTTAAAGCGCTGCTTCGCTTTTCGTAAAAAATTATTATAGGCCTCGCGGTCGACGGGACGGATAAATTCAAAGTCAAAATGGATGTCACGGAATCCGTATTTTTTGGCCGTTGCGACGATATTATTGAGAAATTTATCTTGAATTGCCATATCGTTTAATAAGATTCGTCCGAGTTCATCACTAAATTGATCTTTCTCCTGATTGGTAATGACCATCATAAGGACGTTGCGGTTGGCTTTTGCGATCGCAGGGAAGTTATTCAGTAACGGTTCCTTCAAGGTGCCATCGCGGCGTGCCTGAAAGCTGAAAGGGGCTAAATACGTTAGATATGGTGCGGCCTCACGGGCACTGCTTTCTAATACTGGGGCGACTGTAGTGCCGCGCGGTTCAACGTAGGCATTGAACTCAGCATTTCTTTTTGAAGTCTGAGGAATATACAGCCGAAACCCGACATTGAGTGGCTGGTTTACGTTAATTCGATTGATTTTAGCAAGCTCCTGATAAGGGACGCCAAACTTTCTGGCGATGGAGAATAAAGAATCCCCCGGTTGTACGAAATAAAAATGTCCAATAATTGGAATGACAATCGATTGTCCAACAACAAGATTATTTGGATTCGGTAATTCATTTGCCTCGATAATGTCTTTAACGGTTGTATGATAAGTCCTGGCGATAGTGGTTAACGATTCATTGACTTTTATCACATGGATTTGCATCCTTAATCCCTCCCCGCAAACATACGCTACCGCTATTTTATGAGTTCGGGGACGGATAAATGATATAATGTTGGTAAATTTCGTGATTATTTGGATGGATGGCTGCCCTTAACATATGGAGAAAAAAGTAAGAAAGGTCGATAAAAAGGGCTATAAGCGACCGAAATGGAGAAGAACTATAGAGAAAGGTCGCCAATAAAGGTTATAAGCGACCAAAACGAAGAAAACCCTGAGAGAAAGGTCGCCAAAAAGGGCTATAAGCGCCCGAAACGGAGAAATTCAAGGAGAAAGGTCGCCAATAAAGGTTATAAGCGCCCGAAACAAAGAAAAACCAGGAAGAAAGGTCTTCAATAGAGGCTGTAAAGGCGGTTTTAACATGGAACTTGATAATAACCAAGACGAGTATTTTATGAATGAAGCAATAAAGGAAGCGAAGAAGGCTGAGGAATTAAATGAGGTTCCAATCGGGGCGGTGTTGGTAATGGACGGAAATATCGTTTCCCGGGCCCATAATTTACGGGAAAGTGAGCAAAACGCACTCGCTCACGCTGAACTTTTAGCTATCGATCAAGCTTGCCGGGAAACAGGCTCTTGGCGGCTTGAAGAGGCAACCTTGTATGTCACACTAGAGCCATGCCCGATGTGTTCAGGGGCGATTATTTTATCAAGGGTTAAAAGAGTTGTTTACGGGGCCAGTGACCCGAAGGGCGGATGTGCCGGTACCCTTATGAATCTGATGCAGGACGTACGCTTCAATCACCAAAGTGAAGTAACGAAAGGTGTATTAGAATTGCAGTGCGGGCAAATGCTCTCAGACTTTTTTCGAAAAATAAGAGAAAGAAAAAAATTGGAGAAACAACAAAGAAGTCAAACGCCGTCAGAAAACTTACAGTAATTTACATCTGATAAAGATTGCTTTTTTTAAAGAATGGTTGTATATTAGAGAGGCGTCAGATAAAGGCGCACTAAACTTTGGTATCAACTTTGCCGTGCTAGGTGGGGAGGTAGCGGTGCCCTGTACTCGCAATCCGCTCTAGCGAGACTGAATCCCTTCCTGAGGCTGATGTCCTGTAGGGTCTGCCTTAAGTAAGTGGTGTTGACGCCCTGGTCCTGCGCAATGGGAATCCATGAACCATGTCAGGTCCGGAAGGAAGCAGCATTAAGTGGACGCTCCCATGTGCCGCAGGGTTGCCTGGGCCGAGCTAACTGCTTAAGTAACGCTTATGGGCGTCAGTCGAAGGAAGGTGCACGGCTGTTATATTACATAAATTAACTCATCTCAGAAATTGAGATGAGTTTTTTTGCGAACTGGGACGAATACACTTTGTAAAAAATAAAATAGATACGTTATAATAGAAAAGATGAAAAAATTTTGAAGGGGGCGGTGTACTTTTGTCTTATCAAGCTTTATACCGTGTTTGGCGGCCTCAAAACTTTATTGATGTAGTAGGACAAGAACATGTGACCAAGACATTGCAAAACGCCCTGCTTCAACAAAAGATCTCACATGCTTATCTTTTTTCCGGACCAAGAGGAACAGGTAAAACAAGTGCGGCTAAAATATTAGCAAAGGCGATCAATTGTGAGCATGCACCCGTGTCCGAACCGTGCAACGAATGTGCGGCTTGCCGCGGGATTACAAATGGCACCATTCCGGATGTGTTAGAATTTGACGCTGCATCCAACTCTCGAGTGGAAGAAATGAGAGATGTTCTTGATAAAGTCAAATTCGCTCCAACTGCAGTGAACTTTAAGGTCTACATCATTGATGAAGTGCATATGCTATCCATTAGCGCTTTTAATGCCTTGCTAAAAACTTTAGAAGAACCGCCAAAGCATGTCATTTTTATTTTAGCCACAACAGAACCTCATAAAATCCCGTTAACGATTATTTCAAGGTGTCAGCGTTTTGACTTTAGACGCATTACTGCAGGATCGATTGTGAATCGAATGAAGTTAATCGTAGAAGAAACGGGCGTTGATTGCGATGAGCGTGGACTGCAAATGATTGCTCGTGCCGCGGAAGGTGGTATGCGGGACGCTTTAAGTTTATTAGATCAGGCGATTTCCTACAGTCAGGATCGTGTCACGGTTGAAGATGCCCTAACCGTCACAGGCTCTGTTTCACAAGGATTCTTGAATAAATTAGCGCATGCCTTTCAGGAGGGTGACGTTGCCAGTGGTTTAGAAGCGCTTGACGAACTTTTATTTCATGGAAAGGACCCAACACGATTCATTGAGGATTTGATTTTGTTTTACCGGGATATGCTGCTTTTTAAAACAGCCCCAAATTTAGAAGAATCGCTTGAAAGAGTCATGCTTGATGATGAGTTTCGTCAGATGGCCGAAACGATCCCCACGGGACAGATATATCAGCTTATTGACCTGTTAAATAAGACACAACAAGAAATGCGCTGGACAAATCACCCTAGAATTTTTCTCGAGGTAGCGGTTGTAAAGCTTTGTCAAATGGAAGTAAAACAATCGAATCATTCAGAGGCACATATTGACCAATTACTTTCAAGAATTGAACAGCTTGAAAATGAACTACAGTACTTAAAGGCACATGGCGTTGCTGTATCAGGGCAAGACGTCGCACCGAAACCGCAAAAGCCTGCACAAAAGTCTTCTAAAAAGGCATTTCAGCCAGCGGTTGGGAAAATAAACGAAGTGTTAAAGCAGGCAACAAAGAGTGATTTAAATGTCATTAAAGCGAATTGGGGCGAGATGAGGGCAGGTCTACTAAAGTCGCAAGCAGCCTTATTAAATGATGCTGAGCCGATTGCAGCTTCAACTGATGCTTTTATTATTAAATTTAAACATGAAATGATTTGTCAAATGGCAATGAATCGAAATGATTTTCTTGAAGCAGTGATCGCCGCTTTATATAAATTAACTGGCAAAAGATTTTTAATCTTAGGTGTCCCTGAAGACCAATGGTTACCGATTCGTGAAAGCTTTCTAAACAGTCAGCATGGAGAAGAAGGAGAAATCAGCGGACCAGTTAAGGAAGAAGAACCTCATATTACCGAGGCGAAGAAATTATTTGGCGATGAATTTGTGGAAATAGTCGACTAGAAAAGCGGAAGCGACCGTTTAGCAAAGTACACTAATTGCTAGGATCTGGAGCTAGACAGTTATTAAAGTTAAAGATTGATTAATTTATCTAAATAATTGGAGGTAACGTAATGATGCGTGGTGGAATGGGAAATATGCAAAATATGATGAAGCAAATGCAAAAAATGCAAAAGAAAATGGCGGAGGCTCAAGAGGAATTAGGCCAGCAAAAAATTGAAGGGACTGCCGGCGGCGGAATGGTTACGGTGATCGTAACAGGACATAAAGAAGTAGTAGATGTACAAATTAAACCTGAGGCAGTCGACCCAGATGATGTTGAAATGCTTCAAGATCTTGTTCTTGCTGCTACAAATGATGCGCTTAAAAAAGCAGATGAGTTAACAAACAATACAATGGGGCAGTTTACTAAAGGTATGAATTTACCATTTTAAAACAAAGTAGCTGGGGTGCTTAAGAACTTAAGGTGTTTCATCCTTTGGTGTCAGGCACCCTTGCTTTTCTTAAAGGGGAAAAAAGAAATGCACTATCCTGAACCAATTTCTAAGCTGATTGACAGCTTTATGAAGCTGCCGGGTATCGGTCCAAAAACAGCTTCACGTCTTGCCTTTTATGTCTTAAGTATGAAAGAAGACACTGTGCTTGATTTTGCAAAAGCACTTGTGAATGCGAAACGTAATCTTACCTATTGTTCTGTTTGTGGTCATATTACGGATCAAGATCCATGTTATATTTGCGAAGATCAGCGCCGGGATAAGAGCATCATTTGTGTCGTTCAAGATCCAAAGGATGTTATTGCGATGGAAAAAATGAAGGAATTCAATGGATTGTACCATGTGTTACACGGTGCGATTTCCCCAATGGATGGGATTGGGCCTGAGGATATAAATATCCCAGATTTGCTAAAGCGTCTCCAGGATGAAGCCGTCCAGGAAGTGATTCTCGCGACAAACCCTAATATTGAAGGGGAAGCAACGGCAATGTATATTTCCCGTTTGTTAAAACCATCAGGGATTAAGACAACGAGAATAGCTCATGGACTGCCGGTTGGCGGAGACCTTGAGTATGCAGACGAGGTAACATTATCCAAAGCTTTAGAAGGCCGAAGAGAAGTATAAGATTAAAGCGGAATTGCGGAGGAATCAACCATGTTTTTTCGGCGTAAAGGGCGGCTTCGAAAAGAGTATGACGACAAACTGTTAACACAGCTAAATCGATATAAAGCTCATTGGCAGCAAGAAAAACTGCTTTTGGAAAAAAGCTTTGATCCTTCCGAAGAAGTAATTTGCCAAACGAAGATAGCGGAAGCCAAATATATTTTCTTGTTAAAAGAAGCAAAGCAACGCAATGTAACCATATTAAGATAAGAACCAAGCTATTTCTTTTCGATAGGTCTATTCTTACCAACTTGTACATATGTTGTAAGTAAAGTGACTATAGAAGGGGGATAGCTTTTTTGGAACCAATTATTGTTATATCTATTTTAGGCGGACTTATACTATTATTGTTATTCTCTGGAGCTCCGTTTAAGCCTGCTCGTTTTGTTGGCCAAGCAGCCATTAAATTTTTAATTGGGGCACTCTTTTTATTTTTCTTAAATGTGGCTGGGAATCGGTACGGAATCCATGTCCCCATTAATTTTGCGACATCAGCCGTTTCAGGCTTTCTTGGCATTCCGGGTTTATTTGCTTTAGTAGCCATCCAACAATGGGTAATCTAGCTGTACACAAGCCGCTGAAAATCAGCGGTTTTACATTTTAAAAAAATAATTAAAAATAGGTTGACCAATCATATAGAATGCTGTAATATATTAAAAGTCGTCACCAAGACGATGTGAATTAATTGAAAAAAGTTATTGACTTTCAGTTGATAACTTGATATGATAATAAAGTCGCTTTTAGACGACTGAGACATTTGTTCTTTGAAAACTAAACAAACAAAAACGTCAACAAACAATAATATTAGTTTCTTATCGAAA
>NZ_JBALPG010000058.1:0-6139 GCF_036965245.1 Neobacillus drentensis
ATTAATAATTGATAATAACGTTAAATTTTTCTAATATCCCATAAAAAAACAGACTCGTAACCGAGTCTGTTCATGTTTCATATTATTAAAACTCTGCATTTCCAGGTGTTCTTGGGAAGGGAATGACATCTCTGATATTAGTCATTCCTGTTAAATACATGATTAAGCGTTCAAAACCAAGGCCGTAACCTGAATGTTTTGTACCGCCGTATTTTCTTAATTCCAGGTACCACCAATAATCCTCTTCATTCATTCCAAGTTCTTTGATTTTTGAAGACAGCACTTCTTCGCGCTCTTCACGCTGGCTTCCTCCCACTAATTCCCCGATTCCAGGTACAAGCAAATCCATTGCGGCAACAGTTTTGTTATCTTCATTTAATCTCATATAGAAAGCTTTAATTTCCTTCGGATAGTCAGTAACAAAGACTGGTTTCTTGAACACTTTCTCGCATAAATAGCGTTCATGCTCTGTCTGCAAGTCTACTCCCCACTCGACCGGATAAGTAAAATTTTCACCTGACTCTTTTAATAGTTCAATTGCTTCCGTATAGGTTACACGACCAAATTCTGCAGTACGGGCATTATTCAAACGATCCAATAACCCCTTTTCTACAAAGCTGTTAAAGAAATTCATTTCTTCTGGAGCATTCTCTAAAACATAGTTAATTACATATTTCATCATATCTTCAGTATTGTCCATAATATCCGGCAGCTCAGCAAATGCCATTTCAGGTTCCATCATCCAGAATTCCGCAGCATGTCGAGCCGTGTTTGAGTTTTCAGCCCTAAAAGTCGGTCCAAATGTATACACATTTCGGAATGCCAAGGCAAAGGCTTCAGCAGAAAGCTGCCCGCTCACCGTTAGGTTCGTTTCTCTGCCAAAGAAGTCCTTTGATGCATCTGACTTGCCTTCTTCGTTTTTCGGCAGATTGTCCATATCTAGGGTGGTAACCCTAAACATTTCACCCGCACCTTCCGTATCACTTCCCGTGATAATCGGTGATTGAACATAGACAAATCCGTTCTCCTGGAAAAACCTATGGATCGCATAAGATGCGACCGAACGCACACGGAAGACAGCCGCAAATGTATTTGTTCTAGGACGCAAATGGGCAATCGTTCTTAAATACTCAAATGTATGTCTTTTCTTCTGTAACGGGTAATCAACATTTGAAGTCCCTTCAATTACAATCTTTTTAGCTTTAATTTCAAATGGCTGCTTAGCCTCAGGGGTATGGATAAAATCCCCCTCAACTTTAATCGAAGAGCTGATTGGCAGCTTTGCAATTTCCTTATAGTTTTCCAATTGCTCCTCAAATACAATCTGGACTCCTTTAAAAAAGCTTCCATCATTTATTTCAATAAATCCAAAGGTTTTTGAATCACGAATCGTTCGAATCCAACCTGATAATTGCACCTTTTGATCAATATAGCTTTCCGTATTTCTGTACAAATCCTTGATTAAGGCCTGTTTCATGGGTTTTCCTCCTAAATCATATGTATAAGGTTTAGTTAATAGTTAGTAGGATTATTTTCATCCCTCTAGTCAACAGTGGTTAAATAAAAAGCCTCCCATCCCATATGGGACGCAAGGTAAAATTCACAGACTATCAACGTTTTTCTTTTATCCCTACAATATTATATAAAATATTATAGCAAATAAGCAATATTCAACTAAATTTCTCATTTGACAGGGACTATTTAATTATTAACGGACTATATTTTTAATAATTTTCAGAAAATTTGCAGGATTTTTCTGATTGTAGTCGAATTTATTAATAAATAATCGATTCTTGATTGGGGGTTACTTTGTGGACAAGGTTACATGTATTGCATATCTTCTATACAAGTCTTCTATGAATCAAGACATCAGAGAAAAAGCCATCCAACTGTTGAATGGCGATGTGTCAATTCGCGATCTCAAAAGAAATGTTTCACTCCAAGCTCATCTAGTAATTGCAGAATCGTTACTGAAAAAGAACAAAATAGATAAAAACCAAGTACATATATTTGCTGAAGAATTTTTGATGATTGAAGTTTAAAGCTTCCTTTTGGAAGTTTTTTTAGTATTCTTCAAATAAAATATTTAACCAGCAATGTCCACTAACAATTGTCGAACAATTTTTGTTATAAATATCGAGTTAAATGAATATTTTAAAGCGTTGTGTCATTTTTAAAGGCTCTTTTCGCATAGATTGTTGTTTTTAGACTAAAAAGTTTGTCCGTTGATTTCCGCTCCAGGCACTTGCTTTCCGCGAGGAGGGATGGGAACCTCCTCGGCGTTACCGCCTGTGGGGTCTCCCAGTTCCCTCTTTCTCCCGCAGGACATTGAATAAGCTTCCTAGAATAATCACCGCACGAAGGAAATGCGTTAGCATTTTCGAGGAGTCAAGTGCCCTCCGCTACAATCAACTCAGATAGTTAAAGTTAAATTACACTAAAAAAGAAACAAACTTTACGAAAACAGCACTTTTAAAAGAAAACTCCCCGAATCGGCAGCACCTAGGGAAAGACAGAGGCGTAGTTGGACTTACGCCTGATAAGAAAGTTACTTTCCTATCGGTAAAGAATACACGACCAACCATTATCATATAAAGAAAGGTGGTTTTTTATGGTACAAGTGGAAGTAACAATAACCTTCGAAGGAAAATCCTATTTGACGAATGTCATTACCAATCGGGAAACTTCTGATGATGAAATATTACGCCTTGCCTTTGAACAAGTAAAAAAGCAATGGAAAAAGTAGTTTTTTAAAAAAGAAAAAGCTGCAGAATTCACTTTAGAATTCTGCAGCTTTTTTCTAAAAGTTCATTTTTAACTCATATAATTCTTTTGACATGGTTTCCATGAGTGGACTAATACCCTCTGTTGTAAACATATACAATTCATGCATTGCACGTGTACAAACTGTATAGAATAATTTCCGCTCACTTTCACACTTGTATTGAGAACTATCATAAAGAATGACCGCATCAAATTCGATCCCTTTTGCCAAATAGGAAGGAATCACAAGATTGCCCTTTTCAAAGGAAACAGTCCCTTTTTCAATTAAATGAAGTGGAACTTCGTTTTTAAGAGCCTCAAAAACTGCCTTGCTTTCTGCAGCAGTCCTGCAAATAACCGCTATTGTGCGATGTCCCTCATTTTTAAATGCCTTCATTTTTGAAAGAATAGCACTATTCAACTTGGTATGTTCTACTACTTCAATAGTCGGCTTACGACCATTACGGTTAAATGGTTCTATTTTTTCACCACCTTCAATCAACCCGCTTGTAAATTCGACTATTTCCCTCGTAGAACGGTAGGTTTTTGTCAACACAAACGTAACAACATCTTCATCGCAATAATTAAAATCCGTAAGAACGGTCTCTGAACCCGTCGCCCCAGAAAAAATCGCTTGATTGAAGTCACCCAGCAAGGTCATTTTGCTATAAGGGAATAGCCTTTGAATAAATGCGAACTGAAACGGTGAATAATCCTGTGCCTCATCAATAAATATATGACGAATGGCTGTGTTTGATTTTCGGCCCTCAATTAAATCCTGAAGATATACATAAGGAGTCGCATCTTCATACGGAAAAACCATGCGGCTAAACTTCTCTGCCGCTAGCTTGCAAATTTTTGACCAGTTTGGCGGAAGGTTTTCTTCTGATTTTTCAACTTGTTCAAATAATTGTATATAAACTTGAGTGGTATCAATGAATTTTAAATTCTTCACCCTTGAGAATAATGGCTTAAATTTTTCCTTTACGATCATTTCGGCAAGAAGTTTTTGTTCCCGCTCAAAATCATCAAATGTATTGTCCGTAAAACGATTTTTTTCTTGGAGCTTTTTGAATACATCCAAATAATCTTCCTTTTCAAGAAATTGTATTTCTTCCTCCACCCAACCTTTAGATTGTTCCCGTTTCATAGCACGCCTTAATTCTTTTAGTAACCAATCCTTGACAAGTTGAATTCTGTTTGGGATTGAGTAACCTTCATCTAGAGAATAAAAATAATCATGAATTTCTTTTTTCGAAATTATTATATCTCCTCTAAAGGATAAATCCTTATAAATTAAGCCTTGACTAGATAATTTGAACGCATACTGATCAATGATTTTTTTAAAATTTAGGCTTGCCTTAAAGCGGATTCCATCCATTCTTGTTTGATAACCTACATCATTTCTCCCACTGAGCAGATACTCCATTTGGATGAAAGGGTCCTCTACATCAAACGCTTTTCCAAGCCTGTGATTTAAATATTCCTGGAAAGTAGATTGTTGCATATTTTCTTCTCCCAGTTCAGGCAATACGGTAGCAACATAACTGTTAAAAAGAGGGTTCGGTGAGAAAAGCATAATGTTTTCCGAATTTAATGTCCCTCGATACCGATACAGCAAATATGCTGCACGTTGAAGCGCTGCAGAGGTTTTGCCGCTTCCTGCAGCTCCTTGAACGAGAAGGATTTTGCTTCGCTCATTTCGAATAATTTCATTTTGCTCACGTTGAATCGTGGCAACAATACTCTTCATTTGAGTACTCGCATTGTTTCCAAGGACTTCCTGAAGCATTTCATCCCCTATTGTTACTCCTGTATCAAACATACCCTTAATTTCTGAATTCCTAATTATAAATTGGCGCTTTAAAGTAATTTCTCCTTCGATTGTTCCTTCAGGTGTATTATATTTTGCTGCACCTGGAGAATAGTCGTAGTAAAGACTGGATATTGGTGCCCGCCAATCATAGATTAAGAAATTTTCATCGTGTTCATCCATTAATGATGAGATTCCTAAATAAACTTTATCAGGTGATTTTTCGCCTTTTTCAAAAAAATCAATCCGCCCAAAATATGGGGAATATTTTAATCTGGCGAGTGTTTTCAGGTGTTTATCCAATTGTTTATGTGTTCGCTCTCGCTCAGATAGCAGTTCAGCTTGCTGCTTCATACTTGCCGCCGTTTCAATAATATCATCCGGTTCATCTAAATTAACGGTTACATCATCCCAAAAAGTTTTGCGAAGTTCGAGAACATCTGAGCGAACCTTACCAGTATTTTGGTTTAAGTTGTTTACCTTTTGATTAATTTCCTCAACTACTGAACTGACTCTTTCTTGCTCTAACTGCCAGTCTTTGTTTTCTAAATCGCTCATTTAACCACTCTCCTGATTAAATTTAGATCCTTCTGCTTGACAACCACAAAAAACTATGTTAATGTTATAATAGGTTATTTATAATTATTTCTAACATCAACATTTTATGCCAAATGTCATTCTATCATACTCCCTTTTTATTTTCAAGAGCACATTTTAATATTCAAAAATAAAACGCCACTTGTGGCGTTTTATTTTTTCTTATTCGCTCTTATCCCTTTCTCCATAAACCCACACTCTGTATTGTCCAAAAATGAAAACCATTATTATTCTTACTAATAAATATTCAAAAAAATGAAGTTTATTTTTTAATAACTTGATTCTTTCAAAAAAATAATTTAAACATGCTCCAAACAGAATTACACTTAGCTTGGCAATAACACTATTTTGTTTTTTCAGTGAAAACGCAGTGAATAGCGAAAATGTGATGGAATATAAAGGCGATAAAATAAAATGTTCCTTCCATGAATGATATCTGCCCAAGCCAAATCGAATTTTGCGAAAAATAGCCAAAAATAAAAATAAATTTGTTTCTGTTACCATAACCATCAAAAATAAGGATACAAAACGAATAATTGAATTATTTTTTAAAAAGTAGTTATACCAAGAATCGCTCAATCTAAAATACAATGGCAGGAGAATTAAGGTATATCCAGTTTTCCACCATGAATGTTGATAGATCCTAAGCCGCAAAAATAGTAGTTCTATTAATGAAAAGTAAATGCTCCCGAATACCTTTGCAGGCCACCCCAATTTAAAAATGGAAAAGAACACTGCGGTAAAAGGAATAAATACTGCTTGGGATAAAACAGCCCCAAATATATTATCAAGAAAGTGGTTTTTTAATACCTTCGGTTTATAGGTATATGCTTTGAATAAGTTTAATACAAAATACTCCAATAGATAGGCAAATCCCATATTGGAAAAAAGCAATACAAAAATACTTTTTCTATTTTTGTTCTTATAAAAGGTTAAACCCAGGAGGAAGGTATGGATTAAAAATAA
>NZ_JBALPG010000059.1:0-4218 GCF_036965245.1 Neobacillus drentensis
AATTTAAAGTGGATAATGATTTCCAAAATCAATCTTTTATTCATGTACAAACATCTGTTAAGATAAGAATAATAATAAAAAGTATTTTAATAGTGAATAAAGTAACAGTTTTTTTAGTAAAACCCTGATACACTGAAAATAAATAGCTTCTTTGAAAATAATGGAGTTGATACGAATGGAAAAAACCATTATTAAGGATAAATTAAATAGACCTTTACGTGACTTAAGAATTTCTGTCATAGATCGCTGTAATTTTCGCTGCCAATACTGTATGCCAGCAGACCAATTTGGTCCGGACTTTGAATTTCTTCCTCGAAGCGCCTTGCTGACGTATGAAGAAATTGAACGCCTAGGAAAAATATTTGTCGGTTTAGGAGTGGAAAAAATCCGCTTAACAGGCGGTGAACCACTGCTTCGCAAGGATATGCCGATTCTTGTCAAAAAACTCTCTGTTATTGACGGCCTAAGGGACATAGGCTTAACAACAAATGGCGTTCTTTTGCCGAAATTGGCTGGTGAGTTAAAAGCTGCAGGTCTCAAAAGAGTAAATGTCAGCCTTGATACCCTAAACGATGAATTGTTTGGACAAATTAATGGGCGCCAGGTAGGTACGGGTCCTGTATTAGATGGGATTGAAGCGGCAAAACAGGCGGGCCTTGGGGTCAAAATCAACATGGTTGTAAAAAAAGGTCTAAATGATTCTGAAATTATTCCAATGGCAGAATACTGCAAAAACCACGGTTTAGAGCTTAGGTATATCGAGTTCATGGATGTTGGCTCGACAAACGGCTGGAAAATGGATGATGTTATTACCAAAAAACAGATTTATCATCTATTGAAAGAGCATTTTGAACTGGAGCCTATTGATCCTGCTTATTTTGGGGAAGTGGCAAAGCTTTATCGCTATAAAGATTCTGACGTGAATGTAGGGTTTATTACTTCCGTTTCTGAGTCTTTCTGCTCAAGCTGCACTCGATCCCGACTTTCAGCAAATGGTCAGATTTTTACCTGCTTATTTAATGGAAATGGCCATGATATTCGGAATTTCATGAGAAATGGGGCTACCGATGAGCAAATAGCTGAGCGGATTACAGATATTTGGAATGGTCGAGATGACAGATATTCGGACGAAAGAACAGCGGAAACAAATAAAAATCGTAAAAAGATCGAAATGTCTTATATTGGCGGTTAACTAGAAAAGCGGAAGCGCCCGTTTAGCGAAGTACACTAGCTGCTGGGCGCTGCGAGCTAGACAGTTATCAAAGTTCAGATATAGATCCTCATTTTATAAAACAGCCCGCTTGCAGCAAGCGGGCTGTTGATCATTATGCAATATATCGAGGGAATAAAATATTATTTTCAAGATGAACATGCATGAAGGTTAATTCTTCTAATGCTTCCAAGCGTGCATAAACTAAACGGTACGTACCACAGGCATCTAGTGGAAGTTTATAGTCAGATGTTACTTCACGGATTTGTCTTAAAATCTCACCGGCATGGTCGTGTTCCTTTTCAAGCTCTGTAATCATTGCAATCGCTTCTTTGCGATTTTCAACAGTTCCGTCTATGATCTGCTTAATTAACGGGAATACAATAGCTTCTTCTTTTTCCATATGCTTAAGCAATTCTTTTTTAAATTCATAAAAGAGTTCATTCACTTTTAATAACTCAGGATGGTTGTCGCCGTGTACACGTGATACTTTCGTTACATATGGGCTGAGCATTGATAACTCTTCTTCAGATACACGGTGGTAATTTGAAATGATATGTTCCATGATTGTATTTGAATCAGATTCTGTCCAAACTTCTACATCTTTTTCGGTATTCTCGTATGTCTCAAATACGATTTTTAATTCTTCTAATAAAGTATCCATATTAAGCTGGTTTTGAGCAACAGCTTGTGACAATGGGATGTTTCCGCCGCAGCAGAAATCGATGCGGTTCTTTTTGAATACATCACTTGTTTTTGGTAATTCGTTAACAATATCTTTAACTAATGAATTCTCAGTAATAGTGAAAGTCATGAAAAATCCTCCTTGAATTTTTTTAAAGGTTGGTTATTTCTGACTTAAGCATAATTGAAAACAAATATTAATTAGGTGACCTGCATCACACTTTCGCTATGATTTAATTAATTCCTTATTTTGTGACATTTGATATGTTAGCAAGTTTTCTATAGGCTTATAATGAATATTAGATGATAAAATTTTATACATAGTTAAAAATTACTAGTATTAGGCAGGAGTTGATGTAGTTTGTTAGAAAGAAGAATACCGATTCCAATTGGTGAAGCAGTCCAAAAAATAATGGAACATCAATTACATGGTGTAACAGAACATGTTTCGATAAATGAGAGTTTTGGCCGTTTTTTATCAGAAGATTTAATTGCGACTAGCGACGTGCCTCACTTTGACCGGGCACCTTATGATGGCTTTGCAGTCAGATCCATCGATACTCTTGAGGCTACACTGTCCAATCCAGTCGAATTTGAAGTAATTGATCATATAGGTGCCGGATTGGTTTCAACGAAGATTGTCGGTCAAAATCAAGCAGTTCGAATCATGACAGGGGCAATGATGCCGGAAGGAACCGATGCAGTCGTCATGTTTGAAGTTGCAAAAGACTACGAAAAAAACGGAAAACCTTTTATGTCGATAAAACGAAGATTTAACAAGGGGGATAATGTTTCCTTAAAAGGTGAAGACGCGAAAAAAGGTGAAGTCTTAGTAAAAAAAGGAACATTGATTAATCCCGGTATCCAAGCCATGCTTGCTACTTTTGGCTATAAGAATGTACCCGTGGCAAAAAAACCACTTGTCGGTCTGTTTGCGACTGGAACAGAGCTTTTAGAAGTGGAAGAAGAATTAGTGCCAGGAAAAATTCGCAATAGCAATTCCCATATGATTGCTGCCCAAATAGAAAGGGCAGGGGGGACTGTTCATTATTTTGGTAAGTTGCCTGATGATTTTGATACATGTTTTGAAGCAGTAAAAAACACTTTGAATAAGGTAGATTTGTTAATTACGACCGGAGGTGTATCGGTTGGAGATTTTGACTATCTTCCGGCAATTTATAAAAAACTGGGTGCAGAGGTATTCTTTAATAAAGTGGCAATGCGACCCGGAAGTGTTACGACGGTAGCTCGATTTAATAATAAAATTCTGTTTGGGCTTTCAGGGAACCCATCTGCCTGTTATGTCGGCTTTGAATTGTATGCACGGCCGATTATTCGCGGACTACTTTTTTCAGAAAAACCGCACTTACGGAGAGAGAAAGCAGTCTTAGAGGTTGACTTTTTAAAAGCAAATCCATTTACGAGATTGGTGCGCAGCTCGGTATTTATCGAGGATGGAAGGTTAAGAGTTACTCCGAGCGGACTAGATAAGTCAAATATTATTATGAGTCTTTCAGGTGCAAATTCCTTAACGATTCTTCCTGGTGGAACGCGTGGATTTACTGCTGGAAGCGAGGTAGATGTTCTTTTACTTGAGGACCAGGTCGGCAGTGAGTGGCCTTGGTAAAGCCAGTAGTATTTCAAGTAGTAGGATATCAAAATAGTGGGAAAACAACTTTAACAACAAAGCTTATTAAAGCACTAAAGGATCGTGGTTTAAAAACGGTGACCATTAAACATCATGGCCATGGGGGGAAACCAGATGCAGCGGATCAAAAGGATTCAAGCAAACATCTTTCAGCAGGTGCGATTGCATCAATTGTTGAAGGGGATGGCAGACTGATTCTTCAGGCTGAAAACTTCCAACATAGTCTTGAAAAACAGATTGAGTTGCTAAAATCTTTCAATCCAGATGTAATATTAATTGAGGGTTATAAGCAGGAAAATTATCCTAAGCTATTGTTAGTAAGAGATAAACAGGACCTGATTTTATTAGAAATGGTGAAAAATGTTACGGCAGTTGTGTACTGGATGGAAGAGATGAGGGATATGATTACAGCAAAATGGAGTATGCCTTCCTTTCTAATTGATGATGAAACAGCTATTATTTGGATAGCAGAATCCATCCAAAGGCTAAAAAAATAGATGTACCAAATTAAAAAAATTGCCATAAAAATTAGTTACCTAAAGACTGATCGGTTTTACCGTTCAGTCTTTTTTTTATGAAAAGTATAATTGAATTTATTTTTAGTTGCATTAAATATTTAACTTATTTCTTCTGAATTGGTTTTCTGAATAGCTAATCAAAAACCCTCTTTTAAGGA
>NZ_JBALPG010000060.1:0-326 GCF_036965245.1 Neobacillus drentensis
AATCAATACAGATATGCTTTTATTAAGAATGCGATAAATGAAAATGAAACTTTTAGAAGTGCAAGTGAGGAAGCAAACATTCAGTTTTCTGAATTTTCGGGTGGTTTTAATAAAACAGACAATTATCACAATGTTATCTTTGATACTGTGACTATGCTGAAGGAAATTCCTTTGTTAAAAGAACTTAAGTTTGGTATATGGATTAGATTTAGTGAAATTTCGCAAGGTATAAATGGGAGAATCGAATTTAACGAAAGCCTTTTCGATAACAATGAAATTGAAAAAATTTTTGAACATTTTATCAATATATTAAAAGCAGTAACAGA